>PYER01000090.1 GCA_003017855.1 filamentous cyanobacterium CCT1
CGTAAGCGAGGCAAGGCACTGCTGGGCAACCTATTGGAGACCTTGTTGAACTAGCTCCTCAAAATCCGTATTGAGCCTTCTGATTTTGCTTTTCTTTGTCGCACTGCCACCGGATCGGGTGCAAGGCATTGAGACGTTAGAGATCGGCAAGAGCTTGATTCAAGGGACATTTGAGTCGGGAGAGTTTGTACCCATCGAGCGGATGGCCGACCCCAAAGCAGCGACTTGGTACATCCGCTTGAAGGCTAACCAGTACAAGACGGGGGCAACCTACGGCGAGTCGTGGGGCCTGGTGCCGAACGTTCCCCTGGGGCAAGGACGCTGCTTCTATGACTACTTGGTTCGTTGGATCACAGAGGATCGGCTTGTGTTTCAGCCAGACCATGACGTGCTGTTCGTAAAGACTCTTACCCAACGAGACCGGGTGTGGGCGGGGGACCCAGTTAACCGAGTAGCCATTCACAACTATGTCAAAGGGGCATTTTCGAGATATGCGGCAATGTCGATTCCACCGCAAACCCTGCGCAGTATGTTTGTCACGTACTTGAACCAGGTGGGAGCCTCGGAGGCGGAGTTGGAAGCTGCCGCTGCCGCGATGCATCACAGCCGCGCTACCCAGCGCTCTTACTACGACCACCAAGACAAGGTCAGCAAAATGCAGCCGATTTTGACCTTGCATCAGCAACTTATGGCTGGGCAAAGCGCTCAACCCGATGCAGCAGAGACGGCATTCCCCTTCACTGCAGGGGGATGGGTGGACTATCGCCGCCTATCTGATAGTCAGCTACGGCAGTTGATACAGCAGTTAAAGCGATCGTGCCAAGAGACGGTGGCTAATTGAGTGGGACACCAAATTTAGTAGGAGGTTCAGCATGGCTACTTGGGATAGTGTTGTTTTTCCGACCTTGGGAGAGGCGTTTCGGGCTTATGGCCAGGCACTAGCTACTGATCTTGAGGCGTCAAGCAATAGTGTGAACTTAGCTCGAATGGCAGTGTTGAAGTTCACGGTGCCGGGGCTTGGAGGTCCGGCACAGAAGGGCAAGCGGATGACAGCAGCAGAGCAAGCAGCGGCGCTAAGCTTTTTAGACGGTGTGTCTGTCGAACTGGTAGCTACGCTACCTGAGGTACAGCGGCAGGTGTTTGATTCGCTTCAGACTGCAGAGGGAATTCGGAAGACAAACCGATACCAGCTACGGCGCTTTCTCGACTGGATGCAGGAGCAGCGATTGGCGAAGGCCGTGGCTCTCGTAGAAACCCAGGAACGACAGCAGACCAAGCCCCCCAAGCAAATTCACCACAAGGGGCGTTATGGTCTCCAGCCACAGCAGTGGCCACCTGCATTGAGGGCTGACTTCGAGGCCTTTGAAGTGTTTGGTTGCAGCCCACTGGGGTTAAATCTACGGCCTGCCAGCTATAACTGCTTTGTAGGTAATCTCAACCGCTTGCTGGGCTGGCTACACCACATCGAGGGAGAACCGCTGGAGTCCCTGACGTTTAGTCGATTGATTCGTTTGGTGCCGCTGTCGCCAAACGATGCGGAGTTAACGGCTGTTCAGCGCTTTCTTGAGCAGAATCGCCTGCATGACGCAGGGGCCGAGGCGGCAAGCGAGGCTTCTGCGTTGCTCAATCACTATTTTGACTTCCATGCCGGTTCACTCTCAACGCAGCGGGTGATCGCTCAAGCTTTGTTGGCTGTGGCTAAGTTTGTCTATCGTGCAGAGATAGAGCGATTAGGGTTAAACCAAGGCTTGGAGTTGAACTGTGTACCGGTAATTCGACGACTTCGGCAGATTTACCAAGAGCGATGCAAGGCGGAGAAGGCGGCTCCGCCGGTAATTGACTATGCCTCACGTAGTATTCCTTGGGAAGAAGCGGTGCAGGTGTTGCTGCAAATGCGGCAGGCTGTGGACACGGTTATAGCTCAGTACGAGCAGTCTCGTTACATCATTGGCAAAAAGAAGGGACAGCCTAAGCGGTCTTTAAAGAGGGTCGGTCGCGACTTGCAGCGTTTCCTGATCATTGGCTTTTTTATTGTGTTGCCGCCAGATCGCAATCGTACAGTGCGAGAACTGGAGATGGACCGCACGCTGCTGCTGGGCCGCTTGGAGGGAGGTCTGTTTACCCCAGCCCAGCGATTACCCCTTGGAATAGAGCCGCGATGGTACATCTATCTAGCTAAAGACGATTATAAAACTGCAAAGTTTTATGGGGAGAGTTGGATAGAGGTGCCAGATACTCCCCTGGGCAACAATTTGGGCTTTTACCACTACCTCGATCTCTGGATTCGAGAGTATAGGCCGCTATTTAGTCCAAACCATAAAGTCCTATTTGTCACAACTAATCAGCGCAAGAAGACTGCCCCGGGAAAGCCCCAAGGCAGGGCTAATCTGACCCAGCGAGTGATTTCGGAATTTGAGAAATACGCAGGAGTGCCGGTGTCGCCGCAGAAGCTACGATCTATGTATGTTACTCAGCTAAAGAGCCTTGGGGTAGAGAGCCATGTGTTGGAGTCTGCGGCAGTGGCTATGCATCATAGCCGAGCTATGCAAGACCGGGTCTATGACCGGCAGCCCCAGCCTGAGAAGATTCAACCAATTTTGGATTTCAACCTGCAACTGTTTGAGCTGATTTTTGTGGCGGAGGAGCAGCCGTTGCCTCTGATGGAGGATGGCAAAATTGATTTTGCAGCCCTAACCCGAGAACAACAGGAGCTATTGCAGAAGGGGCTGGCTCACGAGGCAAAGCGGCGGCAGGGGGGGCGACTTAGCGTGAACTTTGGCGGATTGTAGGCATGAAGTCCTTTACGGGTGCTGGTGGTAAGTAAATATGCTCTGTGCCAGTAGCGCTGAAAGGTGGACTGAATCTGACCTATTTCGGCTTGTGCCACTTGTCTCAACGCCCAGATTTACCGTTCTTCCAAGAAGTCAAAGCTAAATCTTTTGATTGCCCGGAATGCCTCATATAGAGAGGGTTTCCGTAAGAAATTCAACTGTGGAGTGGTTGTGGCGCGGGCAACTAGCCGAGTTGCCTATCCCCTTACTATTGACTGAGTGCAAAGCAACACAAAGCCCTCAGCGCAGACCAAGGGCAGATATGAAATTCTATTTACGCCAAATACTTACTGCTGCTGCCGCCCCCACCGACGAGGACACCATAAGCAAGAGGCGGATAGGAGTTCTGATACCAAATCCGAATCACAAACCCCCGATTCCCAAAAGGCCAACCTGTAGGGGCGAATGGCATTCGCCCAGAGGTATTGGGGGTATCTAAGCAGGATTTAGTATGAATCATAGATGCTTCCTGAGAACCACCCTCCACAGGTACGGCTGGCTATGGGGAGCTAGTTTGGGGCAACTTAAGCGAACTGCAATGCGGGCTTACTTCTCAAGAGCCTCCTGCCCTAGCTGGTGAGACTTCTCCACCGCGCTGTTGACATAGCTCTGAATGGACTGTGCCTGCATGAGGGCGAGTGTCGTGGGCTAGGTTGTGATGTCGTCCCGACTGTAGGCACTGTTACCCCGCATGAGAATTTCTACCTCGGGCCACTGCGCGTTAAAAATTCAAGCTTTAACTGGGCTTGCCAAAGCTTCATAAAAGCATTTCCAAAAATAACCGGAAGCTCCGTATTATCACTGAATAAACAATTAGGTTTTTTACAGCTAATTTTGGCAAGACCCAGAATACCAAGGGGCTCTGGGATGGAGGGGCGCGATGTTGCGGTCCCGTTGGAGTAACACGCGCGTCTTGGAGCAAAGAAATGGCTACTAGGTCTTGGGTTTCGCTGGGTAATGGATTTTGGGATGGTACAACAAACTGGACGGAGAATGTGTTGCCCGGTGTTGGTGACGATGTGGTGATTGATGTTGCAGGAGACATTACAGTTACCCATCGCCAAAGCACACCTGTTATTAATAGTCTTATTGCAGAAGAGAACCTAAGCATTACTTCAAACAGCCTACTCAGTATTCAGTTCCAGGGTATTATTAATGGAGATTTTGCCTTAATTAATGGTCGTTTAGTATCAGGTGGGAACATAAATCTGAATGGAGATAGCACCTGGGATGGTGGCACAGTTTCAGGCGGTGGAGTAATCACCAATACTGGGGTGCTTACAGTTGGTAAAAACAGCAGCACGATAATTGAAAATGTAACCTTAAAGAACGCAGGTAAAGTAGTTCAATCTGGTGCGTTAAGTTTTCAGTTAAATAGATCAGCGACTATTCAAAACTTAGTAAGTGGTGACTACGAAATTCAAGGAGATAGCAAACTCTTTGTCGGTAATGTAGGCGGATTGGTCACTCCAGATCCAAATTCCAAGTTTGATAATGCGGGAGTGTTATCGAAAACTGGAGTAGGAACATCTAATGTTTTCATTGCACTAGATAACTCTGGCTCAGTTAACGTTCAGCAAGGTGAGCTTAGTCTACGTGCGGGTGGCAACAATACAAATGGTTCTTACACACTAGATAAAGAAACTAAGCTCACCTTTGGCGGTGGCACTCATCGATTCAACAACAGCAATTTTGATGGCCTTGGCGTAGCTCAAGTTAATGGTGGGAAGTTTGAAGTATTGGTTGGAAATACTGCGACAGTTGATAGTGGCTTTCTTCTAAGTTCTGGTGAGCTAACATCAGGTGGGAACATAAATCTGAATGGAGATAGCACCTGGGATGGTGGCAAAGTTTTAGGCGGTGGAGTAATCACCAATACTGGGGTGCTTACAGTTAGTAAAAACAGCAGCACGATAATTGAAAATGTAACCTTAAAGAACGCAGGTAAAGTAGTTCAATCTGGTGCGTTAAGTTTTCAGTTAAATAGATCAGCGACTATTCAAAACTTAGTAAGTGGTGACTACGAAATTCAAGGAGATAGCAAACTCTTTGTCGGTAATGTAGGCGGATTGGTCACTCCAGATCCAAATTCCAAGTTTGATAATGCGGGAGTGTTATCGAAAACTGGAGTAGGAACATCTAATGTTTTCATTGCACTAGATAACTCTGGCTCAGTTAACGTTCAGCAGGGTGAGCTTAGTCTACGTGCAGGCTATACCCAAACTTCTGGGGTTACTACGCTTAATGGTGGTACTCTTAACTCCTCAACACTGTTTAATATCAAGGGCGGTGCCCTCGAAGGCTTTGGAACAATTAATGCCAATGTCAAAGGTGCAGGTATAATTACCCCTGGCTTGGGCGGTGTTGATGAAGCTTTGGCTATCAACACACTCACTATCAATGGCACTTATACACAAGCTGAGACTAGCTTAATGTATATAGAGTTAGGGTCTAATGGGCACGACCAAGTCAATATTAGCGGCAAAGCAACCTTGGGAGGAGCCTTAGTCGTTAATTTGCTCCCTGACTTTGTACCCAATAAAGATACTACCTTTGATATTTTGAAATTTAGCTCCTACTCAGGAGAATTTAGCAAAGTAGAATTGCCCGATATATCTGCCTTTGGTCTTGAGTTTGTTCAAGATGAAAATCTATTTGATGGCATCTATACTCTGTCGCTTCGAGAAATACCCCCTCCTCCCCCTCCTACTCCCGAAGAACCGGCTCGAAGCAGACTGAGTGAATCTGATGATATTGCCAGGGCAGAAGTCTTACTCTATGACAGACTCAACGTCGGGAGCGAAATTCTGATCACTAGCCCCAGGGCAGATGCCCAGCAGCAGAGGGCTACAGAAATCATCGGCAACAACTTTTACAAAGATGGCAGCGATGTTGATATCTTTGGGGTCGCCCTCCGCGAAGGCGATACACTCCGCATCAAGGTTGAGTCCGTCCCCAGAGACGATGACACCCCTCTTCACAGTGCAATTCGTATCTTCAACCGTCTGGGCCAAGAGCGCGCTGGCACCGTTGACTATAGTGACCCTGCCAACCCAGTTGTTGAGTTTGTCGCTCCATCCAGTGGCTCTTTTTACATTGGCATTAGTGCCAAGGGTAATGAAAGCTATAGTCCACTAGTGGCAGACAAAAATGCACCAGGAAGCGGCAAGGTTGATCCTAGAACTCCAAATTCCCAGGGAGCCTTCCAACTCAAGCTCCAGCTGTCTCCAAATCCAAACCCATCAGGCGAAAAGACTGTGCTTGTCGGGGCTCCAATTCTGGGTAAAGTCGCTCTTGAAGATCAAGCTTTCGCATTTTCACTACCTGAAGGAGCCTTTTACTCTCTAAGTAACGAGGTAAGTGAGTTAAGCTATTCTGCCAGCTTAAGGAATGGAGAGCCTCTGCCCGAGTGGTTAAGCTTTGATGCGGCAACCCAGACATTCTCTGGCACCCCCACTAACGACGAAATTGGTTTCTTAGATATTGCTGTTAAAGCCACAGTCGCTGGTAGTGAAGTAACCCAAACCTTTATCCTGCGGGTTAACGGCATCAATGATGCCCCTACGGTAACTCGCGAAATCGAAAATAAGAGAGCACCCGAAGGACAAGCATTTAACTTTACCCTGTCGCCTTATACCTTCAAGGATGTCGATCCTGGCGACAAGCTAACGTACCTTGCCACCTTAGAAAATGGTAGCCCCCTACCCACTTGGCTCACATTCAATGCCGCCACCCAAACCTTTAGCGGCACCCCTACTAGCACAGACGCAGCCATTCTAAGCGTTAAGGTAACAGCTACTGATCTCCTCGGTGTTCAAATCAGCGATGTCTTCGTCCTCAGGGCTGGCAACATCAACACCCCACCCATCCTAGAAAACGAAATTCTAGATCAAACGACTACTGAAGGTGCTCCCTTTGCATTTGTGGTGCCCGCCAACACCTTTGAAGAAATTGATCCTGACGACTCTCTCACCTACACTGCCACCTTAGAAGATGGTAGTGTTCTGCCAGCCTGGCTTACCTTCAATCCAAATACACTTACCTTTAACGGCACCCCTGGCGCGGGCAACGTCGGCGTTCTCCGTATTAAAGTTACTGCCGACGATGGTCAAGACTCCACCAGTGACATCTTCCAACTCAACGTCGAAAGCACTGTGTTCACCCCTATCCAGGTAGTGGGCAACCTCACCCTAGGGTCGACGCAGCTTGGCTACGCCATCCAAGCAGGAGATGGCCCGCTGTTGCCGGTGACCCTCAACGGCGAGGTAGCGACGCCCGTGGGTGGGTGGCAGGCGCTGGCTGTGGATGAGGGGGCTGGCGGAGTCGGCTTTACGCTCTACTGGCGCAATGCAGCGACTCAACAGACAGCGACTTGGTCGCTCAATGCCCAAGGCGCATTCACATCCTCAGCCCTGTTGACACCGGCCCAGGCGCTCTTTGCTGAGACCAACCTCAATGTGGACTTAACTGGGGATGGTCAGATTGGCTTGACGTTCACTCCCATTCAAGCCGTTGGCAACCTCACCCTAGGGTCGACGCAGCTTGGCTACGCCATCCAAACTGGCGATGGCACGCTCTTGCCAGTGAACCGCAGCATCGAAGGGATGACTCCACATCTTTCTCCGATAGTCGGTCCATCTGACTTCCCCACCTCGCCTGTGGTCAACAACGGCGAGGTGGCGACTCGGCCAGTTGGCTGGCAAGCGCTGGCTGTGAATCAGGCGGCTGATGGTGCAGGCTTTACACTTTACTGGCGCAACGCGGAGACGCAACAATTCCTCGCCTCGTCCCTCAATGCGCAGGGAACCCTTCTATCGACCAAATCGTTGACGCCTGCTGAGGTTCTGCTAGCTGAGGCAAGTCTTAGACTCGATTTAGTGGGCGATGGGAAGATCGGGCCTTTTGCTTTTCAGAAGGGCACTAATGGTGTGGATGAACTCATCGGTCAACCGTTTACTGTCTCATTTGGCTTTGACGGCGATGACACGCTTGTGTCAGGCTCGGCCATCGATAGTTTTGACATTCTGATTGGTGGGGCTGGCAGCGATCTCTACCGTATTGTGGCTAATCAGACCGCTGTGATTCTCGATGGCGGGAATAGTCCTAACGACGTCCTTGAGCTGAAAGGGGCTTCAGCAGAAGATGTTTCACTTTCCACCATCGATGATGGGCGTCATTTGGTTTTCGATGTGCTCCAAAATAACAGTCGTGCTATTCTCCTTGACTGGCGCGATGAAGTTAATCGCATCAATACATTCCGTGCTGGTGAAACCTCTTGGTCGTATCAAGAGGTAGTCGATCAGGTTAATGCTATCGGGCCTCAAGACTTTTCCTGGAATCAGCTTGGGGGGCCCTTTGACGATACCCTTGCTCAGCTTGGTCTGAATTCGTCTCCAGCTGTCAATACCCTGATTCAGGCGTATCTTGACGTTAATACGGTTGGTGCAAACGCTTGATACCTCATGGGTGTGGCCTAACCAGAACTAGGCTACACCCCTGGGAGCGTTGCTAGCAGTTGCTACAAGTTTTTTTACCCGGCCTATATCGCATTGTGCACAGTGGCCTTGAGCGAGTCAACTGCAAGATGGTATTGAATAGTTGCCTCTCGGCGCAACTATTCAATTGAACTTACCTCGTAAGAAGGGCTGCGCTACTGATTGCCAAACTCCCCGCCTTCATTCAAGCCAAACGCCTCAACAAACACGATGGGGTTGAAATACTCCCGAAACAACACAATCTTGCCGTCCACAACCCGAAAGAGCCCGCCATAGCGCTGGTCGTAAATTCGCTCGGTGGGGATAATTTCGACTACCCCATGCCATTCGGCAAACACCATCGTCGGGTCTTCCATGGGGTAAAACACCAGTTCATCGGTGAAATTCGCCTCGCCACTGACCTCCGGCCACGCTCCATAGTGCTGAATCAGGTTGTCTCGGCCTTCCACTCGACGAGGGAACCCCTCAGGAGCGTAGGGCATGTCTTGAACAGCATCCTCTGCCCAAACTGCGGCGAAGGCTTCCATGTCCTTTGTCTCCAGGCTGGTGAGAAAGGTTCGCACCGCTTGTTCCGTTTGCTGTCGCTGAAGATAACTGGAAGGGTTTTCGGCAACCTCGGCGGCAGCTTGCTCCAGTAGAGCGCGATCGCCCTGTTCATCGCCAAATTCAAAGGTCATAGCCTCAATCTTCCAGCCACTGGGCTGGCGCACAAACTGATACTCGTATTGTCCAGACACCTGCCAGAAATCGTCGCCCAGGTAGTGGCTGGCAGTGACATCGGCAGTAGCGGTCGCGCGATTGCCCGCTACCTCCACCTGAATGTTGGAAATGGCGTGGTAGGTCTGATCAAAGCCGGGTAGCAGCGAGGCCCAGGCCGTCATCAGGCTTTCGGGGGTGTGGGTCTGGATGTCGCCGCCAAACAGGGAGGTGTAGTCGACGTGAATCGAGTCGGCATAGAGCAATTCTAGAGTCTCAAAATCGCCCTGATCCGCCAGGGTGGCCACGCTGTTGACGAGGGTTGCCATGGCGGCCTCATCAGCGGTTTGAATTGATGCGGTTTGGGTAGCCTGAGTTGGTAGTGGGTTTTGGGCGATCGCCCCTATGGGTATAGTGGCAATAGTCAGAGCGAGGGTTCCGATCAATAGAGATTTCATCAGCTTGGGGGGGTAGGGGATAAAACAGTCTTTTCTGCTGTGGGCAGACCTTTATTGAAGGGTTTGAGAAAAGTGCTCAGCCACCAGATCCGCCGCCTGGCTCACCAGTTCGGGCTGGTCGTAGTAGTCCATCTGAAAGCCCTCCAGCCAGGCCATGGTTTTTGGAGCCGTGACAGAGGTGTAGAACGCTTTCGCATTGACCGGCAGCGCCATTTGATCTCCGTGAAGCATGAAGTACGGAATTTGGATGCCGCCCGCCGCGGCCAGGGCATCGAACGTGAGCCATTCCTCCCAGGCCATGATGGGGAAGCGATTGTCATACTCCAAAATTGCGCCCCGATCTGGGTTGGTGTAGTAGAAGCTAGGGTCGGCCCAGCGCATAGCCGCCAGGTCGATATCTTCGTTATTGGTGGCGGCAAGGGTGTATTGAACGGTGCCATCGGCTTCGTAGTAGGCGGTAGCCTGCTGACTGGCCTGCATCAAGCGGTCGTAGCGCTCAGGGGTGTAAACGGTGCGAGCGGTTTCGGCATCGTGCAGCCAGGCCGCCACCGTCGCAAAAGACTGAAAGGGAGCCCCATTGGCAATGGCATGGGCCATATACCCTGCTGAGGCACAGACGGCTAACCCACCAATCTGATCATCAGCTACCTCCGGCAGCGTTGGCAAAAACGCAGCTGCAGCGGTGATGTCTTCAATCTTCATGGCCGGACTTTCGAGGGCACGAACATCGCCGCCGCTTTCGCCAAAGTTACGAAAGTCGAAGGCCAGGGCCGCAAAACCGCGATCGGCCAATGCTTCGGCGTAAAGGCCCGGCATCTGTTCTTTCACCGAAGTCCAAGAACCGGTGACGACGATACCAGGTAGTTCTTGACCCGCGACATAGTCATCCGGCAGGTACAGATTGCCTACCAGGGTTTCGCCCTGGCTTTCAAACGTGACTTCTCGGACTTGGGCGGCTTCTGCCTGGGGGACGCTGGTGGCCAGAGCAATGGTTGCGGAAGCGAGGAGTGCGGTGTTGATTAAGCGGTTCATAGCGTTTCTCCTGGGAATGGTGAGAATTTGTGAATGGTGAGGATGTGCGGTCGGGATAGGAGGGGATTTGTTCTCTCTAATCTGCGGCCACGCCAGCCCCGGCCCCTTCGACTAAAATCGACTGGTGATAGCTCCTGGGCTTATCGCCCACCGTGGCCCCGCCGGTAATCATCCCCTGCAGGCCAGGTTCGAAGAAGGTGTAGGGGAAGCGGGACTCCGGACGGCTGACCTCATCCAGCCGCTGATGAAGCTCTGTCGGAATCTCAAAGTCCAGGGCACCGAGGTTGTCTTGTAGCTGGTGCAGCTTAGTCGCCCCGATGATGACCGAGGCTACTGCAGGGCGGTGAGCAACCCAGTTCAGCGCCACCTGGGCCATAGAGCGGTCCAGTTCTTTTGCGACAGATTCCAGGTCGGCGACGATTGCCCAGTTCTTTTCGGTGAACTTGTTGAAGGCGGGGTTGCCGCTGTTCGCCAGCATGGCCAGACGACCGGATCCTTCACCGCCGTTCTCAGAGGGGCGGTACTTGCCCGAGAGCAGGCCACTGGCCAGGGGCGACCAGACCATAATGCTGGTGCCCAGCTGCTGGGCCAGGGCGGTGTACTCAAACTCAATGTGGCGCTCTGCCAGAGAATATTCCAACTGCACGGTACTAATCGGTTCCCAGTGGCGCTCCTGGGCCAGGGTTTGGGCCTGGGCCACGTACCAGGCGGGAGCATCGGACAGAGCCACATAGCGAACTTTGCCAGAGCGCACCAGATCCTCAAGGGTGCGCATGACTTCTTCCGCCGGGGTGACCTGGTCCCAGGTGTGCAGCATGTAGACGTCGATGTAGTCAGTGCCCAGGCGTTGCAGCGAGCCTTCGACGGCACGCAGGATGTTCTTGCGCCCATTGCCGCCAGCGTTGGGGTTGCCCGGTTCGGCGTTGTAGCTGAACTTGGTGGTGATGATGACGCGATCGCGCGTCCCACTCTCCTTCACAAACTTACCCAGCATCCGCTCGCTGTTGCCGTTGGTGTAGAGGTCGGCGGTATCAATAAAATTGCCGCCCGCTCCCAGATAAGTATCAAATAACTGGCGGGCATTGGCCTCGTCGGCTCCCCAACCCCAGTCATCACCGAAGGTCATGGTGCCGAGTGCCAGACGGCTGACTTTCAATCCGGTTTTGCCTAAGGTGTAGTAGTCCATGAGGTGTCTCCCGTAGTGGAATGAACGGTAGAAGCCGTGTCTTTGGCTTACAATCACCACTATCGAGCAATCTTCAAATGGGCTCTTGCAGCGGATTGCTGAGTTTTGGTAGAAAATTGCGCTCGGCTAATTCACCGGGTCAACCCCATGCAAAGCCAGATCAGTTTTGTCGATAGCCATACCCTGACCCCTAAGCCTGACGTCACGGCTGGTCAGATTCTCGTCTCCAGCCAAGCCCTTTCCTGGGACGGCATCTACATCGAAAAGGGCGAGAACGAGGAATTCACCCCAGAGGATGTCACCGTCCCCCAACATTACTTCGCCATGAACACAGGCCCTGCCTTTGAGTGGGAATGGAAGGACGGCAAAACCTTCAGAACCCACCGCTACGAAACGGGGGACCTGTGGGTGAATCCGGCAGGTGTGCCCTTCTCCCACCGCATCAGCGGGCGCAATCAGTTTGTGCTGCTCACCATTGATCCGCAGAAGGTAGTAGAGCTGCTGCCCGACCAACCGCTGCTGGAACGCCAGGTCTTTCGGCGAAAGCACCAGGCCAAGGACAAACACCTGCAGACCCTAATGCAGGCCCTGCTGATTGAAGCCGAAATGGGTGGCCCCAATGGCCGTCTCTATGCCGATACCTTGTCTACGGCGTTAGTCGCTCACTTCGTCAATCACTACAGTGTTGATACTCCTATCAATCTTCTTGATTTACACCCCATTGAGCGCCAGCGGTTGGGCGGCGTGATTGACTATATCGAAGCTCATCTCATGGAGGATCTCAGTCTGTCAGATCTAGCGCTAGAGGCGGGCTTGAGCAAATTCCATTTCGCGCGGTTATTCAAGGATGCCATTGGACTAACGCCCCACAAGTATTTGCTCAAGCGACGAATTAAGAAGGCTAGTCAGTTTCTCAAACAGGGAGAAGCTATTGCTCAAGTTGCTTATCTGTTTGGTTTTAGTGATCAATCCCACTTTACTCGAGTGTTTAGGCAGGTCGAAGGGATAACACCAAAAACGTTCGTTGAAAATCTTTGAAGATTTAGTCCTGGCGGCAATAGACATACGCCGTGCAGATGCTTACGATCAGCAGAAGCAACTCTAAATTCACACTCAATGCCCCCAACACTGAACGAACCCCTTTCCCTCGAAATTTTTGAACAAATCAAAAGCAAAGCAGGCGCTCCCTTTGACAACACTCATCGAGCTGTGCTGACGCTGCCTGGAGCGACCTACGTTCAAGGGTTTGTGGTTGTGAATAACGGGCAGTATGAGCCTATCGAGCACGCTTGGATTGAACTGGGTGACGATATTATTGACCCGACGCTACCGCACATAAATAAGGCCCGGCGAGAAATCTACTACTTTCCCGCCCAAAGCCTCAGCATCAAGGTATTAAAAGCCTCTATTGAAGAGGCCCGAGAAGATTACCCAGACGATCCTCCGCTACCAATTTACGGTGCTCCGCCCTACGAGTATTACGGTGACGTGATGCTAGGGGGAAAAGACTACGTGAATGCTTATCAAGCCGCCGAATTAAAGAGCAGCGAACTCAAAGCAGCTAAAGCAGAACGCAAACAAAACACCTGACGTTGTTAAGTCGTGTGGGGATATTTTAGGTAAATAGTGATCAAGCCGAGTGCTGAATGGTCTTAACCTGCTGAAGATTTGTGGGTTGAGTAGTTCTAGTTCCCCCCGAGTTTGTGTCGAGTAAAATAGAGGGAGAGCGCTCAGGAGGCCACCACGATGGCCAAGCAACGACGGAAGCGTGGAACCGCAGGCGATAAAACGATTTGTCTTCCCATTGCAGACGACCTTGACTATGCCACTTTGGTGGAAGATCGAGAGGCCTTTCGCCAGTATCTCGACGAGCAGATTGCGGCTCACCCTGAACTGTTCCCCGAAGGCATTGAGGCCGGTTATCGCTTTCATGGATGGGTGGAGTCCTCCCGCCAGCAGATTAAGACCCGACGGATTTTGCTGCCGAGGACGAAGGAGGCCTATCAACTGCGTCCGGATTTTGTGATGCCGTACATGAGCGAAACAGCAGAGATGGCGGACAAAGCCCTCTACCTGAGGAAGCATGGTCTGGCGTTTGAGGGCATTGCCTATGTGCTGGGACGCTCCGAGATGCACTGGTATCGACTCTGTCAATCGTTGGGTCGAGCCTCCATTTCGGGACTACCGTTAAAACGGAAACGGCGCTCCCCCCCATCTAGTTGCGGACGAGAAGCACTGTGATTGGAAAGGGAACCGTGCCTATCTAGCCGTTACTGCCGCCCAAGGGTGCATCTTGGGGGCCGGTCTGAGTGCCAGTGCAGGACAGGACGGACTCATGGAAGCCTATGGCGTGTTCCAGCAGGAAGCGGCCCATCATGCCCCTGACTATGCTCCCAAGACGGTCACCACCGATGGGTGGGACGCCACCCGAGCCGCCTGGGAGACATTATTCCCGGGCATCGTCTGGATTCTGTGCTTTCTCCATGAGGTGATTAAAATCCGGGATTGGTGCCGCTCAAAACCCTCCCTCCGGCAACAACTCCTCGACAAACTCTGGCATGTCTATCAGGCCGCCAGCAAGCGACACTTTGCCCAACGACTGCGACGGTTGCTGGAGTGGGTGAACACGTGCACCTTGCCCAAAGCCATTGACGGGCGCTTGCGACGGCTGAAAGGCAAGTCTCGGTTCTTCCAACGCGCCTTTGACTTCCCTGACGCCTATCGCACTAGCAATCAAGTCGACCGTCCCATGAACTATCTCGACCGCACCTTGTATGCCATGCAAGATTTTCACGGGACATGGAGCTCCGCTGAGCAATCCAGTCGGGCCATGGCGTTACTCTGGAACTTTCATCCGTTTTGTCGCAAAACTCGGGCAGCGATGGATGGCTGCTTATGCCCCTTTGAACAACTCAACGGTTTCCGCTATCACGACAACTGGGTGCGCAATCTACTGATGGCCTCATCGTTGAATGGCAGAAGGCCGTTGCCCAAGGAAGCCCACACAAAGTAAGTTGGAACTAGGAGTAGTTGTCTCCCGGCGCAGCTTACCGCACGGCAGCTGGCGCACTGCCAGAACTGGTGGGGGTGATTACCGGAGTTGAGTTGACGAACTGCAACCAGGGGTTTGAGTTCGTGTAGGGTTTTTAATCACGTTCCAGTGGCAAGGACGCGGCGAGGAGGGCGGCTTGGGTGCGATCGCGCAGCCCCAGCCGTCCCAAAATATTGGTCACATGGTTCTTGACGGTTCCCTCGGAGAGGAACAGAGCTTCGGCAATTTCGCGATTGTTGGCTCCCTGACCAATCAGCACCAGTACATCCCGCTCCCGTGGCGTTAATTCCTTAAATCCAGGAGGGATTTCAGGCTTGAGGGGTGCAGGTTGGGCCACCACCATTTTTTGCAAAATGCCGGGGCCAAATTGGGCATAGCCGCGATGCACCGCGCGAATGGCCTGGGCTACTTCCTCCGAGGGGGTGTCTTTAAGTAGATAGCCGACGGCCCCTGCTGCCACGGCTTGCTGGACCAGTTCGTCGTCTTCAAACGTGGTGAGCACCAATATTTTTAGATCGGGATACTGGTGCAAGAGTTCGCGGGTGGCCGCAACGCCATCCATGACGGGCATGCGGATGTCCATCAACACAACATCGACCGCATTGGGTGTGGTGAGGAGGGCCTCCCGACCATTTGCCGCTTCGCCGACAATCTCCAAATCCGCTTCCAGAGACAGCAGCGCCTTGAGTCCCTGACGCACGATCGCCTGATCATCCACTAGCAAAACGTGAATCATGCTACCTCCGAAGGTAAAGGTAACCAAACTTGTACCGTGCAGCCCTGGCCGGGAGCGGTGGTTAACTGCACTTGCCCCCCTTCTGCCTGGGCTCGTTCTTGAATGCCACGCAGACCAAACCCTGTTGTGTTTTCCTGAGGATTGAAGCCCAGGCCGTTGTCTTGCACGGTAATGTGCAATCGTGATACGTCTGGCAACGCCTGAATCGCGATGCTAACTTCACTGGCCTGAGCATACTTGCAAATGTTGGTGACAGCTTCCTGCACAAGACGATAGACCGTTAGCTTCAAAGATTCGGGTAGGGGGGGAGAGTCCACCGACACATTGGGGGGAACCCCCGTAACCTGCTGGAGTCGTTGAGTGAGGGGCGCGATCGCCTCAGCTAAATCCTGCTGGGCCAAAGGCGTTTGCCGCAGAGTCGTTACGGCTTGCCGTGCTTCGTTGAGGGCCGTGGATCCCATCTCCTTGGCCTGCGCCACAAAGGTTCTGGCCTGGTCAGGATTGGCGTCCCACAGCTTTAAGGCTCCCTCCAGCTGAATGTTTAACCCCGTTAAAGCATGCCCCAACGAATCGTGGATTTCTCTCGCAATCCGGGTGCGCTCCTGATTCATGGCTAGCTTTTCAATTTGTGCTGCTGATTCGCGGAGTCTTTGATTGGCTAGTCGTAATTCTTCTCGCCGTTGCCGCTCCGACAAGAGCGCATTCATAAACAGCAGCAAAAACACCAGCAGCACCAAAAACATCATTATCAGACTGAGCCGCACACCGATGAGTTGCGTGACCAGTCGTCCACTGGAGCGCAAGGGAAAGGCCTGCTCTAAGGTCGCCAACCGACGCTGCACCACACTGAAAAAGAAGATAAACGTGGCACCGGTCACCAGCAAGCGACCCCAGATGCCAAACATCAGGCAACTCCGCATGACCAAGACGACTTGCAGCAGCGGAAACAGCCGCAGGCCAACGGCACTTGAGCAGGCGGCAATAACTAACAGGCCAAACTGTAGAGCGGCATGGCCGATTTGCAGTCCCAATGGCCTCCTCGGCAACCAAAGGCCTAAGGCTCCAAATCCTAGAATTGTCAGCAGGGCCAAGAGGGGAAACCCACCGCTGCGGGGCAGCACACTGGGAGAAAATTCGCTGATTAAAGCGATCGCCACTAGCATCCATTCTCCGTACAACAAAAACGGAAACGGATGATTATCCAAGCGAATGGTGCGAATTGAGGGCATGAAAAGACTTAACGGCGGGCATTTTCTATCTAACCCCACTTCAGTCTGCATAGAACATGACCAAAGTCATGGGTACGACATGACCTCCTGGCCAATATTTGGCGTTGTCTCCTGGCTAAATTGAGAGCGTTAGAGTTCACGACTCACTGGGAGACAAAACCATGCAACGCTTCTTTCATCTCGGACTGATCAGCCTTGCCGCTACCGCAACGTTGATGATGGCTCCGCTCACCCTAACTGCTGCCAATGCTCAAGCGTATCCCCTGCTTGAGGAACTTGAACTGAGTGACGACCAGCAGGCAGCCGTGCAGGACATTTTTCAAGACCTGAGCGGCGATTTAGACGACATCTTGACCGACGCGCAACAGGAACAATTTCAGGCAGCGTACCGAGAATTGCAAGATGTGCGAGCAGCCGTCCAGGCGATCGACAACCTAACGGCTAGTCAAAGGGGAGACCTCCGCAAGGTGCTGCAAGAAACCCAAGCCGATTTGCGTGAAGTGCTCACTAACGAACAACTGGCGGAACTACAAGAAATTCGTCAACAACAACCTCGTCAACAACGTCGCCAAAACCGTCGTCGTTAACAAAACTGAGACAGAACCCGAGGATTCGACCGCCTCTTTTCCTCCGAATGACCACATTTGCTGACTTTGTAATCACACAGAAATCCCATGAACACCTCTTCCGTATCGTCCGTAGAAAAGATGCAGACCCAGCGAGTCGATCGCTTTTTGCAAGTGTTGGGCTGGGTTACTGATCGCCTCGATCTCAACGTGCCGCCGATTGTGGAAATGGACTATTTGCGATCGCTCCCCCCCGGCACCCTCGGCCATGCCTGGGCGGAACACCTTGATGCCAATAGTCTTTCCCCGTTCGTCCGAGGGCCACGCCGCCAACAACTCCACGACGGCATTCATGTCTTAACCGGCTATGACATAGACCCCGTAGGTGAAGCTGAAGTGCAGGCATTTTTACTCGGGGCCAAGTTTCGGTTAGCAAACATGCTCATTGGGCTGGGAGCTCTGCGGGGCATTCAGCGGCAACGGCGGCAACAGATCCTGTTGCTCAGTCATACGGCGGTGCGATCTCGCTTACTCACGGCCTATCACCGGGGTCGCAACGCCTACTTCGATCCTGATACCTGGCAACCGGAAAAGCTGTGGGCGCGATCGCTTGTCGAGGTGCAAGCAGACTTTGGAATTTAAGGAGATAATGAGTCGTTCAACTCAAAATGATGAAACCAGCCCTCAGCTTTCTCGCTAGCCTGATTGTCATAATCATCGCCTTCGGAATTTGGGCCTGGAATTCGGAGACAGCCCAGGACTGGATGCTCGAAAAAGCCGTGACCGCACAGATGGCACGTCCTGCCGGCATGGATAGCTATGAGGGGCTTAAGGTCTTTCTGTGTGGTACCTCGTCCCCAATGCCCGCCCGTGGGCGGGCTCAGGCCTGTGTTGCCGTTCTCGCTGGGGAATCACTGTACTTAGTTGATGTCGGCGCTGGCTCAGCTCAGGTTGCCACCCTTGGGCGCTTGCCGCTAGAACGCCTCGAAGCGGTCTTCCTGACCCACTTTCATTCCGACCATATCGCTGCGCTGCCTGAATTCAACCTGAATTCCTGGGTAGCTGGGAGGCCCAAGCCGATGACCGTATATGGTCCTGATGGCGTGTCGGAGGTGGTAAATGGCCTGAATACCGCTTATCGGCTCGACTCAACCTATCGGGTGGCCCATCATGGCGAGGAGCTTTTACCTCCCAAGCTTGGGGTGATGCAGGCTCAATTGATGGAGGTCGGCACGATGCTTGAGATGGGAGATTTGTCCATCACCAGCTTCCTGGTGAATCATGATCCAATCCGCCCTGCGGTGGGGTACCGATTCGATATCGGGGCAGATCCGTAGTTATTAGTGGCGATACAACCATTACACCGGGCCTCATCGAGGCCGCTACCGGAGCAGATTTATTACTTCAAGATAGTTTGTCGCTGCCGATTATCGAGACGCTTGAGCAGGCCTCAGCAGGGTCGCGATTTGGGAAGATTTTGCATGATATTCAGAATTATCATGCACACACGAGCGACCTTTTAGACTTAGTTGAACAGAGTGGGGTGCGGCAGCTTGCCCTTTACCATCTGGTGCCACCGCCTCAGAATGCTCTATTCAAGAAGATCTTCTCGCGGGAGCTGCCCAAAGGTGCCGTGATTACCCAAGACGGCATGATGTTTGAACTCCCTGCAGCCAGCGACAATGTGTTAAGGATCGATCCCTAGATGGGGGGTGAATTCAAAAAGGTGGGCAGATTGCTATGAATGTAATGCGTTAAAAATAATCGGGTATTTGCCTGCGCGCACAGCTAGCTGATCTGGCTTACGCCTATGCAACTGAGGGGTAATTGTCTAACGCCGTGTTGGACAGATGTTGGAGCTTTTCACGAAAGATCCGCTGAGGAATATTGTGGTGCTGCTTTAAGGCGCGGGCATTACCTGGCCAATCTGTAGCTTTAACGGAAGCCACTCCCTGGTGTTAGATGACTACACCGCCGATAGGAGCAAGGGGATAGTGATTGAGCCAATTAATCGGCCAGGGGCGGCGGCTCTCTATGTTGACTGTTTTAAGGGTCGCCCACATCCTAAACCTCTAGCAGAATCACCACACTCTTCGCGACTAAGATTGAAGCTGACTCTTCTGCAACCGCTATGGCATCTGCACTTGCGAGTTCAATCAAACTGCTGATTGTCGATGACGACCCGATGATGCGCTTGGGGTTGACGGCGGCTCTCAGCCAGCAGGCCGATTTCACCATCGTAGGTGAGGCCACGGACGGTCGCCAGGGCATTGAACAGGCTAGTACGCTCAATCCCGACATCGTGCTGATGGATGTGGGCATGCCGGGGATGGATGGCATCGAGGCGGCCCAGGCCCTGAAGGCGCAGCTTCCTAGCGTAGGGGTAGTGATGCTCACCTCCCACACCGATGAGACGGAGATCATCGCGGCCCTCTCCAGCAGGGCGGATGCCTACTGCATTAAGGGGACTGACGTAGAGGCGCTGGCCAATGCGATTCGGGTAGCCGCGTCGGGGGCCGCCTACCTCGATCCGCAAATTGCCCAGAAGGTGATGCAAAATTTGACCCCCGCTCGCCCTAAAACCCAGGGGAATGAGGGGCTGTTGAGCGATCGCGAGCGGGAAGTCTTGGCCCTGATTGTCGACGGCCTGAGCAATACTGAAATTGGTCAAAAACTCTACCTCAGCCCCAACACCGTCAAGACCTACGTGAAGGGAATTATGAATAAGCTCGTGGTCAGCGATCGCGTCCAGGCCGCCGTTGCCGCTGTCCGTCGCGGCTTGGTCGATTGATGAGAGCATGGCGGCTCAATGATGCAACCAGGTCAGCGGATTGTGGTCATCGGTACCAGCGGGTCAGGTAAGACTACCCTGGCGCGGCAAATCGCCCAGTCGTTGCAGGTTACCCACATTGAGCTAGACGCCCTGCACTGGGAACCCCACTGGACGCCTGCGGCCCCCGAGGTGTTTCGCGAACGAGTGACCATCGCTCTGGCGGGCGATCGCTGGGTCGCAGATGGCAACTACAGTATCGTGCAGGATATTGTGTGGAACCGGGCGGATACGGTCATTTTTCTGGACTATCCTTTTTGGGTCGTCTTCAAGCGGCTTTTCGGGCGCACCCTGCGGCGATCGCTATGCCAAGAACCGCTCTGGAACGGCAACCGCGAAACCTTTCGCCTGTCATTTCTAAGCCAGGACTCAATTTTGGTCTGGATGCTTAAAACCTACCGGCGCAATCGGCGTCGCTATCCGGCTCTCTTTCAGCAGCCCGAATTTGCTCATCTAAAGGTTGTGCATTTGCGATCGCCCCGGCAAGCAGCGAAGTGGCTGAGAACGATTTAGGTTGAACGTTATAGATTTTGCCGCCGGAGTCAATCCGAGTTACACAACCCCGCTTTGAAACCGATACCTCGTGGGGAGCATTGCAGTGCAATGCCCCTACAAACCGATCGGTGTTACTGGCGCACTCCTAAGCCCTGCTCGGCCGTGACGGGGAGCGTAAACCAAAAGGTCACCCCCTGCCCTGGGCTATCCGTTACGCAAAAGTTGGCCAATGCCATGGCGGACTAGGTTTTGGTCACAAGGCGAGCCCCTTCTAGCATGTGATGAGGCTTGGTGTAGCCGCGCCATAACGTTTTAAGACCCGGTTCACCATCACCGTTGAGGATGGGCAGCTGTATGCCCAGGGCACCGGGCAGCCTGCGATCGCCCTCTACCCCGCCTCCGACACCGAGTTCTTTGCCCTGGCCCCAGAACTGCGTATGGTTTTTAACCCCACTGAAAGCGGCGCAGTGGAGAGCCTGACCCTAATTCAGGACGGCCAAAACACCGTAGCTCCCAGATCGGACCCTCGGTAAGGTAAAAAAATCTTGAACCCTAGCCCGTTCGGCCAACCAATACGGGTATAACCCTAGGGTTCATAGCCCCAGCTCAATCCTTACCCCTTAATGAATCTGCCCCCTCCCCTAAGCGCACCATGAAAGAACTGACAACAACCCTAGACATCGAGGCCTCGACCCCGGTAATTTGGCAAATTCTGACGGATTTTCCGGCCTTCGAGCAGTGGAACCCCTTCATTCGATCGATCAGCGGGCAAGCGGTGCAGGGCACCAAGCTAGCGGTAAACATTCAGCCCCCCGGCGGTCAGGGCATGACCTTCAAGCCCACGGTCCTCGTCGCTGAGCCCGAACGAGAGTTTGCCTGGCTGGGCCATTTTCTGATTCCAGGGCTATTCGATGGCGAACACCGGTTTCGCCTAGAACCTTTGGGAGACAAACGCACCCGGTTTACCCAAAGCGAACGGTTTGGGGGCCTTCTGGTGCCGCTGCTGGCCAAGGATCTCGATACCAAGGTGCGTCAGGGCTTTGAAGCGATGAATCAAGCGCTCAAAACACGGGCAGAAAGTCTTGAGTAACGGTGCTGCAAGGCAATGGCTGAACGAGCTGCCCCAGTGGGCACAGACCGATCAACACGTTCCCTCACTACGGCCCCCTTTGGATGTCGTGATAGGCGTCACTCCAAACCCTGACGACAAACACCCGAACAGCCTAAGAATCTAAACCTTCTGGGCTGTTTCCTTATTTAGGGCTTCCTGAAAAAGGCTAGGAGGCTTGTAGGTTGGAGTGTTCAGAGTGGATCCGAGGTGATAAAGTGCAAGA
>PYER01000419.1 GCA_003017855.1 filamentous cyanobacterium CCT1
CTTCAGAACCTCCACGTTGTTCTGGTTGAGCTCGACGGTGCTCTGGTCGCGGATGACATTCATGTAGGCCCGCACCGCGTTGAGCAGCGTGTTCTGCTCGACGCTTTCGAGCGTCTCGCGCCCGGCGAGCACGGAAGCCTCCGCCTGGTCGGTCGCGTTCACCGTGCGCCCGCCCGCGAAGACGTTCTGGCTGAGCGTGACGGAACCGCTCAGGGGACGCAGGTCGTCGCGCGACTTGATACCGCTGTTGAGCTCCGTCTCGGTGTCCGTATAGCCGTAGGAACCCTGTGCCTGCGCCGAGGGACGCCAGCCGGACAGAGCCTGGGGTACCTGTTCGTCCGTCGCGCGCAGCTGCGCCCGCTGGGCCTGCAGCTGATGGCGAAAGTCAGCCAGCTCATCAAACATGGCATCGACAGACTCGGTTAGCGCCTGGCGATCGCTCTGGCGCTGGGCCTGGTTAACCACGGCCGCCTGCTGGCGCACTGCGGTCAGCTCTTTGAGCGTGGCCTGCACCTGCACCTGCAAATCTTCGACGTAGGCCGTTAGCTGAGGTAGTAGTTCGGCTCGCACCATCGCCTGCTCCTGGCGATAGCCAGCCCGATCAACTGCCGTTTGAGCCTGAATATTGGCCACCTGCTGCTGCACCTGGCGCAGCTCTTGAGCGATTTCTAAGCGCAGATCGCTTACGGTGTTCTGAAGTACCTGACAATCGTGCTCGAGCTTTTGCCGCACTTCGGCAGCGCTCAGCTTGCGATCGGCCTGGTAGTGGGCTAGCAGCACCTCTGTATCGGCCTGGAGCTGCTGAATGTAGTCTTGGCGAGCCTGCTGCCGAGGCAAAATCTGGGCCTCGCGATCGGCGGTAGTTTGGGTCAGCCATAGGGCCGTGTTGGTGCGCAGGTCGGCCATGAGCTGATCGAGGTTTTGGCGCAGCTGCACAGCGTGGGCCAGCCGGTCAGCCTGCCAGCGCTCCAGGTCAGTAAAAACCTGATCGCGCCGACTAACTACCTCGCTCTGGCGCAGTTGTCGTGCGGCTTGCCACTGGTCATAAAGTGCTGTCACAGGACTGCTCTCCCTTGGACGAAAATGAAACGTATTGAATACTTCGGAGAATCTTTTGGACAAAAGGAGAAGAAGTAGCGTTAAGAGAAGAAGTTTGACCAGACATTAAATCTGATTTCTCTCAAGCATCTAGCATCGTTACAGAACGCTATTCTTAAACTTTTTGACGGCAAACTTGCAATTATCAGTCAGCGGAAATATTGATTTATTAATCTATGGGGCAGTTAAACAAGGGTCAAACCCAGAATTCTACTGCCCCATAGGGTTGCATTTGCTAGGCAGCAGGTACGGCGGCTTGAGCGGTCAGGCCAACGGCCTCGGCGTACTTGAGGTAGGTGTCGACAGAAGCAATGACGACGCGAGCTTCAATAGCCAGCAGTTCGATACCAACCAGAGAAACACGAACCCAAGCATCTACAACGATGCCTTTGTCCAGAATGCGGTCAACAACTTCAGCCAAGCTAGAGGAAGAGTTTACTTTTTCAACAGCCATGATTTTGAACCCCTAAACAATTAATGTGTTCAATGAAACTGCAAGTATAGTTCCCTCAAATGCACCTAACTGCTACTGCAAAGAAGCGGTAAAAACAATCTCAGTGCGTAGGGCTTATGTCTTGCACAGTTGTAGTCTGCCCATCTGCTTAGAACAGCTCACAACTTTCGAAGAATCAGTTCATTTATTGTTACTCGTGGGGGTTTGAGCTGTCGCTAAATCGGCTCTGATGCGCTCGGGCAGCTAATTTCAGCCGAATGCTAGATAATAGAGGCACAACGCTACAGTCAGGCTCAGGCATGATGGATGATTCAACGTTAGAAGTGCTGCTGCAAAGCCTGAAGCAAGATGATGAGTATCAGCGGGAGTTGGCCACTGCCGCCCTCTGGCAGCGCTGGTTTTACCAAAAGGGAACGGTGGGCAACCAGCGGCTGCAAGACGCCCAAACCCTGATAGACCAGGGCCAACCCGATGCGGCGGAGGCACTGCTGTCGGCCCTGGTGGTCGAGCTGCCCGACTTTGCCGAAGCCTGGAACCGGCGAGCGGTGCTCTACTTTATGCAGCATCGCTATTTAGAGGCGAAGGCCGACTGCCAGCAGGTGATTAAGCTGGTGCCTTACCATTTTGGAGCGCTGCATGGGCTGGGGTTGTGCCATGCTGCCCTGGAAGAATATGAGGAGGCGATTCAGGCGTTTCGACGGGCTCTGGTGGTGCAGCCCTACGCGCTGATCAACCAGCGGCTAATTTTGGAATGCACGGCTCAGCTGAGCTGAAGTTCGCCGTTGGTTAGGACGCTGGCTGACAGTAAGCCTGGAGGGTCTACAAGTATCTCAGCCCAGGTTGAGACCCTAGCTCGCTGCAGCCGTCACTCCAGGTATCTTGCTGTTGTCAAGTCTTAACCTAGACGACGATGCTATACCTGACCAAACCTATCTCGTCCAGAACCTGCTATGCCTGAGAACACCGCTGCAACATTAGCCCGGCTACAAGAGAGCAACATCCGCTTTGTACGGGTGGTGTGGTGTGATAACGGCAACGTCATTCGCGGCAAGGCAATCCATATCGATGCTCTAGCGCGGCATCTGGAGAGGGGTGAAGCCTGCGCCGTAGGCCTATCGGCGGCGCAACAGGCGATTCCAGTGGTAGCGGATGCGGTAGCTCCCGGCAGCGGTTTGGGGCCGGTGGGAGAAGTGTGGCTGGTGCCTGACTGGAGCACAATTCAAAGCCTCCCCTATGCCCCTGGGCAAGCGCGGGTGATGGGAAACATGGTTAAGGACGACCAGCCCTGGCCCTGGTGCTCGCGTCAGTTTCTGCTCCGAATGGTGCAGCGGGCCACCGCTCAGGGGCTGACGATTAAAGCGGCGTTTGAGCCAGAGTTTTATCTGCTGCGCAAAGATGGGGAGAAAATTTTGCCTGCGGATACCACGCCCTTTGCCGCCACGCTGGCGATGGACGTGCATGGGGAGGTGATTGGGGCGATCGCCGCTGCCCTCAGCGACCAGGGGCTGACGGTGGAGCAGTACTACCCCGAGTCAGGGCCAGGGCAGCAGGAAATTTCGGTGCGCTACACCGACGCTCTAGCCGCCGCTGACCAGCACGTTGTCTACCGCGAAACCGTCAAGGCTGTGGCCCAGCAGCACGGACTGGTGGCCTCCTTTGTGCCGAAGCTGTTTGAGGGCCAGGCGGGCAGCGGCTGTCATCTGCACCTGAGCCTTTGGCAGGGCGATCGCAACCTAATTCCAGATGGTTCGGGCGGTCTTTCGGGCACCGCCAAGGCTTTTGCCGCCGGGCTGCTGCACCATCTGCCTGCGCTGATGGCCATCACTGCGCCCAGCCCCAACTCCTACCGTCGCCTGCGGCCCCACTGCTGGAGCGGAGCCTACTGCGCCTGGGGTATGGA
>PYER01000091.1 GCA_003017855.1 filamentous cyanobacterium CCT1
CTCTGAGGGGCTTTAGGGTGCATCCAGAGTCACTCCTAGCCTTATTTTCGGCTATACCCTACATACAAGGGTGCATTAGGCCGTAGCTCCCCCCTGCCTGTGCCAACGCACCCCGCCTTGGCCGTAATGCACCATCGAGAGGATTTAGGTGTAAGAACAATTGCCACAGGGAGCGGTGCATTACGGCCATAGCAAAGGAAGCGGGTCAAAATCAGATTGGCCTGGAGCCTAATGCACCCTACGGGGCGATCGCTCAGGGCAGGGTGGGCAGGGTGGCGACCGGGAGGGGAAGCGCTTCGTCTGGCACCACATCCGCAGGCAGTGCTTCAATCACCTCATCGGCCACCACCTCATCTGAGACGATAGGAATCGCTGCCAGCATTGCGCTGGCGGTGGGTTCGCCCCACTTCACCAGCCAGTTGGGCTGAATGCCGAGGAACAGAATCAGCCCGGCCAGCACGTAGGCGGGCAGCTTTTCAGAGAAGGTGACTTTGGGGAAGTAGGCGATCGCGTTGTCCAACTTCCCAAAGCAGGTGCGGTTGAGCAAAATCACGAAGTACACCGCCGTCAGACCTGTACCAATCACCCCCAGCAGGGTTTGCACCGGGTAAACCGCGTAGCTGCCCTGGAACACCAGAAACTCGGTCACAAACCCGACCAGGCCGGGAATTCCGGCGCTGGCCATGCCGCCCAGCACCAGCAGGGCGCTGACCATGGGCAGACCCCGCACCGGGTTCATCAGCCCGTTCAGCACATCCAGCTCGCGGGTGCCGACCTTGGCTTCGATTACGCCGACCAGGTGAAAGAGAATGGCCAGAATAATGCCGTGGGAGACCATCTGGCTAACGGCCCCGGTCAGGGCCAGATCGGTCATGGCGGCGCCGCCCAGCAGCACGTAGCCCATGTGGCCGATCGAGCTGTAGGCCACCATGCGCTTGATATCTTTTTGCGCGATCGCCGTAATCGCCCCGTAGAGCACGCTAAAGGCAGCCCACACCGCCAGGTAGGGCGATAGCTCGGCCCAGGCGTCGGGAAACAGGCCTAGGCCAAAGCGAAACAGACCGTAGGTGCCCAGCTTGGCCAGCACGCCGCCCAGCATCATTGCCACCGGCGTCGAGGCCGACACGTAAGTATCAGGCAGCCAGGTGTGAAAGGGCACCAGCGGAATTTTGATGCCAAAGGCGACCAACAGCAGCCCCAGCAGCACGATTTGCCACACCATCGGCAGCTCGTGGCCCATCACCGAGTAGTAGGTGAAATCTTTCGCGCCGGTCAGCCATACCGTACCCAAAAACCCGGCCAGCATCAGCGCCCCAGACAGCGCCGTGTAAAGCAAAAACTTGGTGGCCGCATAGGCCTTTTTCTCGCCGCCCCAGATCGCAATCAGCAGGTACAGGGGCACCAGCTCAATTTCGTACAGCAGGAAGAAGAGCATCAGGTTTTGGGCCACAAAGGCCCCGGCCACCCCGGCACTCACCAGCAGCAGCAGGCTGTAGAACAGGCGGGGCCGCTCAATGTCGGGGGCGCTGCTCCAGATCGCAATCCAGGTGATCAGGCTGTTGAGAGCCACCATCAGCAGCGATAGCCCGTCCAGGCTGAGTTCGTAGTTGAGGCCAAGGGCGGGCAGCCAGGGCAAAAACTCGTGGAACTGAAAGCCGCCAAAGGACAGATCAAACTGGGTGAACAGCCAGATCGTCCACAGCAGGGGCAGGGCCGAGACCACCAGGGCACCCGTGCGGGCCTGTTTGCCCGTCAGGCCGGGCCAGAAGCCGATCGCGATTGCGCCAATTAACGGAATCAGTAGGAGTGGAGTGAGCATTGGAGTGGATGGGTAGGGGATGGATGGGTAGGAAAGCCTGCTTTACGTCCTTCCATCCCCACCGCTTTAGAACAGCGCCGTCAGCGCATGCCAGTTCATCAACACCCCGAGCAGCGCTACGCCAAGAGAAATCGTCAGCACGTAGAACTGAAGCTGGCCGGTGTTGCCGTACTTGAGGGTTTCGCCGCTAAACAGCGAGGCAAGGCCCACAGCATTGACCAGACCATCGACCACGTAGCGATCGAGCCAGTCGGTCAGGCGCGACAGCATGTCGACGCCGAGTACAAAGGTGTTGCGGTAGAGCTTGGGGGTGTAAAAGTCGTAGGCCAGCAGGTTTTGCAGGGGTTTTTGAATCAACTTGCTGGGATCTTCAACCACTCGGTTGACGTAGAGCAGCGTGCCGACAATCGCCCCCAGAATGCTCGACCAGGTGAGCAGCAGGGCCATGTCTTTACTCACCTCGGCCCAGGCGGGCAGCAGGTTGAGCTGGGCCATTACCAGGGGCAGGTGCAGGGTAAAGCCCGCTGCGATCGCCATCGGCAGCACAATCAGCCAGAGCGGCTCGGGGGCGCGGATAGTCATCTGCTGGGTTTTGCCCGCAAAAATGAGGCCAATCAAACGAGCCAGGCTAAAGGCAGTGAGCCAGTTGACCAGCAGCACAATGGCAACGAGTAGGCCGCGATCGCTCTCCCAAAGGCCCGAAACCAGCGACAGCATGGCCCAAAACCCGCCTAGGGGCGGCAGCGCCACCAGCCCAGCGGCTCCGGCCATCATCGCCATCGCGGTGACGGGACGGCGGCCCCACAGCCCCCCCATCTGGGTCAAATCTTGGGTGGTGACATTGATGATGATCGAGCCTGCCCCCATCACCAGGGCGGCCATACCCAGGGCGTAAACCAGGGCCAGCAGTAGGGCGGCACCGGGCTGGTGGGCACCAACCGCAATAAACATCAGGCCCATGTAGGCGCTGCTGAGGTACGACAGCACCCGCTTAACGTCGACTTGGGCCGCAGAGATCAGCGTCGCGCCGATCGCGGTGACGGTACCTACGGCGATCGCAAAGGCCGAGGCCGTCGACGACAGCGCAATCACAGGCTCTAGCTCCACCAGCACCCACACCCCGGTCGTTACCACCACTGCATTCCGCAAAATGGTGCTGGGCAGCGGGCCTTCCATCGCCTCATCCAGCCACAGGTGCAGCGGGAACTGGGCGCACTTGCTCATCGGCCCCGCAATCAGCCCAATGCTGATCAGCGTGATCAGCCCAGGATCGACATTTGCCGTCTGCGCCCAGGCCGCCAGCTCCCGAAAGTCCCAGGTGTGGGCCAGGGGATAGATGGCCAGCACCCCCATCAGCAGCACCAGGTCGCCCACCCGCTTGGTCAAAAAGGCATCCCGTGCCCCGGTGACCACTAGCGACTGGTTGTACCAAAAGCCCACCAGCAGGTAGGTGCCCAGGGTTAGAATCTCCAGCAGCATGTAGGCAAACAGCAGGGAGTTACACAGCACCAGGGCACAGAGGCCGGCCTCAAACAGGGCCATCATGGCGAAAAATCGACCCCAGCCCCAGTCCATTTCTAAGTAGCCCACAGCGTACAGCTGAGCCATTAGATTCAGCGTGGTAATCAGCACGCAGGCGCCCAGGGTAATCGCCGACGCTTCTAGAGGAATGGTCAGGTTGAGCCCCGCTACATTCAGCCAGGGAGCAAAGAAAAACTGGGGCGACGACTTGCCCCAAAATGCCAAAAACGCCAGCAGGCTGTGGATTAGGGCCAGACCCGTCATCACAATATTGATGTAGCCTGCCGGACGCGGGCCGGTGCGGGTAATCATCGCGGGTGACCAGGGAATCGTCAGCAGCGCTCCCATCAATGGGTACAACGGAATCAGCCAGCTGGTTTGAGCCAGAATCGGGGTCATAGTCGAAACCTTGGGCAAATAAGAACGGTAAAAGGGCCAGGCGGGGCAGAAGCAGAGACCCAATTCACTGATGAGGCGCTTGATGACAATTGACCCAGGTCAATCAACAAGCACACTAGATAGAGTTAGGCCTATTTGCAATAGAGTTTAGCCAATGCTCGGGCTAAAAAGGAAGGGGTAAATTGATTAAATGCAATTTGTTTTTCATTCCTGATTGATAAACTTCAATAATGGATGCCTCCGGGCTGTTAGACAGGTTCCGGCCCCCTCCCCTCGCCCGGCGAAAAGAGCCTCTAGGTCTACATCATCCTCCTCCACCAATCCCTTTCGCAAAAAAATATCCTGACGGCGCGATCGCCCCATGAAAACTAAATCAGTAGCGGTAAAGCCCCCTGACGCCCCCTCAGTCATTGCCGCAAGACCCAAACTCCTTATAGAACATCAGGGGACATTAACGTGGCTGACAATCACTGGTTGACCCGGGCCGAACGTGCCCTAGTGGTGGGGTCGGGCGTCGGTGCGGTCGCATCGGTTGCCGCTCAAAATATCGCTCTGGCCTCCGCGCCGCTGACGCTGTTGGCCGCCGTTGGCCTGCTCAACCGCAACCGAGTCGAGCAGCAGCTCGAAGAAGCGCAGGAAAAACTCGCCCGCCAGCATCGCCAAACCGGGCACCGCCTGACCAACCTGAGCAAGCAGGTGACGGCCATGCCCTCCCCCGAGGCGCTGACCAACTTTCAGCGAGCGGTGATGGATCGTAACAACCACTCGTTTATCCGCTTCTCAAAGGAAATCAAAGGACTCAAGGCCCACGTCAACCAGCGGCTGGAGACGCTGCCCACCCCCGATCTGACTGGCATTCATCAGCAGATTGCCCAGCTGCAGGAGCAGGCCGCGACCACCCAGGTCAGCTTTGAGAACCTCAACACCTACATGCAGCGGCTGGCCACCACCCCTCGGGTAGAGGCCGCCGAAAACAAGCTGTCGCAGGTCAAAACCGACCTCATGCAGACCCGCGTGAGCCTCGAAAACCTGCGTTCAGAAACCCGCACCCTGGTGAGCAACCTGCAGGATGCCCTGGGGCAGCTCGATCGCCGCTGGCATGAGTATCCCCAAACCAGCAGCCCCGGCCACTACCGGGCCGAAATGGGGGACGTGGTGAAGGCGATGGCCGCGCTGGTGCCCCAGTCAGAGTTCAGCCAGCTGGTGGACCACGTCAAAGACCTCACCCGCCAGCAAACTCGCCTGGAGCAGGCTCTGACTAAAATTCCGGTGGGTACCGTGGACGGGGTTTCGGCTCCGGTAGCCCCCAGCACCGCCGAGCTAGAGCGGCTGACCGCCGAGGTGCGACAGCTTCAGCAGCAGGTCAGCCGTCAGGAAACGGCAGGCCACACCCAGGAACAGGTGCAGCAGGTGGTGTCGCAGTACCTGGGCCAGGTCAAGGCCCAGGTGGCTCAGCTGGAGGGGGTGACGCGATCGCTCTCCGAACGGCAGCAGCAGCTCACCAACCAGATCGTCACGGCCCCTGCCGATACCGCTAGCCGCAAAGCCCTGATTCAGCTGGCGCGGCGGGTGCAGCAGACCGAAACCGACCTCAAAACTTCTCGCCAGGAGCCTGCCGCCGAGAAAACAGCTCCGCTCAGCCCCCCTGCGCTGCCCCAGCCAGACTGGATTATCGACCTGCCGGTGACCACTGCAGGCGAACCCCAGGCCATGCCCAGCCGTCAGGCCCTGGAGGCTGCCCTGGAAACCGCCACCCGGCGAGTGCTGCTGGTCTGGCCCTGGGCCAGCTACGTCACCATCGATGAAAACCTGCTCAAACGGTTTAACCAGCTGCTGGAGCGGGGCGGCCAGCTCGAAATTGGCTGGTGCCACCGGGGTGACCAGCACGATGGCCGCCTGGCCTGGCGCATTAGCCAGCGCTGGGGCACCGAGTCGAGCCAGCTGCAGCTGCTCAAGGCGGCCCTCAACCAGCTCTTGCCCCTGCGCGAAAACTACCCCGATCGCTTCAAGTTTAGAATTATGGGCACCGCCGAGAGCTACCTGGTCTGTGACAGCGGCAGCGGCGCCCCGGCCGAGAACGCCATTGGGCATACCTACGCCATTGTCAGCCTCAAGGCGCTGCCCACCCAGAGCGCCGTCATCCCCGACCTGGAGGCCAAGCTGCGCACCAGCGAACCCGCCGTGGTGCAGGCGCTGATGCAGCGCTTCCACGATCCGGTGATTCCGCCTGGCGATGCGGTAGCGTTTTTTAACCGGGGCACCACCCGCCACGACCTGCGCGACCAGCCCGGCGCAATTAGCGACTACAGCCAGGTGATTCAGCTACAGCCCGACCACGCGATCGCCCTCAACAACCGGGGGGTGGCCCAGCTCGAACTCAACCAGGCCGATGCTGCCGAGGCCGACCTCAGCGAGGCCATTCTGCAAAATAACAAGCTGTTTGCCCCCCACTGCAACCGGGGCTGGCTGCGCCTGGAGCAACGCCGCTACCCTGCCGCGATCGCTGACTTTACCCAGGCGATCGCCCTCAAGCCCCACCTGCCAATGGCCTACGTGTATCGGGGCAGCGCCCTGCAAAAGCTGGGCGACCTCAAAGGGGCCGTGCGCGACTACAGCGACGCGATCGCCTGTGGCGACCCAATTGCGTTGCCCTACTGCTACCGCAGCGCCGCCTACCAGAGCCAGGGCGACCAGGCTCGGGCGATCGCCGACCTGGAGAGGGCAAGCGCCTACCTGGAAGCCCAGGGCGACAGCCAAGCGCTGTCATCGGTGCAGCGCACCCTGGGCCGGTTGCAGAGCATGGCGGTGCAGCAGGTGAATCGGTAGGCAGAGTTAGTTCTGCTGCGCCTAATTGGCGTTGGTGATGGTCAGCGGCGGCGGGGCGAGTTGCGATTTTGGTCAGGTCGAGACGGTTGAGTACAGCGATAGACCAGCCAGCCAATCGGATCGACTAAAAACCCAGCTAATCCCTGGGCCAGAGCGCCAATTCTTAATGCAGTTGGATCATCCCGCTTTTGGCGGAGGCACTGAGCGATCAGAAGCATCAGCCCCAGCCGAGGGCCAAAGAAGGCGATCGCCAGCAGCACCACCAGGCCCGGTGGCACTTCTCCACTCGCCCCAAATGCGGCCAGTACTCCCCAGCCCAGATCGCATAGCAAGAGCACCAAACTCAGCCCCAGGGCCGTCGTCGAGCCCCGCCAGATTCCTCGGGCCAGCCAGCCGTAAAGCGCGGCGAGTAAAAGGGCGATCGCCACGGCCTGCCCCGGTGGGGTTAACGCTCCCAAAAAGAAAAGGATTACCGGCGCACCGCCTAGCAGTGCTACACCACTGGCGGCGCTAACGTTAACTCCCCAGGGCACCAGCAAACCCACCCCGGCCACGACAGCGGCAATCCAAACCATCAGCCCGGTTACAGCGGTGCAGTAAGTCTGAGCCGAAGCATCAGGTGGTTGGCGTCGTCCCCGAGGCCGTTGCACGATGGGTTCGTTCAGTAAGGTATAGACCTACCATAGCTAAAGGCATGGAACAACGGCAGGTTCGACCCCATCCTCAGAAAGTCGGCCTGCTAAGGCGATAAGGTGCCGCCCAGAGAGACCAGAGCCATGCTCAATCGACTGCAACGGATACTCAAACCCTGGCTGGGTAGTGCTGCCCTGTTTCTAATTTCAGCCACAGCGGGATATAGCGCTTTTTGGTTGGCCTCAGTAACGGTGAGCATAAGCGGAGCGGAGCCGAATGCCGCAATTTCTGACGACATCAGCCAGGGTATGGTGGCGTTTTTTGTGGCCGTTACTCTGGCACTGGCCCTGCTGAATCTGGCCCTGAAATGCCCGCCTGATTACCCCTTAATCGCGGCGGGCGGAATGACCATGACCTTCTATCTATTAGTGCTGCTGCTGCTGGGCATGATGCAGGGGGCGATGTGGTCGGGGAACTCAAGCGGTAGCGATCGCCTGTTGAATGTGGCGATCGCAATTTTTTCAGGCCTTAACATTCTGCTGATTCGCTACCTGATGGTCGGAACAATCGGCGATGGACGCTACGGCTGGGCCAGGATCGCTCTGGTGGTCGGGGCGGGGCTGCTGCTCGTCTATCTGCTGGTTCCCTGAGCGATCGGGTGGCTACAGCACAAGACCGACGCCGCCAGGAGCCAAACCTGACGTTTCTCAGAGGGTGATCGCCCCTCGGGCCAAATCTTTGACCATCGCGGCTCAGTTCAGATTTACCAGGTTTAGCTGACGGCTACCCCCTCAGTCCCCGAAACCTCGGCCAGAGGAGGCCGCAGGGTTAGATACAGGCAGGCCCCCACCAGCGGCAGCGCCAGCACCGCCGCCGTTATCCAGGGCTGGCTCAGACCCCGGCGGGCCATATCATCCTTCAGCAGTACCGGAAACAGCAGCCACAGGGCACAGAAATCGAGCGACATGACGTGGATAAAACGGCCGGTTTGCCACTGCTGCCAAAAATCGGGCCAGTTTCCGTTAAGTAATGCAAAGGCAGCCAGGGCGATCGCCCCCGCCGCCAGCACCGCCCCCAGCCAGCGCGACTCCAGCAGCCGCAGCAACGGGCTCTTGGAGCCGTCAAAGCTGGGGTTGGGCTGCCTTAGGGCCAGGTAGGGCAGCAGCGCAAAGGCCCCCACCGCAAACGACACCACCACAAAGGGCCAGGCGCGCAGCTTTTGCCCAGCGCCATCCACCAGGGCCAGGGCCGCATAGACCATGGGCCAGATTCCCATGGCGTTAAATAGCGCTATAACGATCGGATTAATGCCCGCCCAATCACCCGTTGAGAGGCGAAGAATGAGATCGGCCGTATCGGGGCGATCGGGGGGTGCAAGTATAAATGCATACAAAATAAACCCCAGCCAGAGACCCCAAAAAAATAATCGGTTCATGCTTGCTCAAGTGCTAAGTTTCTCACCAAATTATCAAACAAAAGCAACGAAGACGCTCAGGCTCAAAAAAAGCAAATAAGCTGTGTTCAAGCCACACAGCCCCCAAAAGAGGCAATTGTTAAAAAATAATTAACAACATTCTGAACTGTAACTTTATGTTCCTGGATCTTTGTTAAAGAAGCATTAACTTCACTCATAAATCTCTGCTTCAAAGTCGTTTTTTATACCTCAACACAGTTTGTATGCCCCGATTAGGGAATCCACCGTGTCTTTAACTGCCCCCCGTGAGTCCGCCAGTTCTCCGGCTCACCATCGAAGCATTATGCATATTCAGTATTTTCTGGAGCTATACGAGGCCGGTTACCGCGACTTCACGGGCATTAGCCTGGCCGGTGCCGACTTCAGCCACCACATTCTGGTCGATATTGATCTCAGTCGCGCCAGCCTCAGGGGTGCCGACTTCAGCCGATCCTTCCTGACCCAGGCCAATCTTGACCACGCCGACCTCAACTGGGCCAACCTGAGCTTCGCCAAAATGAGCGAAACCCGGCTGGTGCAGTCTGACCTGACTAAAGCCAACCTGCGGGGCGCTTTTTTGGTGCGCACTGACCTGCGTCGCGCCAAGCTCAGCGGGGCAGACCTGTGCCATGCTAACCTGCGCCAGGCTGACCTGCGGGGCGCTAACCTCTGCGGGGCCAACCTCAGCGGCGCTAATCTGCGGGGGGCCAACCTCAGCGGCGCTAACTTGTCGTGGGCACACCTGACCGGGGCACGGCTCAGCGGTGCCGAGCTGGAGCGCACCCGTATGGATGCGACCAACCTGGAAGGTGCCTGGCTGAATGGGCTAGACCTGCACGGAATGAACCTGGCCGGGGTCAACCTCAAAGAGGCCAAGCTCAACGGAGCCAACCTCGACAACGCCAACCTCAGCTCGGCCAATTTAGCCCGTACCACCATGCGTGGGGTAAGCCTGGTGGGAGCCAACCTCAGCGGCTCTGACCTGACCGGGGCCGTGCTGTGGAACGGCATTTTAGACGGGGTAGACCTGTCGCGGGCCGATCTCACCCGCGCTCACCTGGGGGAGGCGTCGCTCAAGGCGGCGGTGGTGGTGGGCACTGAGTTTACCGAGTCGGTACTGCCCGCCGAAGCCCGCGCATACCTCTATGAAACAGTGCAGGGTGAAACCCGCTGGACCAATCGCCCCGCCCGCGACACCCTGAACCAGTCGCAGTTTGTCGATCGCATTCCCCAGCAGTAATGTCACCCCCATCCCTAGGCATTGTGCTTGTCACCGCTGGCTCCGAGGCCGAAGCCGATCGCCTGGCCCGCCACCTGGTAGACTCGCGGCTGGCCGCCTGCGTCAGCGTGTTTCCGGTGCGATCGCTCTACCGCTGGCAGGGCGAGGTGCAGAGCGAGGCCGAGTGGCAGCTAATTGTCAAAACCGACCTCAGCCAGTTTGAGGCGCTGAGTACGGCGATCGCCGAGCACCACAGCTACGAGGTGCCCGAAGTGATCGCGCTGCCGATTGTGGCCGGGCTGCCCGCCTACCTGAGCTGGCTCCAGGCTCAAGTTTAAGCATTTCTAAAAAAAGAGGCTGACCAATGGCCAGCCTCTATTCAGCTACTCAAGGAGATTTTCAACCACAGTCGCGTTTTAACGCCGGTAGGCCAGAGCCACCTCGCTCTCAATCTCGGCTGGCTCAGACACCAAAACGGTTTCGATTTCGGTGGTCAAGCTCAAATCAGCCTCCGCGTCTAGGGCGGCTTCATTGGCAGCAACAGCGCTTAACCGCTGGCGCACCAGCACAGTGCCACCCGTCAGCAAAGCCGCGATCGCCCCCAAACCACCCAGCGCTGCTCCTAAGGCATTGCTGTCTGGAGAAGAGGCCCACCACCCGCCCGGCGAATCACCAGAGGTAGTTACCTGAGGCGCGTCGAACTTAGAGAACGGGCAGCCCAGTGCCCTATTGCCGGGCAAAGTAGAAACAGCCAGTAGACCAGCCGCCGCCACAGATGCCACCAGGGCAGATCGAGAGAGGAGGTTCATAGCCAAATTGAGAGAAAGAACTTCACAACGTAAGGCCATTGTTGCGGCACTCGTCGGTTCTGACAGCTGCAGAGGCTACAGAATTTGGAGAAAACTGCCAGACCAGCAGAGTATCTACCCCAGGGTAGAACGTTAGGGTTGTAGCTAAACCCAGTCCTTTGGTACCGAATCCGCCCTGGCTAGTTCTGGCCGCCTTTGTCTAGCTCTGCCTAAGCACGCGCCCGGCGTTCAGAATGGCGAGCAGGGCCACGCCGACATCGGCAAACACGGCTTCCCAGAGGGTAGCCACGCCGATCGCGCCCAGGGCAATGAACAGCGCCTTCACCCCCATCGCAAAGGCAATATTTTGCCAGACAATGCGGCGGGTGCGGTGGGCGATTTGAATCGCTTCGGCCACCTTGGAGGGCGCGTCGGTCATGATCACCACGTCGGCGGTTTCGATCGCCGCATCCGACCCCAGGCCCCCCATGGCCAGGCCCACATCGGCACGGGCAATTACTGGGGCATCGTTGATGCCGTCGCCGACAAACGCGACTTTGCCGTTGCTCTGGCGGGCGCGATGCAAAAACTCCTCCAGAGCGGCGACCTTGTCTTCGGGCAGGAGTTCGGCCCGGTACTGGTCGAGACCCAGCTGGCGGGCAATGCGATCGGCGACCGACTGGCTGTCGCCGGTCAACATAGCGGTGGCAATGCCCTGGGCGTGGAGATTGCGAATGGCGTCAGCGGCGTCGGGTTTTAGCTCGTCGGCAATTAGAATGTGGCCGCTGTACTCGCCGTCGACGGCCAGGTGGGCGACGGTGCCCTCAACCACGCAGATATCGTGAGGAATGGCTTCGCGGTGCAGCAGGCGATCGCTGCCCGCCAGCACGGTGCGGCCGTTTACCTGAGCCCGAACGCCGTGACCGGGAATTTCTTCGTAATCCTGAATGCCAGATTCGTCAATACGCTGACCGTAGGCCTGGCGAATGGATTGAGCCACCGGATGGTTGGACTGAGCTTCGGCCTGGGCCGCCAATTCCAGCAGCTGGGCAGAACTCAAGCCGTTGTGGGTCACGATGTCGGTGACGCGAAAGTTGCCCTGGGTGAGGGTGCCGGTCTTGTCGAAGACAACGGTTTTGACCTGGGCCAGGGTATCGAGGTAGGTCGAGCCCTTGACCAAAATGCCGCGCCGGGCCGCCCCGCCCACGCCGCCAAAGTAGCCCAACGGAATGCTGATCACCAGGCCGCAGGGGCAGGAGATCACCAGCAGCACCAGGGCGCGGTAGGCCCACTCGGCCTGGGTGGCCCCAGGGATCAGCAGCGGCAGCAAAATCGCCACCGCCAGCGATAGAAACACCACCACTGGGGTGTAGTAGCGGGCAAACTGGGTAATGAATTTTTCGGTGTCGGCTTTTTTGCTGCTGGCGTTTTCTACCAGGTCCAGAATTTTGGCGATCGACGACTCGGTGAAGGACTTGCTCACCTGCACGGTCAGCGATCCCGACTGGTTGATCATCCCCGCCAGCACAGTCCCGCCGGGCGCGATGGTGTAGGGCACCGATTCTCCAGTCAGGGCCGAGGCATCCACCAGGGATGTGCCCTCCAGAACCTCGCCATCCAGGGGCACTTTTTCGCCGGGGCGGACCAAAATCAGGTCGCCGACCCTAACGGTATCGGGCGTGACCTGGCGAATGTCGCCACCGACCTTGAGGTTGGCGGTATCGGGCTGCACCGCCAGCAGGGCTTTGATGGAGCGGCGCGATCGCCCCACCGAGTAACCCTGAAACAGCTCCCCCACCTGAAAGAACAGCATCACCGCCACCGCCTCGGGGATCTCGTGGATAGCGATCGCCCCCAGGGTGGCAATGGTCATCAAAAAGTTTTCGTCAAAGATGCGGCCCCGCAGGATGTTGCGCCCCGCCGTGGTCAACACGCCCCAGCCGCTGATCAGGTAGGCGGGCAGCAGCACGGCATACTCGGCGATCGCCCTGGGCGTATTATGCAGCGCCTCGTGAAAAACTAGGCCGATCGCCAGAAGCACCGCCGCGATCGCGATCGGAGTCAGCTCGCGCCGCAAGTTGAACTCGCTGGCGCCGTGGTCGTGGCCGCAGCAGTCGTCGTGGGTCTCGACAGGAGTTGGGCTCTGGCTGGCGCATTGGTCGTCAGCACAACAGTCGTGGGCGTGTGGGGCGCTGGAGTTTTTAGCGTGGAACTCTGCCATGGGGACACCTGTCGAGGGTTTCTGAATATCTGAATAGTTATTCAGATGATACACGATCCCCAGGATGCATTCCCCCGAAAAGGCTAACGGGCCTGACTAACTCTCCTTCAGGTGTTCGGCCACTTCGCGGTAGAGGGCCGCAATGTGGCTGTCGGCCAGGCCATAGTAGACGTTGCGGCCCTGGCGGCGGTACTTGACCAGCCGCTGCGATCGCAGCACCCGCAGCTGGTGCGACACCGCCGACTCGCCCATTTTGACCGCCGCCGCCAGGTCGCAGACGCACAGCTCCTGCGGGGCCAGGGCCGACAGCAGCTTGAGCCGGTGGGGGTCAGAGAGGGCGCTAAAGAACTCCGCCATTCGCTGCGCCTTCTCGGTGCTCAGCACCTCGGGCTGCACCTGGCGAACGTTGTCTAAATGCACCAGCGACTCGGCGCAGACAGGGGCATCTGTCGATTGCGTTGGCAATTGCGCCGGCTCGGTGTTCACAGAATGAGACTTGGCCACTCAAATACCTATAACAGCACACCTCTATGATACTGATAATCATTCCTGCCTGAATGGTTGTTCAGATGAGGAGTTTTAGGCAGCAGGTGAAACCGATTAAACGTAACACTACCGGAGGATGGGTTGGGCGCAGCGTAACCCATGCTGGCCGAGGTTTTGATACGCCACTGTGGAGCTCATGCACCCCACACAGAACTCCGCCGGCCTACTTACGCAGCAATACATCGCCCTTTAGACAGACCACAAACGGGTGCTAAAGGCCTAACGTTCCACGCCTTAAAGGCTATTTAAATTCTCTCAAAGGTCAGAGATTCCTGGCTTTTTGACTTCACACCTAAAGAAAACCTTTGGGTGCATGGCCATCTGGAAAAAGTTGTTTAGTCTGTTGACAGATTTAATGCGATGGTCGTTGGCTTAGCTGCCCCAAAGGGACTAAACCGGCCCGACGGGCTATTGGCATTCCATTAATGTTCTATTCATCCAGACCCTCCATAGTTTTCCGTAGAGACCTGTTTCCGACGTTTGACCGAACTGTTACCGAGAGATTGATATGGCACAGAGTTTTGGTGTAATTGGCCTCGCCGTCATGGGTGAGAACCTGGCGCTCAACGTTGAGAGCAAAGGCTTTCCGGTGTCGGTGTACAACCGCACCGCTGCGGTGACCGAGCGCTTTATGGAAAAGCGGGCTCAGGGCAAAAATGTGGTGGCGACCTACAGCCTGGAAGAGTTTGTGCAGTCGCTGGAGCGGCCCCGGCGCATTTTGGTGATGGTGAAGGCGGGTGCCCCGGTCGATGCGGTGATCGACCAGCTGCGTCCCCTGCTAGATGACGGCGACATGATCATGGACGGCGGCAACTCCCTCTACGAAGACACCGAGCGCCGCACCAAGGATCTGGAATCCACCGGCCTGCGGTTTATCGGCATGGGCGTCAGCGGTGGTGAGGAGGGGGCGCTGCTTGGCCCCAGCCTGATGCCCGGCGGCACCCGCGCGGCCTACGACTCGATCGAGCCGATCGTGAAGAAGATTGCCGCTCAGGTCGACGACGGCCCCTGCGTGACCTACATTGGCCCTCGCGGCGCAGGCCACTACGTCAAGATGGTGCACAACGGCATCGAGTATGGCGACATGCAGTTGATCGCCGAAGCCTACGACCTGATGAAGAACGTGCTGGGCCTCGACCACAAGCAGCTTTTTGACGTGTTTGCCGAATGGAATCTCACCGATGAGCTAGATTCTTTTCTGATTGAAATTACCGCCGATATTTTCACCAATATCGACCCCGACACCAACAAGCCGCTGGTCGAGCTGATTATGGATGCGGCGGGCCAGAAGGGCACGGGTCGCTGGACGGTGATGAGCGCTCTGGAGCTGGGAGTGGGCATTCCCACGATTACGGCGGCGGTGAATGCGCGGATCATGTCGTCGATCAAAGAGGAGCGGGTAGCGGCCTCGAAGGAGCTGAGCGGCCCCTCGGCGAGTTTTGATGGCGATACCAAGGCCACGATCAATAAAATTCGCGACGCGCTCTACTGCTCGAAGATTTGCTCCTACGCTCAGGGTATGGCGTTGATTGGGGCGGCTTCTAAGGCCTATGAGTACGATGTCAACCTGGGTGAGACGGCTCGGATTTGGAAGGGGGGCTGTATTATTCGGGCTCGCTTTTTGAACAAGATTAAGCATGCCTACGACGAGAACCCCAGTCTGCCCAACCTGCTGCTGGCGCCTGAGTTTAAGCAGACGATTCTCGATCGCCAGTCGGCCTGGCGAGAGGTAATCGCAATGGCGGCGACGTTTGGGATTCCGGTACCGGCGTTTAGCGCGTCGCTGGATTACTTTGACAGCTACCGGCGCGATCGCCTGCCGCAGAACTTGACCCAGGCTCAGCGGGACTACTTTGGGGCTCATACGTACCAGCGGGTTGATAAGGAGGGTACGTTCCACACGGAGTGGACGAAGGCTCCGGCGCGGGTCTAAGTTTTCTGCTTTTGATCGCCTCACTTCACAGTGTTGCCGCCGATCCACAAGGGATCGGCGGCATTTTTTTGCCGTAGGGGCGAATGGCTATTCGCCCGATGCAACATTTTTGGCTTAAATCCAGCGTAGGGTGGGCACTGCCCACCACAAAATTACGGCTTCTCTACACCACACGCCTACTGAAATACGCTTCGTGGAGGGACTTGCCGGATAGCGTGACTTGGCGATCGCGGCGCACAACCTGGTCTAAAAGCCAGATCTACTGCCGGGGCCATTTCGCTGGCCCCAGACCCCCATCGAGAAGGACGTTCCGTCGTCCTTCACCTCACGGAAAGGATGGACTGATCATCGGTTTAAACGTCTGTTCTGCCAACTGGCTTTTTGGCGGCTGTGGTGAGATGAGGGGCTTGGGCCTTTTGTAGGGTTCATCCGCGCAGCGATGCACCGCTCGAACTTCTCTATAGTGAGAACATCCCCTACTGCAAGAATGCTATGGCTGGTCTTCCGCCGGGTTTACTGATTCGTGCTGCTAAGCAGGTCTGGACGAGGCTGTGGCGGACGATGATGGGACAGATGGCTCCGAGCGGTAAGGGGGGTGACTATCAGCGGCCGGAGAGTGAGTTTCGCCAGCGGATCGAAGCGGGGGGGGCGTATCCGCCGGAGGCCGATCGCTATCGGTTGATTGTGGGGATGGGCTGTCCGTGGGCGCACCGGACGCTGGTGACGCGGGGATTGAAGGGGTTGGAGGGGGCGATCGCGATCATCCCGGTCAGTCCGTCGCCGGATGAGGGCTGCTGGGTGTTTGAAGGGTCTTTTCGCGGCTGCCGCACGCTGCCGGAGCTGTATCGTCAGGCTCAGCCTGGGTATGGGGGGCGGGCCACGGTGCCGGTGCTGTGGGATACGCGGACGGCGAGCATCGTCAACAATGAGAGCGCTGAGATCATCGGGATTTTGAATGAGGCGTTCGACGAGTGGGCGACACACTCGGAGGTGGATCTCTACCCAGAAAACCTCAGGACTGAGATCGATCGGTGGAACGATCGCATTTACTCTGCTGTGAACAATGGCGTGTATCGCTGCGGCTTTGCTCAAACCCAGGCGGCTTACGATCGCGCCGTAAGCGAGCTGTTTGACGAGCTGGATGCGATCGAAGGGGCGTTGGGGAATCGTCCCTACCTCTGCGGTGATAGGGTAACGCTGGCGGATGTGCGGCTGTTTACAACGCTGTTTCGTTTTGATGTGGTCTACTACAGTTTGTTTAAGTGCAACCGCCGCCGCATTCAAGACTACGCCAACCTTGGGCCTTATTTGCGGCGTCTGTACCAGCTGCCGGGGGTGGCGGAGACCTGCGATATTGAAGCGGTCAAGCGCGACTACTACGGCAACCTGTTTCCGCTCAACCCCGGTGGGATCATTCCCACTGGGCCAGATTTAGCGTATTTGAAGGCTCCAATTAACGCGCTATCTAAGTTTTGAGCGATCGCCCATCCACGCAGTCCACCCCAAGCAGGAACACCACTCCGATGACCGATATCCGTTTGATTCGAGGCCGCTGGGTGCTAACGGGCGACAGCGTTTTGACTGATGCTGCGATCGCCATCCAGGCCGATACGATTCTGAGCGTTGGCGCTTGGGATACGCTGCGCGACCAGTACCCCCAGGCCGAGGTGCTGGGGTCGGAGCGATTTGCGGTCATGGCAGGGTTAATCAACGCTCACCACCACAGCAACGGAGTCCCCAATTCGCTACAGGGGGTTGAGGATGATTTTCTGGAGCTGTGGCTGTTGGCCAACCTGGGGTTGAGAAGCCAGGATACTCAGCTCAAAACGCTGCTGAGCATTGCCCAGCTCCTGCAAAGTGGCGTGACGACAGTGGTAGATGTGTCGCGGATTTCGGGCGATACTGCTGCCTGTTTTGACGATTTAACCGCTCGGCTCAAGGCCTATGAGCAAGCCGGGATGCGGGTGGCGCTGAATCCTGGCGCTAACTACCAGAGTTACCTGGTGCACGAGGAAGATCAGGCGTTTTTGGAGACTCTGCCCAGCGGATTGCGGCAGCAGCTGACAGAAATGGTGCCTATGACCTCGGCTCTGACTCCGGCAGACTATCTGGCGCTGATCACCGATATGGTGAAGCGCTACCAGGCCCATCCCCATATTGACGTCTGGTTTGGGCCGCCAGGGCCGCAGTGGGTGGGCGACGAGCTGCTGGTGCAAATTGTCGAGGCGGCGGAACGGTTGAGAACTCAGGTGCAGACGCACGCTCTGGAGTCTCTGCCCGAAAAGCTGATTGGCCCCCGGTTCTACGGCAAATCGCTGATCGCTCACCTGAAGGAGCTGGGCGTGCTCAGCCCCCGCTTTTCGATCGCCCACGGTACCTGGCTTACCGAAGCGGATGTTGAAATCATGGCCGCGACCGGGGCCGCCGTCAGCCACAACCCCAGCTCCAACCTCCGGCTGCGAGCCGGGATCGCGCCCCTCAACGCGATGCTGGCGGGTGGGGTAACGGTTGGTCTGGGGATGGACGGCAACACCCTGGGCGACGACGAAGACATGTTTGCCGAAATGCGGCTGGCGGCCCGACTGCACCGCACCCCGCAGCTGGGCCACCCCGCCCCCAGCTATCGGGATATTTTCGCAATGGCGACTACGAGCGGGGCCAAGCTGATGGGTCAGGCCGATCGCATTGGCAAGCTGGCCCCCGGCTACCAGGCCGATGTGGTGCTGGTCAATTGCGATCGCCTCACCTGGCCCTGGGTTGCCCCCGATGTTGACCCGCTGCACCTGGTGCTGATGCGGGCCAAGGCTATGGATGTGGATACGGTGCTGGTGGGGGGGAAGGTGGTGCTGCGATCGGGGCTGCCAACGGGTTTTGACCTGCAGGCGGTTGGGCAGGCGATCGCGGCTGAGCTTGAGGCCCAGCCCGCCCCGCATCAGCGCCGCGCCCTGGTGGCCGAGCTCAAGCCCTACCTGGCCGACTGGTATGGCCGCTGGGAAATGCCACCCCTGACACCCTATGCAGTCTTTAACTCCCGCATCTAGTGGAGGGAACTCAATCACTCTTCAGCAGGCCGTAGGCAAAGGTACCAATCAAGCCAGATTTAGTTTTTGTATGTTGCCTCAGACAGCCTTCTAGTTTAAAGCCACATTTTTCTAGCACTCTTGCCGATGCCTGATTAGATGCCAGGGTATGAGCTGTAAGCCGCGACAGTTGAAGATTAGCAAAAGCGTAATCTACAAAAACTCTCAAAGTATCTGAGGCCCAGTTCTGTCCTCGGTAGGGTTGAGCCAGCCAATACCCGATTTCAGCTCGGTGTGACGAACCAACTTTAAAGTCATCTACGCCAAAGGAACCCATCAACTTACCATCGGGGTTGCGGAGCACAAAAGAGATTTCTGCTCCGGCATCTTTTGCAAACTCAAGGCGATGCTTTATCCACCAATCTGCCATCGCTTCGGTATAGGGAAACGGTAGCGCAGGAATAGCCTCAGAGATACTTGGATCATTGAGACACGCCAAAAAAGATGCTTTGTCAGTTGCACGTACGCTTGTCAAATAAAAACTATCACGGACGTGAATCTCCACTAACCCTTCCTCTCTTCATTGGGAAATAAACCCGGTGACCAGCAGGGGCAGCAGAATTAGCGCGGTCAAAATCACCATCAGGGTCGGCACGTCGATTTTGAGCACGTTTTTCTCAGAAGCCGCCGGATTGCGTTTGGGAGAATTGGGGTCAGCCATAGCGGTTACACCACTCCAGTTAGGGTACCTGAGTTTAACTCTAGGGTATCGCCGATGCCCTCGCCCGTATGGTAGGCCGCGATCAGCACCTCGCTGGTTTTGCCCCAGGCAATCTCTCCCTGGTGGCTGAGCGCGATCGCGCCAAAATCTCGCCCCCGCTCCGCTGCTTCCGTAAAGGATTTGTCAAAGGCCGCGCCAATGTCCATGCCGTCGGTTACCCGCACGACAATGCGGGCCGCCAGGCACTCATCGAGAATGTCTTCGCCGATGCCCGTGCAGCTCACTGCCGCCGCGCCCGTAGCGTAGTTGCCTGCCGGAGTGGCCGAATCGCTGACGCGGCCCAGCCGCTCCAAACCTTTGCCTCCGGTGGAGGTGCCCGCCGCCAGACGGCCCTCCAGATCTAGCACCACCACTCCAATCGTGCCCCGTCGGCTCTCAGAGGTCGCGGGCACTTCGACGGCCTCCGCGACCACCCCCGCCATCGGGCTTTGAAAATTGTTGGCCCGCTCCTGCATCCACTCTTTCAGGCGCAGGTCGGTGATCGGGTCAAAGGGCGCGATCGCCATCTCGCGGGCTAGCTCAACCGCCCCGAGGTCAGACAGCACGCGATCGGGGAAGGGCTGCAGGTAGGCCGCCAGATCGATCGGATGCCGCACCCGCGACACGTTGATAATGCCGCTAAACCGTTGAGCCTCGCCATCCATGAGCCCCGCACTCATGCGCACCTGGCCATCTGACTGCAGTACCGAGCCGTAGCCCGCATTAAAGTGAGGCGAATCTTCCATCAGCTGGCAGCCCAGCACCACGCAATCGCGGGCGCTCGCCCCAGCCTCAGCTTTACCATAGACCTGATTGACAATGCTGTACAAATCTTCGCGCAGCGCTACCAGTCGCTCCCTGTGGCCGTGGGAGCTGCCGGCCCCCCCGTGGATAATGACCTTTGGTAACGCCTGCGTCATGGTGTCTCCCCTTGAAAATGCTTTTTAATTTTAAGGGGTCGATCGCAGCACGACTGTAGCGTAGGCGATCGCGCGGCTAGTCTAGCTGGCTGGGCTCTCCCGGATAAAAGGCTTCATCTAAAATCTGATTGAGAGAATACAGGCACCGAAGCGGAAAGGTCTGTTCGGGGAGGTCGGTTTCGGCGATCGCAAGATCCCTACCGTTGGCGTAGGCATCCGCCAAAATTTCATCTAAATCTGGTTTTAGGCTGGGGTTTTCCTTCAACAGACGCAGAGCATCTCGCCGCTGAATCCGAATGGTGGCCAACCAGCTACGGCTGCGACGGGAAGATTGGTACTGCCATTTCAATAAATGCCCCAGCAACGCGCTCAGTCGGTTGCGGAGTTCCTGACGCTGCTGCCGACCCAGGGATTCAATCTCCTCAATTAGGCTGGGCAAATCGAGCTGATCCCACTGCTGATGGCCCAGGAGTTTAGCCTGTTCCACCGTCCAGGCATAGAAGTCACTGTCATAGAGGCTGTGAATGGACATGGCTCAGCCTGACGAGAATGGCTTAATTTTAGGGCGTGTCATTAATTGTGGCCAGAAACCTTATATACCAAGCCTTGCCACGCCCGACCCCAAAAAAGACCAGGGGCTGTAAGCCTTGATTTTTAGGCATTCAGCAGCTAATTGATGACAGCCCTCAGGTTAGCGGCGGCGACGGCAGCGATCGCTGCAGTACTTCACCTCATCCCAGCAGTCAGCCCATTTTTTGCGCCAGGTAAAGGGGCGCTGGCAGACTGGACATACCTTGGTGGGTAAGTCGGCCTTGGCCCGCTGTTTCGCCACCTATGCCTCCTCAGCCCAGGCGGGGTGAGACATCAATGAGGCCATCATGCGCACGCCCCGCAGCTGGTTAGAGAGGGGTAGATGGCCGTCGGGAGCACTCAAATCCCACACAAAGCCGCCGGGGTAGCGGGTCCAGATGTTGTCGTCTTTCCAGGCCAGGCGAGGCCAGAGTTTATCCCAGTTTTGGCCAAGGCTGAGCCAGATGCGCCGCTGCACCGAGAAGCCAAACTTGCCCTCGGAGTAGGCCTGCCACAGCCGGTCAATCGTGCGCAAATCGACCACTGGAAACTGCTCAACCTCGGTAAAGTAAACCCACTTGCGCTTTACTGCCGTTGGCCCCGCCAGCTCGCAAAGTTTCGCCAGGGTCAAGCGATCGGCGGTTTCAAAATCCTGTTTGATTAGCAAATCCTGCAGCGGTTCATAGTCGACCCCCTGCTCCGACGGCATCTCCAACCGCCCCTGAGGCCAGTGCTGGGTGAGCAGCCCGCGCAGCTCCTCTTGCTCCGTAGCGTAGAGCATCTGAAAAATCTTGCCGTCTAAGATCGTTGCTGGCTCATCTCTGCGCTCCAGCAGGGTAGTGGTCAATACCTCAAGACCGTCCTGCCCCAGGGCCAGCAGTTCGTGCACCGCCGAAAGCTGCTTCTTAAGCGAATCGCCCCGCAGCCGATCGCGCAAATCCACCAGTGTGTCGCCGTCCGAAACCATAGATACCGCTAACGTCAGCCATAGGAGTGCCCTTTACCCATGATAT
>PYER01000420.1 GCA_003017855.1 filamentous cyanobacterium CCT1
ATCAAGGGGTTAGTGTTTCGACGCTGATTTTGGTTTCTAGGCTGGAGCTGACTCGGTTGCCCTCCTGGGTGCTGCCATCAACTGGCAGGGTTTGGGTTGGGAATGGGCTGGCGGCTAGGGCAATGTGGCGATCGCTGACCGCTAGCCCGTGAGTTGGGTCAAACCCGCGCCAGCCGCCGCCGGGTACATACACTTCGGCCCAGGCGTGCAGGTCGCGATCGGCCACGGCCGGATCGCCCTCTTCGTAACCGCTGACAAAGCGGGCCGCCAGCCCCACGGCCCGGCAGGCCTCGATAAACAGCACTGCAAAGTCGCGACAGCTGCCCAGCTTTTTGGCCCAGGTAATGCCGCTGGGCCAGGGATTTCCAGTCGTCCGAGTGGTGTAGTCGCAGGTTTCGTAAATGTGGGCCGCCAGCGCCGTCAAAAATAGCCCCACGTTGCCGTCGGTGCGGTGGGCCATCGCCTGGGCCAGATCGACGACACCGGCCGCGATCGGGTCGTGAGCTGGGCTCAGGTAGGGCAGCAGGGCCGTGCGTAGGGTGGTTGGATAGTCCACCGGCAAAGACGTAGCCCAGGGCTCGGCCAGGTAGTCGAAGGGGTTTGAGCGGTAGGTTTCGACCTCGGCGGTAGTCGCCAAGGTGAGCTGTCCGGTCGGGGTGGGCTCAAACCAAAGGCTCAGCGTCGTGTTGCCGCCCAAATCGGCGATCGCCGTCTGTTGACTAGGGCTGGGGGTGACCTCCAGGTCAAAGCTGAGCAGCCGCTGGGCACCATCGCTGCGGGGGTGCAGGCGTAAGTTGTGGTGGCGCAGGGTGACTGGCTGCTGATAGCGGTACTGAGTAACGTGATGAATTCGATAGCGCATGGCGAGCAGAAACCTGACGAGGAAGATAGCGATCGAGCCTTAATTACGGATAGTTTCCAGGAATTCACAAAAAATAAAGGATTAAGCAGCTCAAAAAAGCTCTATAGCAGCTCCTGTTTTGTGAGTCGGTCTATATTGGCTGAGTTCTGAAACCCTCCGGTTGTTTGGCTGGCCAAGTTCAGTTTGGGAACCCTCCTTGCTAGAGGGCAAAGAGGCTCAGCGCGATGTCCTTCGCCCCAATGACAGCCGCTGTACCAAGGTCCGGCTGGGGAGATAAATTTTCCATCGGCAACCTCTACTTCTGACTTGGATTTTGGGGCAATTTAGGTTTCTAGGCTCAACTAAGGGTATCAGACCCAGAACTCAGGTCCTGTAGCCAAACTGCCCTTGGGATCATAAACAAGGGGTTTTGAGTTGATCCCCTGCCTTGGTTTCTAATGTTTGACCGTCGATAAAACAGTCTCAGAACCGCCACCACTACCGCCATTTTTCGATCACAACCTGCCCATCCGCAGCGTCTGTTGACGATAAAACCTGTTAGCTAGGATCCAGGCCTTTGCAGTTTTATTGAGGCAAACAGGGCGCTGTCGTTGTTCTATCTAGAGAAGCAAACGCCCTCGCAATTGGGCCGCGATCGCTCTACCCAACGACGGGGATCGCCCGCCCTCGCATGATCCCAAGGTTAAGCATTTATAAAATAAGGTTGCACCTCCTATAAAACAGCGTAATAATAAAACCTATAGGGAATGCAGTAATTTAACCTGCAACTTTATCAATGATCTCGCAGTGAGATAAGCCATTGCGAGAATCTTTTTGCCTAAAACAGACCACAGATAACATTTCTGATTTATTCATTAAAAAGCTGCCGGAGTCACAACATGATTGGTCATTCTCAACAAGTTCATTGTCCTAACTGTGGGCAACTGGCCGAAAGGCATCATATTGACCCCGACCAGTTGGTGCGTACTCAGTGTGCGGCCTGTGACTATCTCATGATTACCTGTTCGCGCACGGGTAGAGTCATTGAAGCCTATGCCCCAGGGTTGTTTGCTGCCTCAGCCTGCTAGTAGCTGACTAGAGGCTGCCCAGTCCTTGGCGCTCTTCACGCCCCTTTGTACTCGGCCCGATTTACTCAGCTAAACTCTCTAATCTTCAACCTCCCCGACTGGCCCCTAAGGCAAAGTCGGGGAGGTTTGTTTGTATTTACCTGTACGCCGCTTCAAATGCTGCCCGTAGCCCTAGACGACTTGGTATAGTCAAAGCCAGCACTACGACACGGTACGGTTTGCTCCAGGACAGCTCAGGTATGGATTTTATTCTGCGAGAATGCCGACTACCCGGCGGTGAACTGGTCGATGTTGGTCTAAAACAGGGTGTTATTGAGGCGATAGAGCCTCGCCTTGACGCGAAAGCAGCCCAGGACATTGACGTCGGAGGTCAGCTGGTCAGCCCCCCCTTTGTGGAGTCGCACATTCACCTGGACTCGGCACTCACGGCGGGGCAGCCGCGCTGGAACCAGAGCGGTACCCTGTTTGAGGGCATTGAGATCTGGCGCGATCGCAAGCAGTCACTCACCCTGGAGGATGTCAAAGAACGCGCGATCGCCACCCTCAGGCTCCAGGCGCAGCAGGGAGTGCTGTTTGTGCGGACCCACGCCGACGTCAGCGAAACTAGCTTAGTAGCCCTCAAAGCTCTGCTAGAGGTGCGCGAAGCTGTCAAAGACTGGATGACGGTGCAGGTGGTAGCCTTTCCTCAGGACGGTCTCTACGGCAGCTCCGGCAACCTGGAGCTGATGGCCGAAGCCCTGAAGCTGGGGGCCGATGTCGTGGGCGGCATTCCCCATTACGAAATGACCCGCGAAGACGGAGTGCAGTCAGTGCACCGCATTTTTGAGCTAGCCCAGCACTACGACCGCCTGATCGACATTCACTGTGACGAAATCGACGACGACCAGTCGCGCTTTTTAGAAGTAGTCGCCGCCTGTGCCGTGCGATCGGGCCTTGGTTCTCGGGTCACCGCCAGCCACACCACCGCCTTTGCCAGCTATAACAACGCCTACGCCTTCAAGCTCATGGGCCTGCTGGCCCGCGCCAACCTCAACTTCATTGCCAACCCGCTGATCAACATCACCCTCCAGGGCCGCACCGACACTTACCCCAAACGGCGCGGCGTCACCCGCGTCAAAGAACTCTGGCAGCAGGGCCTCAACGTCAGCCTTGGCCACGACTGCGTCCAAGACCCCTGGTACAGCCTCGGCACCGGCAACATGCTCGACGTCGCCGCAATGGCCGTTCACGTCTGCCAAATGACCGGCCAGGACGAAATCGCCGCCTGCTACGACATGATCACCACCAATGGTGCCAAAACCCTATCTCTACAAGACTCCTACGGCCTCGAAGTTGGCAAACCCGCGAACCTGATCGTTCTTGACGCCGATAGCCCCTACGAAGCAATCCGCCGCCGTGCCGCCGTTACCCAAGTTTTTTCCCACGGTAAGCTGCTGGTCGAGACTAAGCCTTCAGAGGTGTTATGGGTGGATAGGTAGATGGGTGGGCATGTGGTGGGTAG
>PYER01000421.1 GCA_003017855.1 filamentous cyanobacterium CCT1
CCGTCCATGGGAAAAGCAATCCGAGCCTGGTTATTAACACAGCTCAGAGCTTTAGAAATGCTCAGGGTCAAGGGCAGGCGGATAGTAAAACTTGTTCCCCGACCGAGCTCTGAATCCACTGTGACAGCACCGCGAATCTCGGCCAGGGTAGTACGCACTACATCCATACCCACGCCGCGGCCCGCGAAATCATCGGCATGATCGCGGGTACTAAATCCCGGCAAAAACAGCAGCTCATAGATTTCAATCTCTGACATCTCACGAGCCTCGGTTTGAGTGATAATGCCACGGGCCAGAGCTTTCTCACGAACTAGATCAGAATTGATCCCCCCACCGTCATCTGCAATGTAGATAACCGTCTGATTTCCCTGATAGAAAGCCCGGACGGTGATTGTACCTTCACGAGACTTACCCGCTGCGCTGCGCTCTTCCGGTGTCTCAATGCCGTGGGTAATGGCATTGTTAACCAGATGGGTCATGGGATCATAGAGCCGCTCTAAAATCATCTTGTCGATGAGCGTGTCGCGACCTTCAACGACAAGCTTGGCTTCCTTACCGCATTTGAGAGAGATATCCCGAACTGCCCTAGGCAAACGATCAGCGGTCTGGGCAAAAGGCACCATCCGAGCTTTATTGAGCCCCTCCTGGAGTTGAGTGGTTACCTGTCGGAATTGACGGGTGACTTGATCCGTTGACTCCACAGTGAAGCCAATATCTGATGCCGACTCCCGGACGCGCACAATCAGCTCAATCATCTCCTGGGTCAGAGTGTGAAAGCCAGTGAAGCGATCCATTTCCAAGGCATCGAAGCTAGCCCCTGTAGCATGGCTGCTGCCATTGTCTCGGGTAATCCTAGAATTTTGAAAAGCTTGGCGGCTAGAAATCAAGGAACTCTCTAGCAGGGAACGCTCATAGAGGTCGCGCATGCGCTGGCCGACATCATTCAGCTGTTGCACCTGAAACAGCAAGTTTTCTAAAAACTGTCGGAGTCGCTCTTGATCGCCTTCTAAAGAGTTGCGATTAACCACCAGTTCCCCGACAAGGTTGCTGAGATTATCTAGATGATGCACTGATACGCGCATCGTCTGGTCAATCATCATGTTTGAGCGGCGGGGTATCCGCCGAGGGACTGAGCTTTGCCCCCGTCTCAGACCCGAGATAGGAGCAGAACCGCCCAGCTGGTCTGCTTCTTCGAGCAATTTTTCTAAATCTTCAAACTCATCATCCGTAGCCCCAGTCAGAGGCTCGGAGAATTCTGCTCTTAGAGGCTCCTCAACAGCCGCAGAACCACTCTCGACTGGCTCATTTATTTCCTCGAAGCTATCCTGCTCCAAGAGGCTATCAATACTATCAAAATTGACATCGTCATTTGCAGCATCTTCGCTGACGTGGCCGGTAAAGCCTGACTCGGGAACAACAGCCCCCTCAACCTGGGTATCTTCAATTAAATCATCAAGTTCCTCCCAATCAACTGCCTCAGAAACCATTTCCTGATTAGAGGTTTCAAAAGGTTCTGCTGCGACGAGCTGATCTTCTGAACTCGAAATACTGAGATCGTCTAGCTCACTCAAACCCGTGCTATCTGATGAGTCTGCATCTAGTAGACCATCAAGATCGTCAAAGTTAGCGGTGTCCTCTTCAAAGGCTGTTTCTAAATCTAGACCGAAATCCGTTTCACCCAGTGTTTGCTCGTCAGATACATCCTCCAGCGGCCTATCAAAATCATCAATGATATTGGCTTCTTCAGCTAACTCAGCCCGAGCGGAGTCAGCAGAGATGGCTTCAGACGTTTGCTCAAATTCGCTATTTCTAGCCAGATCGCCTAAATCATCAGAAGCATCCGCAGTGTCTGTTGCCTCATCACTGGGAGCAATTACAGACTCTGTTTCTGTTGCTCCATGCTCATTAATGGAAGCAACAGGAGTAGAGAAAAAGTCTTCAGTCTCGGCATTGTCTGCTTCGCCAATAATAGAAGAATCCTTATCTTCCTTATTCTCGGACTCAACAGCAAAGAAATCATCGACATCATCGGAAGTGACGCGAGCAGCCTGAACATCAGCTGAAGAAGTCGTATCGCTCCAGAGATCCTCCGTTAAGTCTGCAGATTCAGAGGTGATCGGTTCAAGCTCAGCCTCCGTCAGACTAAAACCATCCTCCGCATTCTCTCCATCAGCTTCAGAGGAGTTAATTGAGGAGGTTAATGGGGAAAAAGCCTCGCCGTTTACAGAATAATCTGCTTCGATTTCGGAATCAGAATTAGCCTCAGCTGATTCTAATTGGGGCTGTTCTAAATCAAATGCAAAATCACCATAATCAATAGAGGAGTCTGCAGGGACCTCTGGATCATCTGCTTCGATCGTCCAGCTATCAGTTTCGATCTCGTTACTACTCCAATCTAAAGACTCGAACGAGTCTACATCCAAATTGGCTGAGGGCGCCTGAGCCTGATCAGAATTAACAGCCAAGTTCTCTGTCTGGAAAAGCTGATTAAAGTCTGCAGTTCCCTCGTCGTATGTAGTCAGACCATCGAAATCGCTCGTGAGATCCGGATCAGTATCTGAAATATCGTCTTCATCCCAAGCCAAGTCGAAGTCAGACAAATCGCCAGGGGCCGCTTCTATCCCAACAGCCTCCACCTCTGCAGTCGGACTTTCGACCGCATCATCATCGAAGGCAAAATCAAGTTCGTTAGAATCTTGACTTAAATCTTCCTGATTGGCTACTATCGAATCTTCTGCATCGAGTTCTAATGAGGAGGATGAGTCATTAAGATCGAAATCCAGGTCAATGGTATTAGATTGAGATTCCGAGTCAGGATCGTTCATACCTAGTTCAGGAGGCTCGCTTCCGCCCCTGCCAAAGTCAACATCAAGTTCCAAATCGATGGTTGCCTCTAGGCTAGCCTCACCAAGCTCATCAGAAAAATCCAACTCATTATCGTTATCTTCTAACAAAGACGCGCCGAAAAGACTAGCTAAGTCTTCATCACCTCCGATATTAGAGTTGCTATTATCTTGGTCCATTAACAAATCAGCGAAGTCATCAGAAATATCTGCATCCAAGCTGTTTTGGTTCTGGTTTTGAGCGCTTTGCTCATCAGCTTCTTCTTCCCAAACCTGATCGAAATCGGCAACGTCACCTTCGAATAGACTTGCCAAGCTATTCAGTTCAGCAGGACCCACAAGTGGTCCCGAAACCGAGTCATCCGAACTGGGAATAGGCTGGACATCAACAGAAGAATCAAGCTGATTGAACATATCAGCAAAATTTTCATTGTCGATTTCTTCGGAGATTGGCTCTGACACTTGGTTAAGCCACTCAGACCCCATTAGGCCATCACCTTCCGCAGAAGCCATTTCCTCCTCTGCGGCTTCAAACAGATCACCTAAGTCTAATTCGCCTTCATTACTGCTTAATGCCTGAT
>PYER01000092.1 GCA_003017855.1 filamentous cyanobacterium CCT1
GGGGGGCGATCGCTCAGCAGGTCGTCAGGGCTATCGACGATAAAGGTCAGTAGCTCATCGTCAGTTGGGGGCGCCTGGGGTGACAGGTGACTGGTTGGAGCCTGTGATTTGGGCTTGGTGCGGGCTGCATAGCTCAAATACTTAGAGAGCATTTTGCGCTGCCAGTCCGAGGAAATAGGCCACGACACCACTGAGCAGTGAATAAATGAAACCTGCTTGCGCGCGTAGTCAATGGCAGCCGTATCGGCCGGGTTCACCATACCGAGGTGCAGGCAGCTCGACTCTACGGAGAGAGGAATAATCTCATGGTACAAACAGGCCTCAAAGGGCAAAATGCTGTCAATAAGAGACAGCATTTGAGCCGGGTTGAGGCGGCTATCAACGGCCTCGCTACCGCTAGTCAAATCCAGGGTGGAGAGGTCGTTGGGCAGCGCGGTAGTGTCGGGCTTCGGCATGGGCCTAGCAAATAACGATCAGGGTTCTTTCATGCTAGGCGTCAGTGGAGGCATAGCAGCACATTCTTAACAACAACCCTCTAATCTTTATAGAGGCTTTGCTCCCGATTAAGCGGGGCACAAAATTCATAGAAGAGGCCTAAATGCCCATCCGGTTACGGCGCTTTACGGCGTTTGACCCAACTCCGCAGCCTCCGGCACAGCCACCAGGGCCTGGTCTTCAGCTACGGTGGTAGAGGTTTCAGCAAGACTCTCGGCTGAATTGGGCTGGCTGTCGCTCGATAGCGATGCCTCAATGGAGGGGCGATCGGCTGCGTCACCCTCGCCTGGGTCAGCCTCGGCTGCGTCAACCTTGGCAAATTGCAGCCCACCGTCAGTAATGGAGGCCTGTTGATCGGGCGCGGGCATTTCTGGAGCAGCCAATTCCGCTGGGGAGATTGGTTCGCCAGCCGTCGCCGGGGCTAAGGGTTCAGCAATGGCAGTGGTTTCAGCATCAGCTGGGATGGTAGCTTCAGCCGATGCGACTTCTGCCGGGGTCGCGGCGGCGGACGGCTCCGCGGGTGCCAGGGGAACGTAGACTATACTGTCAGGGAAAGCCCCCGGCGTGGCTAGGGCCGGGCTGCTCTGATTGCCCTCTCTCGCTTCGCTCCAGGTGGGAGGTGCGATGGTCAACGACTGGTCTGGATGGGTCAACTTAGTAGGATTAGTCTCTGCCTGGACCTCACTAACTAATGAGGGAGCGGGGTCGATAGGCGCTGCCGCAGCGGGGGGTTCCGTCTCGGGTGCCGGGGCCGCGGCAGCAGGCACTTCAACGGGCTCGGCGGGGATCACCTCAGCCTCTGGAACCGTTCCTTCCACCTCAGTCTCGCTGTTGCTGCGGTTGAGCAGTACGTCAGCCAGGGACGCGGCTTGGGGCTCAGCCTCGCTCTTGGCATCACTGGCATCACTACTCAGGCTGGGAACCTTATCCACCGTGAACTGCCACAGGGTTGCCAGAACGCGATCGCCCATGGCTATACCCGAGGTGGTTAAGCCTGCTTCGTTTTCGGCCTGAGCATCGGCCTCGTTTGCTTGGCTCAGCAGAGCTGTATCTGCCGCTGGCTCTACCTGGGCAACGGGATCGCTAGGCGAAGTCCACATCTGAAGAAATTCATCTACGGGTTCGGTTTGGGTATCGGCTACGGCAACTAGCGTGTCGGGGACGGGCGCAGGGCTGGGGGTCAGAGTCCAGGTATTAGCCTGAAGCTTTGGGTTTTGGCTTTCGTAGGCTGCGATCGCTTGGGCTACGGCATTGGCCCGTCGCTGCTGATCCCGGCGAATGCTAGCTTCGGTATTGCCTAAACCCGGTGCATTCCATCGCCCGGTATTGGGGTTTATATAAGAACGAGTGCGGGCGACCAGAATAGCCTCGGACCCCTCAAGGCCATTGGCTTTTGCCTCGGCAAGACGCTCAATGTACCCTACCCGGCCGATGGCGGCCAGCGGTGACTGATTGGCTAGATCGAGGCCATTCAGCGTTTCTTCCAGGGTCAGGTTGAGGCCATGCTGAAGCGCCCGCTGACGCAGCTGATCGCCCTGATTTTGGAGGCGGGCCAGCTGCTTTTGATCGGCTTCCTCGGGAGTTTTTGCACCGTGCTGATAAGAAAATGTGCCCATATTCCATACCCGGTTGCCGGGGTCAGTATGGCCAAAGTAGGCAGGATTAATAGCGCCATTGGGAGTACGAGTGCCCTCAGCGCTGCCCACAGCCCGGGCTACTAATGAGTCGGAGTTGCCCTCAAACAGACTCAGCAGGGGATTGGCTGGCGGTCGAGAGGCCGCTAATTTGGCCTCAGCCTTAGCCTCAGCCATCGCCACTACGGCTGCTGAGGGGGCCATCTCAAAATCTAGCGCCAGGGGTTCGGGCGCTGCTTTTGCCTCTGCTGGAGGGGCTGGTTTGGGCTCGACCGGGGCTGTGGCAACCATGACCGCACTTGCCGGTACGGGAGGAGCAGGGGGCAGCAGGGCTGTGGCTGAGCTTTCGTTAAGGGCAACCGCTACCCCACGCCGATAAACCCCGGCGGGTAACTGCTGGGGTGAGTGGTAGCGCATGGGTGGATTGCCCGCGCGGGCGGGGATGGGCAAAGGCTGGTTGCCCAGGTCGGGGACAGGGGCAATGGCCACAACTTCGGCCGCGGGCGCTGCTTCAGTCCACTGAGGCGCGGAGAGCTCAAAGCTGAGAATGCCGTCGTCGGCACGCACCGCAGAGGGGCTTAGGATTGCCAGCAGAGAGCTGGCCGCAAGCAGGTTGGGGTGGAGCTTCATGGGGCAAAGACGCAGGACGATAGAGGATTGTGTTGTCAGTAGCTTTCAAAAAACTTGGTAACGCGATCGCCTGATACAGGTCGTGAATGCAGGGGGCTTCGATCGCTAAAAACGCAGGGCAGGGGAAGGCTGATTGAGGGACTGTTCTAAAACGCGATCGGAGGGTTCGACAATCGCCCAGGCCCCATCGGGCTGGCGCCTCAGGGTGGCGAAGTGAATCTGCTGCCCGCGCCCCATTACCTCCCCAGCCTGAACCCGGCCGAGTTGGGGCTGTCTAACTCCGCAATAGCGAAACAGGTAAGCGGGTACCTCTGGGGTTGAGAAATAGATGCAGTGAAATCCTTTGGCTGCCAGCTCAACCTGCCCGGCAAAGGGAGCCCGCAGCTTTGTACCCCGCAGCCGCACTGATATGTCGCCGAGGCTGCCCGTCACCAGCTGCCCGGCCACGCGATCGCCCGACTCGATTTCCCACGATTGCTTTAGCACAATCTGTCGGGGAACCACTGGGGTCAGGCTGCTGCAGCTGGTCAATCCGGCCAACAGTAGACCTAGCCCCAGGTTGAATACCAATCGCCCCAGATCAAAGCTGCTCACCACCGCCAACCCACTATTGAAACCGAAAGCGATAGCCAGCGTATTCGTCATTCTCGTAAAGAATCACCAGCTGAACTGACGGATCCCAGGCCATGGGATAAGCCTCTCGCTCCGAGACGACCCCTGAGCGCACCTGGAGCTGAGGCAGGCTGCAGTAGGGCTCGGCTACAATCTTGCGCACATTCTCTTTGGGATCACGCTCGGGTACGACCAAAAGCTGAGCCAGCTGCTCACGACTAAGCTGAGAGCTGCTCTCCACAATTTTTTCGCACCCCGGCGCGGTTTGCGGACGGGCTGCTGTGATCCAGCGCTCCAGCCCCTGGCCATCGATCGCCAGTAGACCAATGGCCAGCATAAGCCCGCCAGCGATAAAGGGTTTAGCGGTAGCCAGGGTCACGCCGCCCCCAGACTGATGCATCGAAACCATAACCTGCCTCCTTAAACCTCAACGGAAAAGTATTGCCCTGGGCAAATCGCGTTTAGAGCTGACCACCTACAATCAGCCCTAGCACCAGCAAAGCCACGCGTAGGGCCGGCCCAAAGGCCAGTTTGGGAGCCAGGGTAGCGCGGTACAGCGCGTAGGCCGTCATGGCGGTAATGGCGGCTACGGCCAGGGACCACAGGGCTGGAAAAGCTCCAATCAGCAAATTTAAGGCCAGCCGCCCAATGACCCCACCGCCAAACCACAGCATGCTGTCAACCATCGACAGCGACGCGCCTCGGCTGCCGGAGCCAAAAGCCCCAAATGGTTGGCCAGCGGTACGCTGAGGGGTCCGAGGTCGCGCCGGTCTCGGCCTTACGCGCTGGGCCACATCAAGCGCCAGACCCCGTACGGTGCGACCCAGCTGAGCCAGGAGCTGAGCAGGCTCATGACCCAGAGCCTCCACATCGCTGACTAGAGAATTCCAGGCTCCTCGCAGCGGTGGGGAAGAGGGACCACAGCTGTTGCGCAACGGCTGAGCGACCTGGTGGGCCTGACCAGAACCAGACCGGGCTGGTGCTGCTGCCGCGACGGCTAAGCTGGGGTTGACGGTGCGGTAGGTCAACACAACGTTGCCCCAGCTATCTACCTCTGCTACTGGGATAACGCCTTCCTGCGCATCAAAGTAAGGGGGCTCAAGTGGCTGACCCTGTTGGTTTACCGCAGGGTAAACCTGGGCCAGGTGGGCCTGGATGATCTGCATTTCTGCGATCGCGCGCTCTTGCTCTGATGAAATTTGATTAATTTTGTCGGCAATGCCGTTGAGCTGCTGAATGTAGCCGCCGGCTAGCGCGGCTGGTTCACGGAGAGTGTCTTTGCTTTCGACTTTCCGCTGCGTGGCCCGCCGCTGTAGCGTGTCTATGGTTGCCGAAACGTCGGCCTTGGGCCTTGTTACCCCTGACAGGTGAGGGCTGGAGTCGACCATTGATGGAACCCCAGCCCAATCAACCTGCACATTGGCCTCGTCTTGGCCAAGCGCATTCACCCTGTGAATAAGTTTGGATTGAATACTCTGTAAATCCACCTGCCGTACCCCCATAGGAGAGCAACCATGACCTTAGACCGCAGCTAAAAGCCTGAAAACTTAGACCTAAAGCCTCATCCCAGACTTTGATAGGGAAGTCCTGTGTGCGAATGGTACAAGTGTATCATAGTCATCGCCATTCTGTACTGGAAATGTACCAACTTAGCAGGATGTCGGTTTCATGACCTTTCCTTAAGGTTTGGTACCAATTGTTAAGGCGCACGTTTGAAGCGGGTCGCCATTTTTGGCCGCAGTCCTTATTTCGCTAGCGCTGCCACAGCCAACCCGGAACACAGGGCAGGGGCTTCAATCGCTGTTTCTTGGGCTTATCAGCAGTGAACTGGTTGTAGTCTTTAGAGCGCCGGTCCAGTATTCGCTGTCCCTTCAATGCTCTGCAGTGGAATGCTCACCGGAGGCTCTACCTTTTAAAGGGGCGGCAGAACCGCAAGCCCAATGTGCCCAAGCGGATCTAGGGCACCAGAGTGGGGCTGTCATCTAGATACTGCACCGCTGCTCTGGATCGGGTCGGAACACTACGCCTGTACTCTCCATCCATGGCAGGCTTTTGGCGCCATGGACCTCATCAGTCCTGGCCAGCACCACAATGTGAAAACTATCCGCAGAAAACCTGGAACCCTTAAAAGACTCTGTAAGTTGGTGTCAGCCCTGTAGCGGTATTCCTTAGAGGCGTCTGAGAATACCCTCAATCGGCAGCGAATCGTGATTGCCCCCTGTGGCGGCACGATGTCAGTTCCCTGGTTCGGCCTAGTTGAGTAGTGCCTTTGTAACAGAAAGTTTGAACTGTCCGTCATCTTGATGTAGTTTCTCTGACCTGCGCTCAACTGAGCTACAGCGGGAGGGCACACTACGCTTGATGCCTGCGTCTGCCTGACTTCCCTTATGAGTTACTGCTATGGTTAAGGCCCACCACAAACCCGTGCGGCTCTCTCTACCGCTTTCGGTGCCAGTTCGCCCCAGCTATGGCCCTCAGCACAGTCCTAAAGCCCCCCAGGCTTTGCGGCCAAAATCTTGCCCCTACCACATCGTGATGGCCTGTTTTTTGGGCGGGCAGGTGCTGGTGCGGGTTTTGCGGTGCGGCATCAATCGCCAGCGTACCCTAGAGCAAATGGTGGCTGCAGGGCCGCTAACCTTAACCCCGGTGCTGCTGACTAACATCTTTGCCGGCATGATTTTTACCATTCAAACCGCTCGCGAACTGGAGCGGTTTGGCGCTATGCACGCCCTCGGTGGAGCTTTTGCAATGGCCTTTTGCCGAGAACTGGCACCCATTCTGACGGCCGCTATTATGGCCGGTCAGGTGGGTACGGCCTACGCTGCCGAGATAGGCTGCATGAAGGTGACGGATCAAATCGATGCGCTCAAGGTGTTGCGCACTGACCCGGTGGACTACCTGGTGGTACCTCGAGTTGTCGCCTGCTGCGTCATGCTGCCGGTGCTGACGGTGCTGGGTCTGGTGCTGGGGATTGTCGGTGGGGCAGGGGTGGCATTCTTCTTCTATGAAATGCCCATGGGACAGTTTCTCGACTCGGTGCGATCGCTGATGGTGCTCAACGATCTAATCGCCGTTCTGATCAAGTCGGTGCTGTTTGGGGCGATTGTAGCGCTGGCGGGCTGTACCTGGGGGTTAACGACCACCTGCAGTCGATCGGTAGGGCGAGCCGCTACCTCAGCTGTAGTCACTACCTGGGTGGGTCTGTTCGTTGTCGATTTCTTTCTATCGCTGGTGCTGTTTGGTGGCGCAGGGGTAGCGCTGCACTGATTTACTCCAGCGGGCGACGCCACGGGTTGCAGAGTTGTACCGGTTTAACCTACGCTTGGGCTACTCGGACCCAGCTGGCAGCAGCTCAGTACCGTAGTCCACATAAGTGCCATCGGGCATGAGGGTACCCATCAGTGCAGCTTCGCTGAGGTCGGCCCCAGCTATATCGGCCCCGCGCAGGTCTGCTCCCTGAAGGTTGGCGTTGCTGAGGTTGGCCCCGCGCAGGTTGGCCCCTTTGAGATTGGCTCCGCGCAGGTCGCTACCGGTTAGCACCGCTTCTTTAAGGCTTGCGCCCTGCAGATTAACGCCTACCAGCTTGGCACCGGCAAGCATAGCGCGGTTGAGCTGGGCCCCAGATAAGTCGGCCAGAAAAAAGTCGGTGCCAATTAGGTTGGCCCAGTTCAGCTTGCTTTTGCGCAGACAGCTATGGGAGAACACTCCGCCAGGCATAAATGCCCCTACCAGGTTTTGGCCCTGAAGGTTACAGTCAATAAATTCTACAAAGGGCATCTTGATGCCTTCTAGGGAGAGTTTGCGCAGATCAAGATGCTGAAACTGGAGCTGGCCGCGGCTATAGCTTTGGGTGAGTAAATCGAGGGAATAACGGCTAGGAGTGAGCATGGACCGTTTAGGTGGGTAAGGGTAGAAGCTGCGATCGCCTTGACACAGTAGATGCTTAATGCGCTTACCCCGAGAACTCTAAAACCCTTGACCAATAGGAGCTTGGCGCACATTCCCTGACTTCAATCCTAGGGGTTTTAACGGTCTTTGCAACAGGCAGGTTTTCAATATTTGTATCTTTCAAGACAAATGACTTAACGAATCTCGGCTGCTCCTATAGCGTTGGCTAATTTGCTTGGGACCGCAGCGACTAGCTGTAGCTAAGACTGGGATGGCGGCCTAACGTATGGCATAGCCCTTGGGCTAACTGTGCAAAGGTCCTAACGTCATGGCGGCTGTAGAAGCCAGAGATAGCGAATTTTGAACACCCGAAGGAATGCTTACCACTTCAGCCAAGCTGGCGCAATCATAATTGACATTTTGTTACATATAGTTTACATTGATTTACATAAGGAAGCGCAACGCCCTGATCGCACAGCTAACACCTTAGTCAGCAGAGCGTTTTGCGACTCTCAACAACTTCAAACGGAGGTTCATTTATGATTGCTCTACTGATTTCACTTTTCGTTGTCGGCTGGGCTGCCGCCGCTCTGATCGGTACTCAGGCTTACTTTCGTGGCGAACAAACCAAGCCTATCCACGAGCGCAACTGGCGCTCTGAGTCCTTTGACCAGCTGGCTAAATCGGTTACCGGGCAGTCAACTGACTTCAGCGATCGCGTCCCTGCCTACAGCGGCGATGCCTTCACCAGCAATTCGCTTTAGACCGTCAGTGGCTTGAGTCGGCAAGCACGGATTGCTGGCACAAGCTTCCAAAAGTTTCCCCTGTAGGCTCCTACTCTCAACCGTTCCCCGATGGGGAGCGGTTTTTTTATGCTTCGCGCTCTACCACAATGACGTTCTCAGTCACCTGCTCAAAGGTGTCGTCGTGGCTGATCACAAACAGCTGCTGAAAGGTTTTGATCCGGCTAATGGCCTCGGCTAGCCCCTGCCGCCGGGGGCGATCCATATTCGTTGTCGGCTCATCAAAAAAGGCAATGTCGACGTCGGCCAGCACCTTGAGCAGGGCCAGCCGCACGGCCAGAGCAGCGCACATCTGCTCGCCCCCCGACAGGTTGACAAAGCGTCGCTGGTTGGGGCCATCCTGCACTAAAATCTCGTAGTCGCGGCTCCACTCTAGGGCGACGTTAGGGCGGTTGAGTAGGTCTCGAAATAGCCTGTCGGCCTGCTGAGAAACGCTGCGCACGTACTGCTCGGTAATGCGTGGGCCAGCTTCGTTGTAGGCTTTGCGGGCAAAGGTGATAAATCGCTTGGCCTGTTCTCGGCTCTGAAGCTGGCGCCTGGCGGCGTCGCGGCGCTGGGCCAGGGCTTGCAGGGTGGCAATCTGCTGGTTGAGATCGGCTAAACGCTGCTGCTGCTGGGGCAGGCTCCCGGCTAGCTGGTCGGCTTCCGATTTTACCGTGCTGTAGGTGGTCTCAAGGGTAGCCGCGGCTTCAGGATCAAAGCGGGTCAGGGCGGCCTGATAGGTTTTTTCTAGTTCAGCCTGCTGCTGCTGGAGCTGGGCCAGGGCGGTCTGAGCGGCGGCTAGCTCAGTTTTGAGCTGGGGATACTGGTTAGCGAGCTGCTGGTTTTGTAGATAGATGCCGTAGCCAGCCTGGTGTTGAGCGCGATCGCTCTGCGCCTGAGTTAACCGCTGGTCGAGATCGGCAAAGCCCTCTAGCTGAGCGCTCAGAGCCTGCATTCGCTGGTTGATGTCATCTAGGGCCAGCGATTGAGCCCCATACGCCTCTTCTACTCGCAGTTTATCTTGGAGCGTACGCTCCAAGATCTGGCTTTTTTCTCGCGGTCGGCCCAGCGTCTGGATCTCGCCATCTACCGTGGCCAGGTCAACTTCTACGGTGGCCTGACTGGCTAGCTGCTGGGTGAGGACAGCTCGCTGATCCGACAGGTCTGCCCGCGATCGCTGAAGTTGTTCAATTTGAGTGGTAATGCTGCTCAGCTGAGCTAATTCGGCCTGCCAGGCGTAGTGCTGCTTGAGATCGCTTTCTACCGTTTTGAGCGATGCCTGGAGGGCGGCCTCGTCTGTTTGGTCGGCCAGGTCATGCAAGATCACCTCTAGTGCCGTTATCAGTGAGTCGTGCAGGGCAGCGGTACCCTTTAGAGCCTGCTCCAGCCGCTCTAACGTTTCGCTAGAAAGTAACGGCAGGCTCTGGGCCAAAACCGCTAGATCATTAAGCACGGCCTTGATCTCCGCCTGCTGGGTTTTACCCTGACGCTGGCTGGCGGCGACAAGAGCGCTAATTTCGGCCTCAAACTGACGAGCTGCGGCCATGCGGCTCAGCTGCTGCTGCAGGCGATCGCGCTGCGCTTCCAGGGGGGCAATCGCCTCTACTTTGGGCTGTAGCGCAATCAGGCGATCGCGGGTTTGGGCAGCCTGGGCCAGCTGCTGGCTGAGCTGGTCGGACTGAATCTGCAACTGCTGCCGCTGCAACTGCTGCCGCTGCTGCTGGTCTAGCTGCTGCTGAAGGCCCTGGCGCCGGGCTTCTAGCTCGGCCTGCACCGCGATTTGGGGCTGGAGGAGGGCTAGCTCTTTTTCGGTGGCCGCAAACGACTCTAGCTGGGTTTGCCAGCGGGCCAGCTCCACCTGCTTTTGGGACTGAGTTTTTTGCAGTGTCTGGTACTCATTCTGGAGTTTCTGGCGCTGCTGCTGCTCCTGAGCCAGGACTTTTAGCGTCTCCTCGACAGTCTGGTAGCCCTTGTAGGCGGCTTGATGGGCCTGACACAGAGCGATCGCCTGCTCCGCCTGCTGCATCGACTGCTGCAACCGGGCTAGATTCGACTGTTTGGCCTCTTGCTGGTGCAACAGCCCCTGGCGCTGGTTGACCAGGGTTTGGACCTGCTGGGCCTGGGCTTTGAGGTCGTCGCGCTGAGTTTGCAGCGTTTTTAAGTTAGCGGTCAGGGTGTTTAGGCGCTGTTCGCTGGTCGAAATCTCCTGCCGGAGGGTTTGCTGCCGCTGATGCAGCTCATCCCAGGCGGCTAGAGAGTCGTCGTATTGGGCAATTTCGGCTTTGGTCGCCTCAACCTGGTCTTCGGCGTAGCGGCGCAGGGCGTTCATTTGCTTAAAGGCCAGCTTGTAGTCTTCGACTTTGAGAATGGCGTCGAATACGGCCTTGCGGTGCTCAGCGGGCTGCAAAAAATCGGCGGTAAAGGTGCCCTGAGGTACCCCCAGCGTGCGGGCAAATAGCTGCGGCAGGTTGGCGGTAGGCCCTACCCCCAGGTGCTGGCGCAGCCAGGGCAATACCTCATCCTTAATGCGGGTGTAGGGCAGGCGCTCGTTTAGCTGCGGGTCAAACAGGGCGTAGCCCCGCTGGGTGCAGCGCTGCACCTGGTAGGTGCGGCTGTCGTAGTTAGAGGTAAACGCAACCGTCACCTGGGCACTGCCGCTGCCGTTGCGAATCAGGTCTTCTTTAGCGTAATCGCCCTGGTAGTTGAAGAGCACCCAGGCGATCGCCTCTAAAATACTGGTTTTGCCAGCCCCATTTTCGCCACAGATGGCGTTGGTGCCGGGCTGAAACTCGAAGTAGCGATCGCGGTGGGTCTTAAAGTTTTGCAGCGCCACCGACAAAATTTGCATACCCCGTTCCATCGCTCGCTTCAGCCACGAAGACTAGGATAGCTTTCTTTCTTCAGGCTGGGGTTTATAGCTGTAGCCAATCGGGTTAAGACGTCTGTCAGACCAGAGTTCAAACGTTTGAACGTTTTCAGGACTGCTTTGGGCTATGCCTCGAGAACTAGCAGCAGGCGGCACGGCTAGTTGTCGCGGGCGGCGGTGGAGGTAAAGCATACCGGCTCGGCCTCATCGCCACTGGTGCACCAAATTTGAATCACCACCGAGGGGTCGCTGGGAGAAACTGACCACGCCATGAGTTTGACCACCTGATTGGCCGATGGCTGGCTAGCGGTTTGAGGGGTGGACGCAGGGTTGTGGCTGCTGGTCAGCCCGTGGGCAGACCGCCTCAGTGAGGCCTGAAGCTGCGGGGCGGCCTCGCGCTGCGGGTTGGGCGGTGGGCTTGCCAGGGTTGAGGCGATCGCCAGCACGTCGGTGCGCACTACTCCGGCCTGGGGCGAGCCGAGGGCAGGGGCACTGGCTGGCACCGGCTCGGCGGGGACGCTGGCTCCGGTTTCGCTGGAAGGCGCGGCCTCCGCCAGGGTAAACGACGGCCTGATGTCGCTGACAGGAGCATGGGGAGCCTTGGTCAGGGCTAGCTTCGTCTCCGGTTGGGTGACGTAGCTGTGGCCGTAGGCCGTCAGCATGCCGGTGGCCATACTGAGGGGAATGAGCAGGCGCACCAAATGGCGCTGCCGACAGCTGCGCTTAGCGTAGCGATCGCAGGCTTCGACATAATCATGGGCGAGTACCGAGAGCTGTTCACCATAGGCCTGCCTGAATCCCTTGGCCTCGTTGAGGCGGGTTTGAGGCAAAAAATAGTCGGCGTGGTTGGGCTGCTGCTGGTAGTGCCACTCCTGGGCCGCCGCTTCGATCGCCCGTTGCTGTCGTACTGTCGGCCCGTGGCTCTGCAACCACTGCTGCAGCTGTGGCCAATTGCGGATCAGCGCCTCGTGGGCGATGTCAAAGCAAGGTTCACTAGCTGCCCCCGTTGGGCTGCTCAGCACCGGGCCACTGGCGGCTAAAGGCAGGTGATGCCCTAGCACGGCCGGAGTTACCGACGGTAAGGAGAGCGAGGGCAGCGGGAGCGAGCAGGATGGCTCAGGCGGTAGAGACATCGATTTAGTGAAGTCGCTCGACCAGCCCGGCACAGCGATCGCAGCCGATTCGGCCCCCAGTCCGGCCCCCAACCCAGGGTCCTGGGCTACCACCAGGCGAGCGGCTAGCAGCTTTTCCAGGGTAGCTAATACAGCGGCCCTGGGCATAGCGGCGGTGACAAGCTCGAGTAGGGAAGTCGAACGGCGGGTGACGGCTGCGCCATCGCCCAGGTCGCAGAGGCTTAGAAAGATGCGCTGGGCGATCGCCTGCTCAGCGGTTGACAGATTTTGGTAGAGACCGTCGGCCCGCTGGTTAAGCAGGTGGCGAATGCCGCCCATTTCGACGTATGCGGCGAGGGTTAGGCGCGGGGGCTCTGCGTCGTGGGGGGCATGCTCTCGCCGCAGCCACAGTTCTTTCAAAATCATCTGCAGCAGCGCCAGGTCGGCGGGGGCGCTGACAATGTCGAGCAGCAGAGTATAGACCAGGTTGGCGTCGTAGCGAAACCCCGTTTTTTCTAGGGGGCCAACAATGGTTGCCTTGAGCTGGTTATAGGTCATTGCCGGCACCGCCAGGCTGTGGGCCGCAACCAGGGCCTGAAACGTCGGCACATCGTCCAGGTCTGCCAGATGGTGGGATTGTAGCCCCAGCACCAGGTGGAGGGGCAGGTGTTCCTGCTCGATAGCCGCCGTCAGACCGTCGATGACCAGGCGGCGATCGCGATCTGAGCAAGCGTCGGTGGTTAGCAAAACCTCGAACTGGTCGAGCACCAGCACCAGCTGGTAGCCAGGGCCACGCTCGCCTACCACGGACTGCACAAGCTGGCTAAACCCCGCTGCCCCCTGCTGCAAAAACGACTCGGCTCGGTGCAGCTGCTCGGCCCGCGGCAGGCCCGTCACCTCAGAATCGACAAATAGCTCGGCCAGGCTGGCTAGGGGTGAAGCCTTGAGGGCCGTGTAACGAACATCCCAGACGGTTTCGCTGCTGTGCTGAGACAGCTTGGGCATGAGCCCAGCCTGCAGGAGCGATGTTTTGCCCGCCCCCGAGGCCCCCGTCAGCACGCACAGTCGGGACGACTGCACGCGGTTAACTAAGGTTTGCTGGAAGTCATCGCGACCAAAAAAGAGTTCGCTGTGGGCCGCCTCAAAGGGAGCCGCTCCTGGAAACGGGCAGAAGCTGTAGCGCAACTTTTGCAGCCGCTCTAGCAGCGGTGGTCGAGTCTCCTGAGCCGGGGCATTGAGGCCCGCCAATCGGGTCAGCACAATTTCGCTGCCGGAGCTCTCAAACAGGGGCTGCTGAAGCTCACCCTTCAGCTCTCGGTTGACCACATCGGTGAGGGAGTGGCCGTTGACAATGCCGCCCTTGACTTTGTAAGGGTTGAGGCCCGATAGCAGCGCCTGGGTAAAGACGCTGTGGTTGCTGCCCAGCGCTTCGTAGGCGGCCTCATACTCGCGGGCGGCCGCCATGAACAGGCGATCGGTGCCGGCCCGCGCACCGGGGTCGGCCTCTAGCATGTTGAAAAACTCGCCGCTGTTGCAGCAGTCGAGCAAAATGACCCGCTGACGCACGGGGCTCTCCTGCAACAACCGCCGTAGCCAGTGGAGAGACAGCCCATAGTGCCCGGCCGCCGGGTTGGCGTCGCTGGTAGCCAGGTAGCCTTCCTGAATGCCCGCCTGACGCTGAAGGCCGTGGCCAGAATAGTAGAAGATGGCGGTTTGAGGAATGGTTTTGCCGGCTGGCTTAAACAGTTTAATTAGAGCAGCTTCCAGGGCAGCAGTGGTCACCGGGCTGCGCTGGCTCACTGCTGGCTTTTGGTGAACGATGGCCTCTGGCAGCCGCACCACACGGCATTCGCCGAAGCTTTCTAAACACCTGGCCACCGACTCGGCATCCTGGGCCGGAGCCTGTAATTCAGGCAGATATTGGTAGGTATTGATTCCGACAACAAGCGCATCCCGTGACATTTTTTCTCACACCCTGAGCTGGCGTTTTGTTAACCTGGCTGGCCGACCGCTTGCTATGAGAACAGCGCAAATTTGGCTATCACTTCAGTAAGGTTTTCAATGCTTAGCATTAGAAAACTGCAAAAACAATCCCTCAAACCAAGTGCTCACGCCTTAATGGGTTAAGTTTAGCCAGGCGCCAAAAAACTTTTAAGAGGGGTTTCACCCCTACATAAAAAAGTTCCCCAAAAGCCATTTATTTGGAGCTAAAATAAATCCGTATAACTACGCAAGCGTCTGCAATTGAAATGAATGGGTCTGCGATCGCAACCGAAAAACCCGAAAAAATATTGCCCTGATGCGGAGCGAAACGGTTAAGTTGAAGTGAAATTCCGTAGTTTTGCAGAAGTAAATTTGTACCTCCGCAATCTGGCTCAAGTTAGGAATTCGTTCTCTAGGATGGTTTGAGAGGGCAGTAATTGTCGGTGTATTGGCCCAAATAACAACTTGGCCAACGGTACTAAAAAGAGCTGGCTGCACGGCGGGGGAGATTGCTTTTTAAGTGGTAAAAAGCTGTGGTTTTTGACATAATTGCGCTACGGATAGTTTGATGGTGCTGAATATGACTCCACATCTGGAGTTAAGTTTGGGTATGGGCTTGAGTGCAAAGCGTAGCTCAGGCGGCAGCCTGCCTCGACGGTGCCGTTTTGGCCTGAGGGTAGCAGCACTGGCCGGCTCACTGCTAGTGGAAACTGGGGCTTTACCGGCTGCTGCGCCGCCGGACGTGCCCTCGGGGTGGTCGAGGGCAGGGGATAGGCTGATAACGGTGTGTCAATTTGTCGACTTTGCCGCTGCGGTTGCCTTTGTACAGCGCCTGGTCGAACCGGCTGATCGGCTGGGGCATCACCCTGACGTGGTGATCGCCTACAACCGCCTGACCCTCAGCCTGACCACCCACGATGCTGGCGGCCTAACCAGCCTGGATTTTGCCTTGGCTCGCGAAATTGCTGACCTGCACGACGGGCAATGTCAACCGCCCTCTCCACCGTCAGCCCTATGACTTCGCTACCTCTCAACCAGTGGACCTCGGCCAGCCACGCCCTGGACTATTTGGCCCGCGCCGATGCGATCCCACACCGAACCGAGGGTGAGGCGGTACTGCTAAGCTGTGTGCCGCTCACGGCTCGCCGCATTCTCGATCTGGGTACGGGCGACGGTCGGCTGCTGGGGCTGCTGAAGCTGGATCGCCCCACGGCAGAGAGTGTAGCGCTCGACTTTTCGCCCACTATGCTAGCGGCGGTAGGCGATCGCTTTGGCCAAGATCCCAGCGTTGCGATCGTTAGCCATGATCTGGCCGAGCCGTTGCCAGACCTGGGCCGCTTCGATGCGGTGGTCTCAAGTTTTGCTATTCACCACCTCGACCACTCTCGCAAGAAAGCGCTCTACCAGGAAATCTTCCAGATTTTGGAGCCGGGGGGCTGCTTTTGTAATTTGGAGCATGTGGCCTCTCCGACTGAGCGACTGCACCATCAGTTTTTGGCGGCGATCGGTTATACCCCTGAACAGGAGGACCCGTCTAACCAGCTGCTGGATGTAGAAACCCAGCTGGGCTGGCTGCGAGCGATTGGCTTTGAGGAGGTAGACTGCCACTGGAAATGGCTGGAAATGGCTCTGCTGGCGGGCGTGAAGCCGCTAGGGAGCTAATGGCTCAGGCCCAGTTGCCGGGCCAGGTCGTGACCAAAAAGACCACCAGGCTGATCAAGGCCAGCACACCCTGTAGGATATTGCCCACCAGCGTGCCGACCACAATGGCCAGGCCCACTTTGGCCGACTGCTTAACGCGCAGCAGCAGCTTGAGTTCGCGACGGTGTAAAAATTCGCCAATAAACGCTCCCAGCACGGTGCCGACCAGCAGCCCCAGGAGGGGAATGCCGGTTGGCAAGAGGGGAAGCAGGCCAAACAAGCCCAAAAACATGCCCACAAAAGCGCCAATTTGACCCCAGCTGCTGGCCCCGACCCGCTGTGCCCCCAGCACCCCGGCCAGGTAGTCGATGGCGAAGCTGAGCAGGAGAGCTGCGATCGCCACTCCCAGAGCCCACTTGAGCCCAACAAACCCGGCCACCAGCCCCCACACTACAATGGCCCCCACAATTAGCGTGATGCCGGGCAGAGCGGGCACGACGGCCCCCACTACGCCCACCATCATGACCAGCACCAGCAGCCAGTAGACGGCCAGGTGCCATACCGCTGGAGCATCTATGGCTGTGGGTACCTGAGCGGGCAGGCTGGCTATGCTGTGGCCGATCGCCACTAAATAATTGCTTACGGCAGCAATCAGACCAGCTACCCACTGACTCACCTGCTGGTAACTTTGATCAAGACCCTGAGGTAGGGCGAGGGCAAACGCCGAAAAGGCCGTCATGCGGAAAAATCCTGGGAAGTACACGCTGTTACCCTGAATTACCCTGGGGCAGGGTAGCGGGAGTGATACTAGTCTAAAGCGGATCATAGCCAATCCAGGGCCAGAACCAGGGCGGCGGCAGGTACGGCATCCCGGCTTTTGCTTCTGGGGTGAGGCTAGGGCACCAGCGGGAGGTTGAGGGTTAGCGATCGCAGGCCTGCTAATCTCCTCGCCTGGGCCGATGCCCGATTCTGCTCTGAACTGGCTGGTCAGCGCTATATATCCACGCCACTCATGGCGAGCATTAACGGCATGGGTGGGCGTGACGGGGCAGAGGCGCTAAAGTTGGTAGGCTCTAGCTGACCTGATCGCCCCAGGAGCCCTACCCTTGTCATCCAAGTCTTTGCTACCCAGGCTGTCTGGGCTTACCCCCCCGGCCTCGCTCCTGGTGATTGCCGCGATCGCCTCGACCCAGCTTGGCTCAACTCTGGCTAAAAGTCTGTTCGGCCAGGTGGGGCCGTTGGGAATGGTGCTGCTGCGGGTGGGGCTGTCGGCCCTGGTCCTAGTCGCCTGGTGCCGCCCCCGCTGGCGGGGACATTCTGCGCGAGACTATCGCTTGCTGGTCAGCTTTGGGCTATCGCTGGCGGTGATGAATGCGCTATTTTACTGCGCGATCGCCCGCATTCCCATCGGCGTTGCCGTGGCGCTGGAGTTTTCGGGGCCGCTGACCGTGGCGCTGCTGCACTCGCGGCGCTGGCTCGACGGGCTGTGGGTGGCCCTGGCCGCAGTGGGCATTGTGCTGCTGTCGCCCCTCAAGACGCCGTCCCTGGATGGCCCCGGTGTGGTAATGGCGCTGCTGGCCGGGGTGGCCTGGGGTGCCTACATTGTGCTGTCGGCCCGCATGGGGCAAGCCTTTCGTGGCGGCGAGGGGCTGGCGCTCTCGATGGTTGTCGGGGCGCTGCTGCTGCTGCCCGTCGGGGTGCTGGCAGACGGCCGGGCGCTTCTGTCACCGCAGATCTTGCTGCTGGGCCTGGGCGTGGCGCTGCTGGCTTCGACCCTGCCCTATTCTCTAGAAATGATGGCCCTGCGGCGCATGCCGGTGAATGTGTTTGGGGTGTTGATGAGTTTAGAGCCTGCGATCGCCGCCCTGCTCAGCTTTTTGTGGCTAGGCGAAACCCTCACCCCGTCGATGCTGGGTGCGATTGGCCTGGTGATGATCGCTGCCGCCGGAATATCGATATGCCAACCTGCCGTCAAGGCCGTCTGAGGCTGCACACCCGCTTAATTGCACCCCCAGTCAATTGCAAAGAAAGCCCGTAGTGTAGAGAAACCGCCTGCATTCCGTGGAACACTATTGCTACACAGGGAATGCATTTTAACGTCGGCCATGAGTCTTTGTATTAACCCAGGTTGCCGTCAGCCGAACCACCCCGATAACGGAGGCAGCCCTACCTGCGTAGTCTGTGGGTCAAATCTGGTTCTCCAGGGCCGCTACCGAGTGATGCGGTTAATCAGCAGCGACAGTGGCTTTGGCCGCGTGTACGAAGCCTACGAGCGCAACGTACCTAAACTGCTCAAGGTGCTTAAAGAGAGCTACAACACCAATGACAAGGTGGTTGAGCTATTTCGTCGCGAGGCTCAGGTGCTGAGCCAGCTCAACCATCCTGGAGTACCTCAGGTAGAACCCGAGGGCTACTTTCTCTACTATCCAGCGGGCGGTCCAACAAACAGCCCAGCAGAGGGGGCTGAGCCGTTGCACTGCCTGATTATGGAGAAGATCGAAGGCCCCAATCTCAAGCAGTGGATGGTGCAGCAGGGCAATCACCCCATCAGCGAAAAGCAGGCCATGCTGTGGCTCACCCAGCTCACCGATGTGCTGGATCTGGTGCATCAGCGCAACTATTTTCACCGCGACATTAAGCCCGAAAACATTATGCTGCGCCCCTCCGGGCAGCTGGTGCTGGTCGACTTCGGGGCGGCCCGCGAGATGACCCAGACCTATATGGCTAACCTGGGCGACAGCGGCATTACCACCGTGAGTTCGGCGGGCTATACGCCACCGGAGCAGGAGCAGGGCCAGGCGGTGCCCCAGTCTGACTTCTATGCTCTGGGGCGTACGCTCATCTACTTAGTAACCGCCAAACTGCCCAACGATACGACTATTTACAACTCACGCACCAATGCGTTTGTGTGGCGGCCCCTGGCTCCCCAAATCTCAGCTCCTTTGGCCGATTTGATCGATGATCTGATCGCTCCAGCGGCAGCCCAGCGGCCCCAGAGCACGGCGATGATTTTGGAGCGGCTGGCCCAGGTGCGATCGCATCAAGTCTCTGGTCTGCCCCAATCAATTAAGGTTCGCTCGGCCGGTGCCGTTGCCCCCGCCACCTGGCCTATGACTACCCTCAACCCCCATGAGGCCAAGACCCTATCTGAGCCCTCGCGCAGCTTTCTACCCCCCTGGCTCGACCAGCGCCCCTGGCTGCTGGCGGGGTTGACGGGGCTGGCCCTGGCGGTACCCCTGGGCTGGTATGCCATGACGCGAAACGCCAGCAACCCAACCCCGCAGTTTGCAACCGTCGAAGATTTACCGCAGAGGTTAGTGAGGTCTCTGGGTACGCTGCCGGGGCACGAAGCCGATGTGCTAGACATGCTGCTGCTCAAGGACGGCCAAACCTTGGTTACGGCCAGCACCGATCAAACCGTGCGCTTTTGGGATTTGGTTAAGAAACAGTCCTTGCGAACCCTGAGCGAGCATACCAACACCGTCAAAACCCTGGCCATGACAACTGACCAGGAAATTTTGGTCACTGCTGGGGACGATCGCACCATTCGATTCTGGCGGATGGCCGATGGCGAACTCCTGGTGACCCTATCGAACGCCCATCCGGTACCGATCAACGCTCTGGAGGTGAGCAACAACGGCAAAACGTTGGTCAGCGCCGATGGCGACGGCACAATTTTTGTGTGGAATTTAGTCGCTCCCGATGGCCGCATTGACCCCAAACATCTGGTCACTACAGGGCCTAGCCATACCCTGCAAGCCGACGGCACCGTGAATGACTTGCGCTTCACCCGCGACGATAGCTTCTTGGTGAGTGGCGGCAAGAGCCTGCACGTCTGGATCATGGACGCCCTAGATCAGCCGATCACCTTAACCGGTCACGAACCCCTGACGTTTATTAACCGGCTGGCGATCAGTGATGACGGACGCACGCTGATTACCGCCTCTAGCGATAAGACAGTGCGCCTCTGGAACCTGGCCGACCAGACCCACCGCGCCACGCTCACCGGTCACCAGAGCTACGTGAACGATCTTAGGGTAGAAGGCCCGCTGCTGTGGAGTGCCGACGCCGATCAGCGCATTCTGGTATGGAATATGGACCAGGCCGCCTACGTCGAAACGATTACCGGGTTTGATACCGACATTTGGCGCTTCGCGGTACAGCCCAATGGCCATATCGTCACCATTGGTGGCACCGATCACTCTTTGAGACTGTGGGCGCTAGAGGGTGAGGGTGAGCCGTAAAAGGAGAGGGGCTGCGAGGGTATGGTACTCAGGCGGTGGCCAGTACTTTGCGGTGGTGAATGTCAAAGCGATCGCCGTGGGCCAGCAGGTGCAGCCGCAGCCCGTGGATGCTGAGCGGATCGGCAGCTGAAATATCAGGCTCGTTGGTATGGGTCATGTGGGCCGGGTCGACCACTGCAATTACCCCTTTACCAATCACCTCAAAGCTGCCGTCGCTCTCAAACAGCGCGCAGGTGTCTTCGTCAATACCTAGGCCCAAGCGGTTGGGCTGCATGGCCATCGCGCTCATCAGTCGGGCCATGCGGTTGCGGTTGTGAAAGTGCTGATCGACGATCACCTCGGGCACAAACCCCAGACCGATCGCCATATCCACCAGCGATCGGTTGGGCGACTCGCCGCTGCCGCCGCCAGCGATCATGTGGTGGCCCATGACGGCGGCCCCGGCACTGGTGCCAGCCAAGGTAATTTCGCCCAGCTGGGCACGCTGGCGCACTAAATCTATTAAAGGGGTATCGGCTAGCAGCCCGCACAGCCTCACCTGGTCGCCGCCGGTAATAAATACCCCAGTGCAGGGTTCGACAACGGTTTTCCAGCTGGGGTCTTCGCCCTGGGCGCGATCGCGGATGTCCATCACCACCGTCTCGGGGGCACCCATGTCGGCAAAAATTTGCTGGTAGCGGGCCGAAATGGCCACCGGATCCCGCGAGGCGCAGGGAATGATCCCAATCGTCGCCGCCGTCCCCCCAGACCGCTCGAAAAAGGTATGCAGAATTTCTTTACCGTGGATTTTATCTTCTGCGCCGCCAATGGCCAGAATAGCGTGGTGCTTAACGGGAGACATGGGCCGCTCAACAAAGGGACGAGAATTGCTACCTAGACTCGATTACTGCATGATAGAGAGCGTTATATACCAAGTCCAGCTTGAGTTCTGTAGTTTGCCTACAAATCAGGACTTCACTTCTGGATTTGGATGACGTTGATCCAATCCATCAGGTCGTAAGGCCTCAGCAGTCTAGGCTATGACAACTGGCATCCCCGGGGCTTCCCAGCTGAGAATAGACGTTGTCAGCCTGTTTCCAGACTTTTTTACATCTCCCCTGGAGTCAGGGCTAATTGGTAAAGCCCTGGCGCGCCAAATTGCAGAAATTTATCTTACCAACCCAAGGGACTTTACAACGGATAAGCACCACCGGGTCGACGACGAACCCTACGGCGGCGGGGTAGGCATGCTGATGAAGCCCGACCCGATTTTTGCGGCGGTGGAGTCGCTGCCGGTGCTGCCCCAGCGCGAGGTGATTCTGCTCACCCCCCAGGGCGAGGCCATGACTCAAAACCTGTTTCGCCACCTGGTCACTCTCGATCAGCTGGTGCTGATTTGCGGCCACTACGAAGGGGTTGACGAGCGTGTGAACCACCTCCTGACCCGCGAAGTGTCTCTGGGCGACTTTGTGCTCACCTGTGGCGAAATTCCGGCCCTGGCGCTGATCAACGGCGTGGTGCGGCTGCTGCCCGGCACCGTGGGCAAAACCGACTCGCTGCGCTACGAGAGCTTTGAAACACCCCTGCTCGACTACCCCCAGTACACGCGTCCGGCCAGCTTTCGCGGTTGGGAGGTGCCGGAGATACTGCGATCGGGAAACCACGAGGCGATCGCCCAGTGGCGCAGGCAGCAGCAGATCGATCGCACGCGACAGCGGCGGCCTGATTTGTATGAGCGGTGGGTGGAGGAGGGGGAGTAGG
>PYER01000422.1 GCA_003017855.1 filamentous cyanobacterium CCT1
CCCACCCATCTACCCTCTCACCTTCCCAATTCCCTAAAACTCCACCGCCACCTTAGCGGTTACCGTAAACGGAGCCCCTGGGCTGGCAAACTGAAACTCATCCGATGACGTGAAGTACTCGACATCAAAAATATTCTCAAAGTTGAGCTGGGCTCGCCAATTATTGCGCTGATAAAACACCGCCGCATCGGTGCGGAAGTAGCTGGGTAGCGTGAAGCTGTTTTCTAAGGTGCCAGGGCGATCGCTCAGGTAAAACAGGCCCAGACCAAAGCCCAATCCCTCCAGACTGCCCTCCTGAATTTCGTAGGTGCTCCACAGGGCAAACTGATGGTTTGGCACGTTTGCCAGCTGGTTGCCTTCAATATCTGTGGTGTCTTCGCTAACAAAAGCATCGAGCAGGGTGTAACCAGCGACCAGGTTCCATCCAGGTAAAATCTCGCCGCTCAGGTTCAGCTCAAGCCCCCGGCTGGTGACTTCCCCCGTTTGCACTGACAGAAGTGGATCATTGGGATCTTGGGTTTCTACGTTCCGTTTGCGAATATCAAAGGCCGCAAAATTCAGGCTTAGTGTATCTGTCAAATCGGCTTTGATACCCACCTCATACTGCCGTCCGGTCTCAGGATCGAATATAGAACCATCAGCATTGCGGCTGGCCCCAAAGCTGGGTTCAAACGATTCGGTATAGGAGGCGTAGAGAGAAATTGGCTCAATCGGCTGATAGACAATTCCAAAGCGAGGAGAAAAGGCGCTATTGGACTGGAAAAACTCCTCTCGCTCAGCCCCAATCTCTTGAGTTGTCCGAAACTGATTCACAAAGTCGTAACGCACTCCTGCTAGGGCGATCAGATTTGGCAGAATGTCGATCTGGTCCTGCACATAGACACCGACGGTATTAATAGTGTCATCGCGAAAAAATTCCGGCTCAATGGCGAAAGGAAGGCCTGTATATACCGGGTTAAAGACATTGATTGAGGTGTAATCGTTGCTGAATTGAAATTCGGGCTGTTCTAAGGTGTTGCGATACTCTACCCCAGCCAAAACCTGATGCTGAACTGAGCCGGTGCTGAAACGACCGACGACCTCGGCATTCGTAAAAAAGCGCTGATAGCGACCCCCCGCAAAGTACTCAATCCGATCGACAAGTCCGGTAGTTTCATCAAAAGAGCCGTACAGAGGAGCATAGCGTCGAGGGCTGTACTCCAGATACTGAAAGGCGTGGCGCAGCTCCAAAGACTCATTGAAATCATGGTTGAGACGATACCCAAAACTAAACTGATTTTGGGAGAATTCGCCAAAGTCCTCGCCAATAAATCGACTGCGAGGGACATCGACTGGCCCCGCTGCGGTAAAGGGAATGCCCTCGTCAATCGTTTCGCGGTTATAGGCGTATTGGCCATAAATATCCAGGGCCGTATTGGGGCCAACATCCACGCTGAGGGTTGGCGACACCAACACCCGTTCACCATCTACAAAGTCGCGAAAACTGCCGAAGTTGCTGTAGGTCAGGTTCAATCGGTAGCGGGCTGAATCATCGTCCGGTAGCGGCCCGGTTAGATCTAGATCGCCGCGATAGGTGCTGTAGTTGCCCACTGTGGCCGATACTTCGTAGCGGGGTTCGCTAAGAGGTCGCTCAGAGACCAGGTTGATAATGCCACCGGGATCGCCCTGGCCAAACAGCACAGAAGCTGGCCCTTTTAGAATTTCAATACGCTCCACATCGTTGGTATCGAGGGGGGCCAGGGAGAAGGTTTCAATTCCATCTCGAAAAACGCTTTCCTCAGTCGGGAAGCCGCGAATTAAAAAGCCAGGACCAAACACGCTGGTACCCCGCCCCCCGCGAGAAACCACGCCGGTAGCTGTTTCCAGGGCATCTTGCAGTTCGAGGGCATTGCGGTCTTCGATTACCGCTTCTGGAATCACCTGAATTGACTGGGGAACATCGCGCAAGGGGGTATCAATGCCGGTAGCGGTGCTGGCGCTGCTTGGATCGTAGCCCTCATCGCCCTCCCCCGTCACCCCAATGCGAATGGCCTCATCGTCGGTAGACGCCAGCCCCACCCCTGGCGCAATGCCCAGCACCAGCCCGGTGGCCCCAGCGTTCACAGTCACCGCAGGCGGCCCATCGTTGCCGGTAATCGAAACCCGCACTCGGTTACCCTCCAGGCTGGTCACACTCACCAGGGCAATGCCCTCAGCGGGACCAAACTGCTCAAAGCTCTCCCCCTCGGGCAGGGCCAGCACCGCATTGGGAATCTCTGCCACCAGCGCATTACCCACTACCGAAGTCATGGGTTCCCCCAGCGGCCCGTCGGCATCCAGCACCAGGCGCAGCCCCTCACCCTCAGGCTCTACCCGCACGCCAGTAATCTGAGTCACTCCCTGAGCCAAGTCCAAATCCGCCGCCTGACTGTTAGTTTGGGGAATATCCTGTAAAGACAGCGCCGTTTCAGCCTGCGCCGCCATCGGCACCAGCGCCAGCCATCCCGCCAGCAACACTAACCCCTGCAATCGAACTCCCATCACACCACCTGTTAATCGTTGAGAACACTGCCCCAACTGCCTGTGTCTTCAGGCAATCAGGAATACTTCTCAGTAAGATACAGGTCAGTCGAGAGCGCTAAAACCAGGAATGATCCCTAGGCGGAGTTTTTGCGATCAAATCCGGGAGTTTTTCCGCTGGCTCTACTCAAACACAGGCGACCACAGCTCTGCGATCGGCACTTCCCACCCCGGCAGCACATCGGGCACAGTCAATACGTCGCCATCGCGCAGCACTATAGGAGCCTGGTTGAGACGGTAAACCTTAACGGTGCGATCGTCCGGGTTGACCAAAATGCCCACCACGGTGCCCTGAACCAAAAATTCCTCAATTTTTGCCCGCAACTCCTCCACAGAGTCGGTAGGCGATTTGACCTCTACCATGAGATCTGGCGGAATCGTGGCATAGCCTCGCGGGGCCTGGGGTAGGCGATCGGCTCGCACAAAGGCAACATCAGGAGCGCGAGTATTGGCGAGGTTAAACCCGGCACTAGAGCCTGTCACTCGCCCCAACTGGCGGGGTCTGACCCAGTTCCATAAATTTGCGCCGACCTGAAACGCAACCTCATCCGACTCATACCCGGAAGGACTCATAACAATAATCTTTCCATCGACCAACTCCAGGCGATAGTCCGGATGTTGTGCTTGCAGGGTTTCTAAGTCATTGACAGTGAGTGCCATAGTACGCCGCCTCTAGCCCATCTCTCTATAGTGTAGGAGAGCCAACGAGTGGACAAGTAAGAACGTTTAGGAGCAACTATAGTCATCGAATTAAGAAATTCAGAAGCCCTTAAAATTCAGAAGCCCTTAAAACGTTTGAACGTTCAACGTTTCTACAGCCATATCACCTATCAGG
>PYER01000093.1 GCA_003017855.1 filamentous cyanobacterium CCT1
CCCAATGTATTCCACGCAGCACGGCGAACCTCCAGCCCTGCTGTAGCTTGGCCTTGGGCCACTCCCGGTCCACCCAAAACGCAGTAACCGAGGATAACGCTATGGCATCGACTCAGGCAGCCCCTCTGGGCAACCGCCAGATTCAGCAGGCCCTCCGGCGCGGGGCCAAAGCTGCGCTGGTAGCTGGCGGCATTCAGCCCTCCACCCGGCGCGGCAACAAAGAACTCACCCTAGCGGTGCAACGGCTCGCTCAGCAGCCCTACAGCACGTTAAAAGAAGCCACCCAGACTGGCGAAACTCTGGGCCAAAAGATTGTCGAAATCTCCCAAACCAAAGGACTTACTCACTTGGACGGCGCTGTCGTTCGCCAAATGATGCTGATCGGTGACATACCCACCGTGACGAAGGCCTCCGCTAAACCTGAAAAGACAACTCCGGTGGTCGTGGCCGCACCCCAGGCACCCGAACCAGCCCCTGCTACAACTGCTAAAGCCAAATTGGAAGAAGCCGCCGTCGAGGTGGTAGAACCCGCTGAAACCGAGGCAGAAGAATCCGTCGCGGTTGAGGACGCGATCGCTGAAGAACCCGCTGAAACCGAAGCAGAAGAATCCGTTGCGGTTGAGGACGCGATCGCCGCTGAAGCCGTTGAAGCCGAAGCAGAAGAATCCGTTGAGATTGAAGATGCGATCGCCGCTGAAGCCGCTGAAGCCGAAGTAGAAGAATCCGTTGAGATTGAGGACGCGATCGCTGAAGAACCCGCTGAAACCGAAGCGGATGAGGCCGAGATGGATGCGATCGCCGCTGAACCAGCGGAGACCGAAACAGTGGATCCCGCTGAGCCTGTGGAGCCTGAACCTGAAGCGGTGGGGAAAGCCCAGTAGCCTGCGATCGCCAATAACCACTCCCCAGAGAGTTCTCTATGAACTTTCTGGGGTCATCATTTCATGGCATACCAGTGCCGATCTGGCAAACTGCAAAAAAGTGAATCCTTGGCAGTTCTCCTGAGCATCCCCGGCTGGTGGATGCAGCCTACAGTGCCGTTAGCGATTACCTTTTGCCTTAGAATTTGGTCAACGGCGGTTACCCTCCCGACAGCTCGGCTCTCAGTTCACTTCCTTTAACGGCACCCTATGGCTACCGGATATCTCGCGCTTGTACTTCACGCTCACTTGCCCTACGTGCGTCACCCCGAGAGTGACTACGTGCTAGAGGAAGAGTGGCTCTACGAGGCGATTATCGAGACCTACGTGCCGCTGCTCACCATGTTTGAGGGGCTCAAGCGCGACGGCGTCGACTTCAAGCTCACCATGAGCATGACCCCGCCTCTGGTCTCCATGCTGCAAGACCCGCTGCTGCAAGAGCGCTTCGACGCCCACCTGGCCATGCTCGAAGAACTCACCGAGCTAGAGGTCGAGCGCCACGTCCACAACGGCCACCTGCAATACTTGGCCGAAACCTACGCCAAAGAGTTCAACCACGTGCGCAACGTGTGGGAGAGCTACAGCGGCAACCTGGTCAACGCCTTCAAGCAGTACCAGGACAGCAACAACCTCGACATCATCACCTGCGGGGCCACCCACGGCTACCTGCCGCTAATGAAAATGTACCCCGAAGCGGTGTGGGCGCAAATTCAGGTCGCCGCTGAGCACTATGCTGATACCTTTGGCCGCGCCCCTAAGGGCATTTGGCTACCCGAGTGCGCCTACTACGAAGGCCTGGAGCGCATGGTGGCCGATGCGGGTCTGCGCTACTTTCTTACCGATGGCCACGGCATTCTCTACGCCCGCCCCCGGCCCCGGTTTGGCAGCTACGCCCCCATCTTCACCGAGAGCGGCGTCGCCGCCTTTGGCCGTGACCACGAGTCATCGCAGCAGGTGTGGTCGTCGCAGGTGGGCTATCCCGGCGCCCCCGAATACCGCGAGTTTTACCGCGACCTGGGCTGGGACGCTGAGTACGAGTACATCAAGCCCTACATCATGCCCAACGGCCAGCGCAAGAATGTGGGCATCAAGTACCACAAAATTACCGGCAAGGGCCTGGGCCTCTCTGACAAGCAGCTCTACGACCCCTACTGGGCCCGCGAAAAAGCCGCCGAGCACGCCGCCAACTTTATGTACAACCGCGAGCAGCAGATCGGTCACCTCCACGGCCTGATGCAGCGCCCGCCGATTATCGTCTCGCCCTACGACGCCGAGCTATTTGGCCACTGGTGGTACGAAGGCCCCTGGTTCCTCGACTACCTGTTCCGCAAGAGCTGGTTTGACCAAAACACCTACGAAATGACCCACCTGAGCGACTACCTCCAGGGTCACCCTACCCAGCAGGTGGCTCGTCCTTCCCAGTCGAGCTGGGGCTACAAGGGCTTCCACGAGTATTGGCTGAACGAAACCAACGCCTGGATCTATCCCCACCTGCACAAGGCCGCCGAGCGCATGATCGACCTGGCCCGCCGCGAACCCGCCGATGAATTGGAGTGGCGCGCCCTCAACCAGGCAGCGCGAGAACTGCTGCTGGCGCAGTCGTCTGACTGGGCTTTCATCATGCGTACAGGGACGATGGTGCCCTATGCTGTGCGGCGCACCCGCACCCACCTGATGCGCTTCCAAAAGCTGTGGGATGACATTCTGCGCGGCAAAATCGACTCCGGTTGGCTAGAGAAGATCGAGGTGGTAGACAACATCTTCCCTAACATTAACTACCGCGTCTACCGCCCACTCTAGAGACTTACTAAGAACCCCGAGTTTTTGGAAAAACTCGGGGTTCTGTTTTTTGTCATGTGGTGAATATTTTGGATGAACGAAAAATATTATCTAGATATATAGTGATTACTCTTTCAACAGATGTAATCTCAAATAAGGCAATTTCATTGCTCAACTTTGTTGACGAGTCAATTGATTCAGGCTTTCCAAGCAATGACTTAATTGTGTTCTTGAACGAACTATACAATGAGTTGCTTCTTGTTCTGGAAGAGAGTGGCAGGCATTCTTCCCCCGAAAATAAAACTGAAAATTACATTGCGGAAAAGAACTTTGAAAGAGGAGTCAAATTTGCTTATGACTTTGCAAATCGATTCACTGAACTCGCCTTGAGTTCTTCTCCCGCACCTGCTGCAGTTGAGAGATATGAACCAGTTGACTCAGAGTTCTTTTTTTCTAATAAGGCTTTTGGGAAAACCTTGAAATACTTAATTGCATGGGACAATCTTTGCCGCAATGTATTGTCTGAGAGCGCTTATTTTTCACAGGCTCATCTTCTCGAAGCTCGTACAGACATAAACGCCTCAATAGAGATGGCTATCAGTTTTTACTATAAGCAATCTTTTCAAATACTTCGAGGATTCTTAGAAAGTTCTATTTTGCCAGTCTATTTCTGCGATCAGCCCAGCGAATTTGAGAAATGGCGATCTAATGATTATCGTGTTCCAGCCTTCCGTGGTAAAAACGGCCTTCTTAAAAAGATGGTTGATTCAAGCCTGATTTCCAGCGAATTATGTCATGATTTCTCGGAGCTTTATTGCCAATTGAATGGCAGCATTCATGGCGGGGAAAAGTATCTTGTAAATAAAGGTATTCACAGTAGATCATGGAGCGGGCTTCTGTTTAAAGAAGAAGACTTTCTGGATTGGTGTGAAACTGTTTCTAGGGCTATCGCTCTTGGCTCAAAATTACTTTTTATCAATGTGAATCAGTTAAAAAAGATACGAGATTCTAGTCTTTTGATGTGTCTTACTTGTCATAATAGTGAAGATCTAGGAATAGATGAATTTGTCTTTGGATGTAAAACATTCAAGCAGTATTCGTGTGCTGTTTGTGGTCATAAGTCAACTCTAGATGAATTTGGTCGCCTTTCGCATATAGTGACCGCGTACGAAAATTAGTGAGCTAAGTTCCGTGAAGCGAAGTACGGGCCAACGCTAGGCGCAGCTTTATTAGATTTCGCTGAACTTTGCCCGACCTGCAACGTTACAGTAGCAGCAAGCATTGAAGGCATACATCAGAAGTTCGTGGAAGACCAATTTGAGTTTTTTGAGCACGATGTTGATTAATCTATTGTGCGTCAAATTTTGGTACGGGAGATTAGGGAGGCAATTAGCGGCGTATGAAAGGGGAACGTTATAGGGAAGCTAACCGTTACCCTGAATCCTCCGAGGGTCTGTTACCATCAAACTAGTGCACTTGGTGGTACTCATGACATTAGCGATCGCAACCGAGCCAACACCGCTCAAACTAAACGAGGATGGCGTCGTTCTTGTCGGCAAGACTCGCGTCACCTTAGATACTGTGGTCGCTGCCTTCTTGGAAGGTGCTACAGCAGAAGAGATTGCCGAGCAATACCCATCGCTTCAACTTGCCGATGTGTACTCAGTGATTGCTTACTACCTGCGCCGAAAACCCGAAGTTGATGCCTATCTGAAAATTCGGCAAGAGCGTGCTGCTCAAGTTCGTCAAGAAAATGAACGTCGTTTTAATCCGATTGGAATTCGCGATCGGCTGATGGCGAGACTTGACCATCAAAACCAGAGTTGAAATGGTAACCGTCCCTACAATTATGTTGGCTGAGCGAAGTCGAAGCCAAAACCTACCCGAGATGTCCCCTTCGACTCCGCTCAGGGGACGGTTACGTTGAAATGCTACGCCTCTTGGCAGACGAGAATTTTAATAACCAAATCATTCGGGGTATTCTTCGACGAAGACCTGAGATTGATATTGTCAGAGTCCAAGATGTAGATTTATCCGAAACTGATGATCGAATCATTTTGGAATGGGCGGCGCAACAGGGTCGAGTTTTGCTGACCCACGATGTAGAAACAATGACTCGACATGCTTACGAACGTGTCCAGGCAGGTTTAAAGATGCCAGGAGTTTTTGAGATTAGTCGCAGTGTCTCAGTTGGACTAGCGATCGAAGAGATTTTGCTAATTACTGAAGGTAGCCTTGAGGGCGAATGGGAAGGACAAGTACAATATCTGCCTCTTCGCTAGAATCCTGATAATTCTACAAAATTTACCCAACTTAGGGCATTCATACCGCAGAGTGCCAAAGCCTTCCTTTAGAATGCAGGGTAGTATTGCTTTCCACAATGTCTATCGCTGCCCCAGAACCTAAATCTGACCTGCGCCCGGTGGGGGAGCAGCGGGTGCTGCTGCGCGGGGTGTCTTGGCAGGGGTATTTGCAAATTCTAGAGGCGCTGCCCCAGTCTCGCGGTTCACGGCTCACCTACGACGACGGAGTTTTGGAAATCACCGTGCCGTTAGAAGATCACGAGTTTTCGGGACGGCTGATTGAGCGGTTCATTTTGACCCTGGTAGAACTTATGGGTCTGCGCATCAAGACCATGGGGTCTACGACAATGAACTACCCCAACCTCAAAAAGGGGGCTGAACCCGACAACGCTTACTACATTCAAAACCAACCCCTGGTGAAAGGGCGCAATGTGGTGTTTGGCGAAGACCCGCCGCCCGATCTTGTGGTTGAGGTCGATATTACCCACACCGATATCGCCAAAAATCAGTTCTATGCAAGCTTAGAGGTGCCGGAGTTTTGGCGCTTCAACGGCAGGGTTTGGCGGGTGTATGTGCTGCAAGACGGTGTTTATGGCGAGGTGGAACTGAGCCCAACGTTTCCGCAGGTGCCTAAGGATCGGCTCTATGAGTTTTTGAGCACCGCCAAGGATGATGAAATTGCCGCCGTGCAAGACCTGCGGGCCTGGTGGCAAGCGAATCAATAGCTCAGCGACGGGCGATCGCACCTCAGCTTGCGATCGCAGCATCTGGGCACTCTAAGCGCTATAGCATTCTGTCGCACTGTATGGCCTTTAACCTTCGACAACCACTGCGCTTTGGCACTGGGGCAATTTTGCTTGGCCTGGTTGAGGTTTGTGGGGCGATCGCGCTTCCAGCCCAGGCCCAAACAGGGCCTACCGTGGCCATTCCCCCAGCTTATTGGGATGCTGTTGAGGACGCCAGAACGCCAGAACCCAACGAAGTCTTTAGAGACCTGACCGCCATTACCCGCCACAACAGCGCCCTTACCTGGAATGAGCAGGGCCATGTCCTGGTTGCAACCTGGGCCGACTGGGTGGGCTATAGTCAAAACGTGGGCAGTCGGCTGATTGTGACCCGCGATGTTTGGGTTACAGCTGTCCCAGATTTACAGAGCTTTTGCAAAGCCTATACTCCAACGCCAGAGATTCCCTTGGCGGCTCGCCTAGGCCAGGTGCTGGGTTTACCGCCCGAACCCGTTGCCCAGGTGGCCAATCGCCAGGTGATTGAGATTTGGGTCGATCCACAGTTTCTCTTTCGCCCCAGCCCCGACCCCGAAATTAGCGATCGCGAGGCCGAGCTAAGCTTCCGCACCGCCAGCGAATTTGTCTCGGTACCGATCGCTTATCAACACTGGTTTTATGCCCAATACGACCAGCGCTACCAGCACCAGGGCCAGCCGATCGCCATCGACGGCGCAGAGACCTCTAGCGGGCTACCCTATCCCTGGACTCAGCTGGGCTATACCTACGACTGGGGCAGTAGCGCCGACTGGGCCACCCTGGACCGCGATCGCCCAGAAAATGTTGGCCTCAGTGAATTTGTCATTCGGCAGTGGTCGCCAATTGCAGTGCAGGCGGCGCACCCGACCGATGACTACTGCCGCTAGGGGGGTAAAGCTCAAGCTGCTACCGCTGTGCGGGGGCAAAGTGCAAAATTCAAAATGCAAAATTGTTAGTGCACCAGGGTTTCCGGTTTCCTGAACGGCAGGCTTGTTTCTACTGTGCTGTATTCGTCACCGTTAGAGGAAGGGGGACTACCGTAATTTGCGGTATAAGCCTCAGCCACACTCGGCGAAACGTGGCAGAATTCGTGGCATTGTCCCACACCACCCCCAGCCCCCGATGGAAATTGACCCTGAGCTTTTAGACCCCTCGACTCGCTACAAACTGCTGATCGGCAGCGTGGTGCCCCGCCCGATCGCCTTTGTCTCCAGCCTGTCGCCCGAGGGCGTGGTCAACCTGGCTCCTTTCTCCTACTTCAATGCCGTGGGCCACAAGCCCCTGGCGCTGATGTTTAGCGTCAGTCTCAAACCCGACGGCAGCGACAAAGACACCCTGCGAAACGTGCGCCCGCCCAGCGAGGGCGGCACCGGGGAGTATGTGATCAATCTGGCGATTGCGTCCTATGCCCACCAGGTAGCCGAATGTGCCGAACCCTTGCCCTACGGCGAGTCAGAGTTTGACTACGTCGACCTATCTACCGCCCCCAGCCGCGTCGTTCAGCCGCCCCGGGTGGCGGAATCGCCCGTCGCCTTTGAGTGCCGCACCCTGCAAATTGTGCCGGTGGGCGAATTTTCGATGGTGATTGGCCAGGTGGTGCACCTGTTTGTGCGCGACGATGTGCTGATCGACAACAACCGCATTGACGCCGACAAACTGGGGGCCATTGGACGCATGGCTGGCTATGAGTACTGCCACACGGGCGATCGCTTTGAAATTCCCAACGGTTTGCCCAAGAAACCAGAGGACTGAGGGCATGGTAATTAAGCGATAGGCCGCAGTGTGGGCAGCTTATGGGGCTAGCGATTATCTATCTTGAGATAGTTTTTGGGTTAAGAAGATTATTTTAGGGTTAAGAACCCCTGAAAAATCATCAGCCTTATTCAGAATGGCAACGAGATTTCAGAGGCTTCAAGCTGCGGAAATTCGCAATAAGGCAATTAATCCAGGTACCCTCAATAGTGTTGTCAAGAAAAGATTGTCAGCTGCTGCCACCTACCAGCGATATCGATCTATCAATCCATGTTTCTGCCCAAAAAACTCTACAACGTTTAATTGCTGTAATTGCGTGCTTAACCCTGACTGGTGCTATTAGTGCCTATTTTTGGGTTTCTGAGTTCTCGTTTCCAAGCTCAGAATGGTTTTATGGGCTCTTTAGCCTCGACGAAGAATTAAACATTCCTGCCTGGTATTCATCGTTTATGCTATTGGCTGCCTCGGCGCTGTTGGCAGTCATTACTGCAACTAAAAGGGCGGATAGATATTTTAGCTATTGGAAAAACCTGTCTTTAATATTCCTTTTTCTTAGCCTGGATGAAGCCTTCAGCTTTCATGAGATTTTAATTATCCCGGCGCTCCGGGAAACATTTAACTTCCTGCCAATATTTTTTCACACCTGGGTAGTATTTGGCATTCCTGTGGTTATATTTTTAGGATTCAAGTATCTAAGGTTCTTCCTGAATTTGCCTGGGCGAACTCGATCTTTATTTCTGCTGGCTGCCGCTTTATATGTATTTGGGGCGTTGGGGATGGAGATGGTGAATGGGCTATTAAGGGTGTATTTTGGTCAGTTTGCTGTCAGTACAACAGCTGCCATAGTTCTTGAAGAGCTGCTGGAAATGGCGGGAACTGCAACTTTTATCTATGCCCTGCTGGTTTACCTGAGCAGTTTGAAAAAAGTCGTCAATCTCAAAATTTCTATATCCGAAAATTAGGGTTAACCCTGAGCCTTGTTGCTCTGCTGCCCCAATAGCAAGCGTTGCAGTGAGCAAGAATCAGGGCAGGATGGTGGGCGATCGCCCTACCGCAGCGGGTGATGTTCGGCCAGCAGTTTCTCGACCTTGGCCTCGTCGATGCGGGCCGTCACTTGTTTGGCCTCGTGCAGGTCGCGCACGGTTTTAGACAGGCTGGCGGTCGAGCCCAGGGCAAACATGGTGCCCATGCCCATGTAGCCCTTGACCCAGGCATCGACAGGCAGACAAAAAATGCCCAGCGACAGACTGCCCACCGACAGCACAAAGGCAATCCAGGTCTGCACAACCCAGGCCTGACTGTGGCTAGATGGCGGCTGAATAGAACTCATAGGTTTGACTCCTCAATAAACGCGGCTGCATCAACCCTAGGCGAGAAATTGACCGCAGGGCGGAGAAGAGAGACAGTTGCACAAATGCTCCAGGGATAACGAGGTCACTCGCCCGGTTTCGTTAGCTATGCCTTCTGCTAAACGGTAGACAGTTGAGAGGACTATCCCACAGAACTCAATTCTGGTTTCAGGTCTTGGTGTTGCACAAAAAAGGAGCCCAAGCTTAGCTCAGGCTCCAGTTAATCCGACAATCGTTAACTTGAGAATCGCCGTCTAGACCGCAATTCTGCCGCCGTCGTTGCGGGTAATTACCACCGTTGCAGACCGGGGGCGAGCATTGCCACCGTCGGGCCAGTGGCTGGTGAACTGGGCCGGGTCGGTGACCGACTCGCTATTTTCGCCGGGGTGCTGAATGTTGACGAACAGCACCTTGCCATCGGGCGACTCGGTGATGCCGGTAATTTCGCAGTCGCGCGGCCCCACCAAAAAGCGGCTGAGCACTGCAGGGCTAGCGGGCTGGCCCATGTAGGTCTTCACCTGCTGGTCGGCCTCGCCATTGATGGGTACGGCTTTGTTGGTCACCATCTTGGCTTCGCCGTCGCCTACGGTTCCGGGTAGGGCGGCCAGCATCATGCAGTTGGTGACGTCGGTGTAGTAGCCGTCGTCGGTCTGCAGCCACAGCAGACCGGGTACCGCCTCGCTAAACCACAGGCCATCGGGGCTAGAGAAGTCATTCTCATCGGTAAGGCCTGACAGGTTGACGTCGGCCTCAGCACTAGCCTTGGCCCCAAACAGGTAGACATCCCAGTTAAAGCCGGTGGCGGCGTGGCTGGCCTCGGCTTCGCGCCACCGAATCACGTGGCCGTTGACGTTGCCCTTGCTGACGCTTTCACCCTTGGCATCGGCGTAGTAGCGAGGGTTGGCGGCATTGAGGGGGGTCTTCACGCCGCGCCCGCTGCTGCTCGACACGTTGTTGGTCAGGGTGAGGTAGACATCGCCGTTGATCGGGTTTACCCCGCCCCACTCGGGTCGGTCCATTTTGGTGGCCCCAGCGGCGTCGGCGGCAATGCGGGCATTGATCAGCACATCGGCCTGGTCGGCAAAGCTGTAGTCGGCGTAGTCAGCGATCGCCGGGTTATCCAGGGTCAGGGGCAGCCATTCGCCCGTGCCGTCGTCGTTAAACCTGGCGGCGTACAGGGTGCCCGCATCCAGGTACTTATCCCCGGCTGCCATCCCTCGGTTGGCGTCGCGTGGATCCCATTTGGCCGCAGAGACGAACTTGTAGATGTACTCGTTGCGGGAGTCGTCGCCGGAGTAAAACACCAGCGGCTGTCCGGCTACGGCGGGGGCGGGCCAGCAGCCCTCGTGGGCAAAGCGGCCGATCGCAGTGCGCTTTTGAGGCATGGCGCTGGGGTTGAACGGGTCGATCTCAACTACCCAGCCAAAGGTGTTGGCGACGTTGCGAAAGTCTTGCTGGGGCTGGCTACCCGTTTTGCTGGCATCCCAGCGCTTGTACAGATCGCTGTCGCTGTCGGCGCGTGACCAGTTGTAGCGACCCGAGGTTTCGTTGCCAATGCCGTAACGCTTGAAGGACGCGACTTCCTCAGCAGTGCGAACGGCATCGTCTTCGCGCCGGTTGAAGTATCCGGCCCAGTTTTCCTCGCAGGTGAGGTAGGTGCCCCAGGGGGTGTAGCCGTTGGCGCAGTTGTTGATGGTGCCCCGGGTGCGCTCACCGCTGGGCGAAAAGGCCGTGGCCAGCATGGGGCTGCGGCGGGCCGGACCGCTGATCTGGCAGGGGGTAGCGGCGGTAACTCGGCGGTTCAGGCGCGAGTCGGGGTTAACCGCGTAGGTCGAGCCCTGCTTAACCACTTCCACGATGGTGACGCCGTGGGCAGCTACCTCTTTATCGATCTCGATCGCTGGGCGAACCTCTGTGCTCTCGGCGCCGTAGTTGGTTGGCCCGTTGGGGTGTACAAAGCCCAGGTCTTCACAGACTTCGTGGTTGATGGCGAGCAGAGCGCGATCGCTGCCGCTGGGGTCCCAGCCGTTGCCCGCCCGGTTCATGCCGAAGTAGTGCATACCGTCGTGGTGATCACCCGCCCGCAGGTCAAAGTCGTTGTCGGTGCCGTTGTTTTTGTAGGGGGTTACGTTGCTCTTTAGCGGGTCGCCAGTAGCCAGCAGCACTCGGGCGGTGTAGCCCTCGGGCACTACCAGGGCATCGGCAATGCTTTTGGCCACAGGGTTAAAGCTGAGGCGCATGCTAGTGGCGGCTCGGGCGGTTTTGCTAGTCTGCTTAGCCGAGTCAACCCCAAACGCCAGGCCAGTTCCGAGTACGGTGGCGGCGGCCAGAGACGAACTGCCTTTTAGAAAGCCCCGTCGACCCAGGCGAGCGCGGGCCACCACTTGCTCAAAGGAGTCGTTGCTGGAGGTGTTATGACTCTCATCCTCAGTATTGATGACTTTTTTGAGGATGGTGCGGAAGTCTTGTTTTTTTGCCATAGCCAAGCCAGCTAGTAAGCCCCATAGGTTTTCCAGAGAATAATATGAGGCCGAGGTAAGGAAAGCTTTAATAGCTGATTAGCGACTATTTAAGGAGCGATGAAGGAACGACAAAACTACGGCTAAAGCCTGACCTCAGTCGCCCGGGGTGCCAGCCCTGTCCCATTGGTTCTAACGCGAGAACGGTGCCAGCGCTTGACCCAATGCCTCTGGTTCCACCGCCTGAGACAAAATAAACTGCTTTACGGGGATATTTATCGTGGTTTTCAGGTTAAAAAAGCAGGCAGACCTGCTCAACTCGAACTACCTGCTAATTAACGGGTAAAAGATAAAAGTATTCTCAATCAAACTCGCCCTATTGATGTCGCCCAATGGCTAAAAAATGGTGGCCCCAATAGTCCAGCCGAACAATCTATAGGGCTCGAACCCCTGGCCGAATGTTGGCGCCGTGAGTAGCCGCCAGGCCCGAACGGCTAGCGGCCCCTAGCGCCCTCTGTAGACTGGGCTCAGCGATCGCCCAAAGCGACAGATACAACCCCATGACGGCTCTCGCTGGGGTAAGATTTGGGTTGCGTCAGCTCACTAAAAAAACTCCATGCTAAACCGCTTCAAAATTGGCACCCGCATTGGCGCTGGGTTTGCGCTGGGGCTGACGATCTTAACGCTGCTAGGGGCCGTTGCCTATCGCACCACTACCAGACTGATTCGCAACGCTGAGCGAGAGAAAACGTCGTACCAGGTGTTGGGGTACCTCGATGAGCTAGAGGCCGAGCTGGCCAATGCCGAAACCGGACAGCGGGGCTACCTGATCACCGGGCAGGCCCAGTATTTAGAGCCCTACAATCAGGCCGTTGCGGAGGTCGACGCTCTGTACGACGCGCTGGGCCGGCTCACCCGCGACGACCCGGCTATTTACAACCGCTTGCTGGAACTCCGACCGCTGATCGACGCCCGACTAGACAGACTGCGAGAGGGCATTCAGCGGCGCAACGCTGGCGGGTTTGCGGCGGCGCAGGGCTTTGTTTTGACCGATGAGGGGCGGCAGCTGATGGAGCAGCTCCGCGACCAGATCGCCGATCTGCGCTTAGAAGAAGAAGACCTGCTGGAGGAGCGCGCCGAGCAGGCCCAGCTGTCGGCCCAGCAAACGCTCTACACGATCGCCGTTGGCATTCCGGCCTCGTTTGTGTTGCTGACGCTGGTGGGCTGGGGGCTGTCGCGCAACATCTCTCGTCCCCTGCGCGAGCTTTCTGATACCGCCGAGCGGCTGGCCGCTGGCGACCTGTCGCTCGATTTACCCGAGAGCACCTCCCAGGATGAAACCGGCACGCTGACCCGCACCTTCAACCAGATGGTGACCAACCTGCGGCAGACCATTCGAGCCAACGAAGAGCAGCGCTGGCTAAAGTCTAACCTGGCCGATCTGTCGCAGCAAACACAGGGGCAGCGCAGCCTCGAAACCCTGGCCAACCAGGTGCTGACCTACATTGCCCCGCTGGTCGATGCGCAGCAGGGGCTCTTGTACGTGCTGGATGCCGACAGCGAACCACCCCGGCTCAAGCTGCTCAGCAGCTATGCCTACCAGGAGCGCAAACACCTCTCGAATGAGTTCGCCCTGGGCGAGGGGCTGGTGGGGCAGTGCGCCCTGGAGCAGCAGCGCATTTTGCTGACCGAGGTGCCGGGTGACTACATCCGCATTCGCTCGGGCTTGGGCGCGGCGCCACCGCTCAACATCGTGGTGCTGCCGGTACTGTTTGAGCACCAAGTTCAAGGGGTAATCGAGCTGGCCTCGTTTCAGCGGTTTACCGACCTCCAGCTCACCTTTTTAGAAGAGGCCAGCGCGGTGGCGGGGGTGATGATCAACGCGATCGCCGCCTACCTGCAAACCCAGCACCTGCTCGAAAAATCGCAGGTTTTGACCGAAGAACTGCGCCAGCAGCAGGAAGAACTGCTGCACAGCAACCAGCTGCTCGAAGAGCGCACCCAGTCGCTGCAAGAGTCGGAGTACATTCTGCAGCAGCAGCAGGAAGAGCTGCAGCAGTCGAACGAAGAGCTCCAGCAGCAGCAGGAAGAGCTGCAGCAGTCGAACGAAGAACTGCAGCAGCTCAACGAAGAAATGGAAGAAAAAGCCGAGCTGCTCGAAACTCAGAAACAGCAGGTCGAGCGTAAAAATCAGGAGATCGAGCTGGCCCGCCAGGCGCTCGAAGAGCAGGCCGCTCAGCTGGCTCAGTCATCGCGCTACAAGTCAGAATTTTTGGCCAATATGTCCCATGAGCTGCGCACGCCGCTCAACAGTCTGCTGATTTTGGCCCAGATGCTCAGCACCAACAGTGACGGCAACCTGACCGAGAAGCAGGTCGAGTACAGCCGCACGATTCACGCCGCCGGGGCCGATCTGCTCGATCTGATCAACGACATTCTCGATATGGCCAAAATCGAGTCGGGCACGATGCAGGTGTCTGTCGAGTCGCTGCCCTTTACGGCCATTCAAATGGAGCTGACCCGCACCTTCGAGCCGCTGGCGGCCAGCAAAGGGCTGCGGTTTGAGATTGGGCTCGACGACGCGCTGCCTCCCAGCCTCTCCACTGACCCCAGGCGGCTGCAGCAAATTCTCAAAAACCTGCTCTCTAACGCCATCAAATTTACCGATCGCGGCGAAGTTACCGTGCGCATCTCCCCGGTGGACGACGGCCAGGTGGCCTTTGCGGTCAGCGATACCGGCATTGGCATTGCGCCCGAAAAACAGCAGACCATTTTTGGCGCCTTTCAGCAGGCCGACGGTACCACCAGCCGCAAGTACGGCGGCACCGGCCTGGGGCTGTCGATCAGCCTGCAGCTGGCTCAGCTGCTGGGCGGTGCCCTGGAGCTGCAGAGCCAGCCGGACCAGGGCAGCACATTTACCCTCTACCTGCCCCTGCACTACGTTGCCCCCGCCACCGGGCCGGTGTCACCGTTGCCAGCGGAGCTTCCCCCTGCCGCCCCTGAACCGCCCTCAACCGTGACGATGGTCAATCGCCTGGAGCGATCGCTGTCGCCGCTGCCCGACAACCTGGCGGATGACCGGGCTCAGGTCCAGACGGATGGCAACGCTGCCGACCAAGTCTTGCTGGTGATTGAGGATGACCCCAACTTTGCCCGCATTTTGCTCGATATGGCGCGGGGACAGGGGTTTAAGGTGCTGGTGGCCCTTGAGGGGCAGAGCGGACTGGCGATGGCCCAGCGGTTTGTGCCCAACGCCATTACCCTCGACCTGCATCTGCCCGATATAGATGGTTTGGCCGTGCTGGAGCAGCTCAAGCACGACCCCACGACCCGCCACATTCCGGTGCATGTGATGACGGTGAATGACCAGCAGCAGCGGGAATTTCAGATGGGGGCGATCGCCCACATTCAAAAACCCGTCGCCCCCGAAGTGCTGACCCAAACCCTGCTCGACATCAAGCAGTTTGTCGAACGGCGGGTGCGCTACCTGCTGGTGATCGAAGACGACCCGGTGCAGGCCCAGAGCATTATTGAGCTGATTGGCGGCCCGGAGGTGACCAGCACCGCTGCGCACACGGGGGCGGCGGCCCTGGCGGCGCTGCGATCGCAGCCCTGCGACTGCATCGTGCTCGATCTGGGCCTGCCCGACATGAACGGCTTTGAGCTGATCGAGCAGATCAAGCAGGACCCGGCCCTGGTGCGGCTGCCGATCATTGTCTACACCGGCAAAGACCTGACCGAGGCCGAGGAGACCCAGCTGCGCCGCCTGGCCGAAACCATCATTATCAAAGATGTGCGATCGCCCGAGCGGCTGCTGGATGAAACGGCCCTATTTTTGCACCGCGTACAGGCCAATTTACCGCCGGGTCAGCAGCAAATGCTGGAGCGCCTGCAGCAGAGCGACCCGGCCCTGGCGGGCAAAAAGGTGCTGATCGTCGATGACGATGTGCGCAACGTGTTTGCCCTCACCAGCCTGCTCGAACAGTACGACATGGAGGTGGTCTTTGCCGAAAATGGCCGCGACGGCATCACTACCCTGCGGGCCAATCCCGACGTTGGCCTGGTGCTGATGGATGTGATGATGCCCGAGCTCGACGGCTACGAAACAACCCGTCTGATCCGCCAGCAAGAGCAGTTTCGCTCGCTGCCGATCATTGCGCTGACGGCTAAGGCCATGCAGGGCGATCGCGAAAAATGCATCGAGGCCGGAGCCTCCGACTACATCACCAAACCCATCGATACCGAACAGCTCCTCACCCTGCTGCGCCTGTGGCTTTACACCTGATTCGGGCCTAAAATCCTCTTTTTGGAGTACGGCTTAGCCCAAGGATTAAGCGACAATAGATCCTAAGCACGATGGGTTTTCGTTTAAACCTGTGCATAGCACTCACGCTTTTAACCGTTGTCCGAATACATTGTGCAGGATCAGTGGGTATCTTAAAACCAGACGATGTAGATATTCACTTGCTAATTGAGGGGCTGTATCATCGGTACGGCTACGATTTTCGCAACTATGCCAAGGCCTCTCTCAAGCGCCGTATCTACAGCTTTTTGAGGGCCGAACATCTCTCCAGCGTACCCGAACTGCAGGCTCAAATGCTGCGCGATCGCGCCTGTGCCGACCGCCTGCTGCTGGGGCTCACGGTCAATACCACGGCTATGTTTCGCGACCCCACCTTTTATATCGCTTTTCGTCAGCAGGTGGTGCCGCTGCTGCGTACCTATCCCTTTTTTCGCATTTGGCACGCGGGCTGCTCCACCGGGCAGGAAGTCTATTCTATGGCCATTCTCCTGCAGGAAGAGGGACTTTACCACCGCTGCCGCATCTATGCTACCGATGCCAACGACAGAGTTTTGCAGACGGCCAGGCAGGGTATTTACCCGTACAAACAGATGCAGGAATACACTCAGCTGTATTTAAAGGCAGGGGGGCAGCGCACCTTCTCCGAATACTATACGGCCCACTATAACAACGCTATTTTGCGTCCTTTTTTGCGGGAAAGAATTGTCTTCGGCGAGCACAATTTAGTCACCGATGGTTCCTTTAATGAATTCAACGTCATTATCTGTCGCAACGTGCTGATCTACTTCAACCAGGCGCTGCAAAACCAGGTGCATGAGCTGTTTTATAACAGCCTGTGTAAATTTGGCATTCTGGGCTTAGGTAAGCAAGAAACCATTCGCTTTACCAAGTATGAAACCGCCTACGACGATCTGGCCAAAGCCGAAAAGCTTTACAGGAGGCGGAGTTAGTGGCCTACGAACTAATCGCCATAGGCACCTCCCTGGGAGGGTTGTCGGCTCTAAAAACTTTGCTAAGATCGCTGCCTACGGCGTTTCCCGCTGCTTTAGCGATCGTTCAACATCGCCACAAGGAGTCTGATCAGGGCTTGAGTTCTTTTCTGCAAAAATTTACGGGTTTGCCTGTGCATGAAGTCGAGGACAAAGAGCGTATCCAGCCCGGCCACGTTTATTTTGCCCCAGCTGACTATCATCTGCTGGTAGAATATGGGTATTTTTCGCTCTCTGTTGACGAGCCAGTGAGCTACGCGCGTCCGTCGATTGATGTGTTGTTAGAGTCGGCCTCAGACGTTTATAACGAGCGAGTTATTGGCGTTCTTTTAACGGGTGCCAATCACGACGGGGTGCAGGGGTTACGGTCACTGAAGGCGCGGGGGGGAATGACGATTGTGCAGGCGCCAGACACCGCAGAAAGCCCGATTTTGCCCGAGGCTGCGATCGCAGCCGTCAACGTCGATTGGGTTCTACCGCTGAACGATATTGCGCCCCGTCTGATTCACCTTTGCGGAGCAGCGGGAGTATAGGCATGTCAACCCAGTCTCCGGTCAACATTCTGCTAGTGGATGATCAGCCCGAAAACCTGGTGGCGCTGGAGGCTATTTTGGCCGATTTGGGGGCCAACCTGGTCAAGTCAACCTCGGGGAAAGAGGCGCTGCGCTGCCTGCTGCAGGATGATTTTGCGCTGATTTTGCTGGATGTGCAAATGCCTCAGATGGATGGCTTTGAGGTGGCCACGCTAATTCGGCAGCGGCCGCGATCGCAGGATACCCCCATCATCTTTTTGACTGCCTTTAGCAGCAGCGAACAATTTATGTTTAAGGGCTACGCCCTGGGCGCAGTTGACTATCTGATCAAGCCCATCGCCCCCAACATTTTGCTGTCGAAAGTTGCAATTTTTATTGAGCTGTATAAAAAGACCGAGGCGCTGCGCCAAAAGACAGAAATCCTGCAGCGCCAGACCACTCAGCTCGAGGCCATCAACACCGAACTGCAAACCAGCGAAGAACGGTTTCGCCTGCTCAGCAGCTGTTCTCCAGTGGGGGTGTTTGTCACCGATACCGAGGGTCGCTGCATCTACACCAATCCGCGTTTTCAAACTATTTGTCAGGGTTCTGCAAAGACTTCAGAGTCGGTTGACGAGTCGGGATTGGGTTCTAGTTCTGGTTCTGGCCAGAGCTGGCTAGACTCGATCTACCCCGACGACCTGGCTGCGGCGCGATCGACCTGGACGGCCTACCTGCAAAACGGGCAAGACGACTACGCGCAAGAGTTTCGGCTGCGGCCCAGCGGTGAGGTAGAGCGCTGGGCCGCCATTCGCTCGGCCCGAATGGTGTCTGAGCAAAAAAACTTTTTAGGCTACGTCGGCACCGTTGAGGACATTACCGAGCGCAAGCAGGCCGAAGCCGCCAATGCCCAAATCATTCGCGAGCAGGCGGCCCGCCAGGAAGCCGAAACCGCCAACCGGATGAAAGATGATTTCATTGCGGTGCTGTCCCACGAGCTGCGCACGCCTTTAAACTCAATTTTGGGCTGGGCCAATCTGCTGCAGGCCGGCAAGCTAGACTCGCAAAAAGTCGAGTACGCCATCGACACCATCGAGCGCAATGCCCTGGCCCAAAAACAGCTAATCGAAGACATTCTGGATGTCTCCCAGATTGTGCGGGGCAAGCTGCAGCTGCACCGCCTGCCGGTAAATTTGGTCGCGGTCGCCCAGACGGCGCTAGAAACCGTGAGACCCGCAGCGACGGCCAAGGCGATCGCCCTTACGACCAATTTTCACGACTACGATCGCCTGGAGGTGACAGGCGATGCCCTGCGGCTGCAGCAGGTGATCTGGAACCTGCTCACCAACGCCGTCAAGTTTACGCCTGAGCAGGGGCGAGTCGACATTCATCTGTCGGTGGTGGCTAGCTTGCCCCAAGAAAGGTTGCCCACCGGCCCCTGCCCTGAGGATGGCCCTGGGGCTAACGTTGCGGCCCCGGCCTATGCTCAGCTGCGCATTGCCGACACCGGCTTGGGCATTGCCGCCGACTTCCTGCCGCACATTTTCGATCGCTTTCGCCAGGCCGACAGCAGTATTACGCGCTCCCAGGGGGGGCTGGGACTGGGGCTGGCGATCGTGCATCACCTGGTCGAGCAGCACCAGGGCTGCGTCTGGGCCGAAAGCGCCGGGCTCAACCAGGGAGCCACCTTTACCGTTGCCCTGCCCCTGGCGCAGTCGCCCTCGCCCTCGCCGCCGCCTGCCACCGCCCGGCTGCCCGAGGAACCCGCTACCCACGCCCTCGCCGGCCTGCCCATTCTGGTGGTCGAAGATGACACCGATACCCGCGACCTGCTGGCCTTTCTGCTAGAGGCGCAGGGGGCGGTGGTGACGACTACGGCCTCGGCCAAAGAAGGGCTGCACCTGGTCGCCTCGATGCGTCCCGCCGTTTTGCTGTGCGACATCAGCATGCCCGATATGGATGGCTATACGCTGGTGCAGACCATTCGCACCCAGCTGCCCGCTCCCCAGGCGAATATTCCGGCGATCGCCATCACAGCCCACGCCCGCCTTTCCGACCAGGCCCAGGCGCTCTCTAACGGGTTTCAAAGCCACCTGCCCAAGCCCATCGAGGCCGAAACGCTGGTTCGCACAATTTTGCAGGTCACCGGCTGAGGCCGCCCCTGCCAATTAGGTAAAGAATTCTCTCAGAGGCCCCCATTCCGGCGTCATCTTGGTGAGAATCTAAACCGATGGGTCACCGGCCTGCGCGGCTCAGGGTGTTTCGGCAAACTCACGCTGACCACCGCCACCAAGGAGACTCACCCGATGAAACTGGCCTACTGGATGTATGCCGGCCCGGCGCATATTGGCACTCTGCGCATCGCCAGCTCGTTTAAGAACGTGCACGCGATCATGCACGCGCCCTTGGGAGACGACTATTTCAACGTCATGCGATCGATGCTGGAGCGGGAGCGCGACTTTACCCCCGTCACCGCCAGCATTGTCGATCGCAATGTCCTCGCGCGCGGCTCCCAGGAAAAGGTGGTCGACAACATCGTGCGCAAAGACAAAGAAGAGCGCCCCGACCTGATTGTGCTCACCCCCACCTGCACCTCCAGCATTTTGCAGGAGGATCTGGCTAACTTTGTGCAGCGAGCCAGCCTCGACGCCCAGAGCGATGTTTTGCTGGCCGATGTCAACCACTACCGCGTCAACGAGCTGCAGGCCGCCGATCGCACCCTTCAGCAGATTGTGCAGTTCTACCTGGCCAAAGCCCGCAAGCAGGGCACCCTGCCCGAGGGCAAAACCGAGAAACCCTCGGTGAATATCATTGGCCTCACCACCCTGGGCTTCCACAACAACCACGACTGCCGCGAGCTGCGCACCCTGATGGCTCAGCTCGGCATTGAGGTCAACCTGGTCATGCCCGACGGGGCCAGCGTCCACGATATTCAAAAGATGAGCCGGGCCTGGTTCAACCTGGTGCCCTATCGCGAAGTGGGGCCGCTGACGGCAGAGTATCTCAAAGATGAGCTGGGGATGCCCTACGTCGACATCACCCCGATGGGCATTGTCGAGACCGCCCGCTGCATTCGCGCTATTCAAGCGGTGCTGAACGAGCAGGGGGCCGACGTCAACTACGACGATTTCATCGACGAGCAGACCCGGTTTGTGTCTCAGGCGGCCTGGTTCTCGCGATCGATCGACTGTCAAAACCTGACCGGCAAAAAGGCGGTGGTATTTGGCGACAGCACCCACGCCGCCGCCATGACCAAAATTCTGGCCCGCGAAATGGGCATTCACGTGGTGCTGGCGGGTACCTACTGCAAGTACGATGCTGACTGGTTCACCGCCGAGGTCGGCGAGTACTGCGACGAGATTTTGGTCAGCGAAGACAATGGGGAAATCGGCGATCGCATTGCCCAGCTTGAGCCCGCCGCCATTTTCGGCACCCAGATGGAGCGCCACGTGGGCAAGCGCCTCGATATTCCCTGCGGCGTGATCGCCGCCCCCATCCACATTCAAAACTTCCCGGTGGGGTATCGCCCGTTCATGGGCTACGAAGGGGCCAACCAGATCGTCGACCTGGTGTACAACTCCTTCACCCTGGGCATGGAAGACCACCTGCTGGAGTTCTTCGGCGGCCACGATACCAAAGAGGTGCTGACCAAAACTATGAGCGCCGACGCCAATGGCCTCGACTGGAGCACCGACGGTCTGGCAGAGCTGCAAAAAATTCCCGGCTTTGTGCGCGGCAAAGTGAAGCGCAATACCGAGAAGTTTGCCCAATCCCAGGGCATCAACAGTATCACCGCCGAGGTGCTGTACGCCGCCAAGGAGGCCGTCGGAGCATAGGGTTCGACGGTGCTCACCCGCCGAGTTATCGCTCGGCAAGAGGGGCTTGGGGTTCGACTTCGCTCACCTACCGAGTGCTGGTAGGTGAGCGGAGTCGAACCTAGCTGCCCTGGCAGCCAATCCAGGTCCCCTGGTCTTCGTAAACAAAGGGAGAACCGGTTTCGCAGAGCACTGAAACAGCGCTCTGGGGGCCGGGGATGGTGACTTGAGAAACCGTGCCGCCCACGGGGCTGGGCACGTCAGACAGCTCAGGCTCGGCCAGGGTAGACTCTAGGGCCGCAGTGTTGTCAGGGGTAGTTGTTTCGCAGCCTACCCAGTCCATGCCCATGTCGCTGTAGGCAAAGGGCGTAAACCCCTCCTGATCGCAGGTCACCAGCACCGCACTCTCAGGGCCGGGGAGTCGAAGCTGCTTTACGGTGCCGCCAGCGGGGCTTTCGACATCGCCAAAAAAGACGTCAATGGTAGCGCCAGGCTCTTCGGTAGCAGGAGCCTCGGTTTCGGGGGGGGCATTGGGGTCGAGCACTTCGACGGGGGTGGTGCAGCCC
>PYER01000423.1 GCA_003017855.1 filamentous cyanobacterium CCT1
AGCCCAGACCGCTGCTGGTGCAGACTACCGAGCGCAGCCCCACTGCGACCTGGCCAGTGGCGATACGACAGGCACAGAAGGCGGCTGACACTGACCCCATCATGCTGCCCCGCGACTGCCGGATTGGCTACCGCCTGGCCAACGTCTCCACTCAGCCTCTGCACCTGCTCTGGATTAGCTTTGACAGCCGGGGCGAATGCACAGCTCTGATGACCCTACCCGACGGGATCGATGACGATGGCGCCGAGGTGCCCCCGGCCGCGACGCCGTTAGATCCTGGCCAGATTTTTACCTTTCCGGCCAATGGCGCTGGCTGGGCCATGCCCGGAGCGGCTGTTTGGGTCGAGGCCCACATTATTTTTAGTGCACAGCCCCTTGAGCGCTGCCTGGCGGTACTGGGCAGCAACCCACCCGCTCTGGCGACGGGCTTTCGGCCCGTACGTCAGCCCCTGCGGCTGGCCCAGGCGCTGCTGCAAGACCTCAACGCCAGCGCTGGCGCTACTGACTACTATGCCCTGCACCACGATCGCTGGGCCACCCTGAGCTTTCGCTACGACATTGCCTAGCCAGCTCTAGGTGGTCAGCAGCCCAATACCGCCGCCTGCCGCCAGCCCAACCAGCGCGGTGACGACTAAAAGGAGACCAATTTTGCTGCTCTGGTTGCGGCGCAGCAGGCGATCGCCCAGGTTAGCCGTAGCTAGACTGCACAGCACCGCCAGCCCCACCGCCAGCAGGCTGTAGAGCAGAATCTCGGCGATCGCTCGCCCGAGGGTGAGGTCGTCGAGGTTGTCGGTGCCCAGGTGGTTGAGGGCGATAGAGAGGGCCACGGCTAGAGCTGTGCCCCCGGCGATGCTGCCCAGCACCAGCAGATTGGCGGTGAGCCAGCGAAACCGCTGTAGCGCCACCGGGCCAGCCAGCGCTGCGCTCTGAATGACGGCACCGATCGCGGCGGCCAGCCACACCCAGGGGTCGGCCAGGGTGGTCAAAATCATCCCGGCGGTGGCGTAGAGGAGCCCGCACAGCAGCCACAGCCCGGCGATCGGACGGCGGAGGGCGCGGCCGGAAGGACGCGATCGCGAGGGGCGACTGGGGCTAGGGCGACGACGGCGCTGGGTCGGTGGGTTCATAGTAGACAGACCATTGACCTCTGATATCCTAGGCTCTAGTTTGCCAGGAAGCGGAGCATTGTGCAGTAACCTGGTCATAATGCCCTGTCATTTCGGTAATGAGCGTTCCTTTTACTGCGCTATTTCAAGGGTTGTTGGGTGCCTCTAGTCTGCTGGTCGGAGCGGTTTTAGGAATTGTCTGGCGACCGGCGCGATCGCTGACAGCGGCGATTATGGCCTTTGGCAGTGGTACCCTACTCTCAGCCATTGCCTACGACATCACCCTACCTGCCTTTCAAAGCAGCGGCTTCTGGCCGCTGGTAATCGGGTTTGCCCTGGGCGGCACCCTGTTTACCGTCATTGTCACCTACATCGACAACCAGGGCGGCTTCATTCGCCACCCGTCATCGTCGCGGCGCTTTCTCTACCACCACCGTCAGGACGAAGCCTCCGAGGTGCTCGATCGCATCGGTCACATCGAGATGCTCCACAGCCTGTCCCCCTCTGAAATGCAGGCCATTATTCCCCTGCTCAAGCCCCTCCAGGTCGAGCCGGGTACAGTGCTGTGTCTGGAGGGGGCACCCGGCAATTCCATGTTTTTGATTGTGGAGGGCGAGGCCGAAATCTTTAAGGGGTCGCAGCGACTCGCCGCCCTGGGCGCGGGCGAAATGTTTGGCGAAATGGCCTTGCTGACGGGCGAAGAGCGATCGGCCACGGTGCGGGCCAAAACCCCGATGGAGCTGTACGAGCTCGACAAGACCGACTTCGACGCCATGCTCACCTACGCCCCCCAGCTCTCCAGCGGGCTGAGCCGCATTTTGGCCCGACGGCTGCGCGAAACGACCCAATCGACCACCAAACCCGTCCCGGTCGATGACGATCAGTGGCGGCGGCAGGTGCTCGACAGCGTTGAGGTCGATATTCCCATCTCTGAACAGCAGTTCAAAGAGCTGGCCCAAAGTTCTGCCCCGCTGGCTATTTTGGTCGGCACCCTGATCGACAATATTCCTGAGGCGCTGGTAATCGGTTTTCATGTAGGCACGGGCCACACCGGGGCGTCGTTTTTGATGGCCGTGTTTATCTCCAACATTCCTGAGGCCATGACTAGCTCCATTGGCATGCGCCAGGCGGGCACCTCGGCCCAGCGCATCCTGGCCCTGTGGGGCGGTGCGGTGCTGCTCAGCGGGCTGATGGCGATGGTGGGCGGCCTGATGGTCAACATCGCTACCGACTGGATGCTGGCGGTGGCCCAGGCGACGGCGGGGGGCGCCATTTTGGCAATGATCGCCAGCACGATGATGCCCGAAGCCTACGAAATGGGCGGCGGCTCAGTAACGTTTTCAACTATCGCGGGCTTTTTGATCAGTTTTTACCTGGCCTCAGCGGCGTTTTAATGCCAGCCACACCGCCTCATCCCAAATCCAAACTGCACAACCCAAGGTTCATTCAGACCAGCCTGTAGGGGCAAATGGCATTTGCCCTGCCGCATCGGGAACTTACTCGGGCGGCTAGTCACTCAGGCGGCAGCTCGGGTGGCAGCTCGGGCGGTACAGCGTCAATCAAGTTGGCCTTAGACTGCTTCAGGTCTTTCCACAGCCGCTTAATTTCGTTGTAGGCATCGTCGGCCGACATCTTGCCGCCAGTCTCCAAGTTGCACACAAAGGAAACGCGCTGGGCAAACTCCTGCAGGTTGGCGTTAAAGGCCAGCTGCTGCGGCGTAAACTCGCCCCAGTACTTACTGCGAGGGAAAAGAAAATTTTCCTTTGGAGACGGTTGGTCGTCTGTCATGGCACCAGCAGATGAGGGACGTGGCTCTTACCTTACCTTAAAGAAGTTTTTGCCAATTGTCGGCGAATTATTGGCAAAAGGAGTGAGTAATGTCGTCTGCAACACTAGATTCTGCTTGTAAGCGGGTATACGGGCTGATGGCGAACTGAGCGCAAGGGTGGTGTATTCAGGGAGCCAGCCACTGCTGGATCTGCGCTACGGCTGCTTCGACGGTATCGGCGATCGCGATCGGCCCCATCGCTAAACTTTGCCACAGAGCGCTGGCGCCGGGGGGCATCGCCATCAAAATGACGGGCCGCTGGGCCTTGAGGGCAAGGGCAATTTCGGCGGCTGTGCCTGGCCCCAGCCCGCAGGCTATGACTACGCGACTCGACAGCACATTCACTACATTGCGGCCGTCGCCTAGCCCGGTCAGAATAGGAATGTCAACGGCGGTTGACATATCGGCTCCATCGGCCGAGGGCAAAATGCCAACGGTCAGCCCGCCCG
>PYER01000424.1 GCA_003017855.1 filamentous cyanobacterium CCT1
ATCTTGCTGAACGAAGGCATCCGGGCGTGGATGGCCCCGACCGACCAGCCCCATGAGAAGTTTGTATTCCCCGAAGAGGTACTCCCCCGTGGTAACGCTCTCTAGCAACTCGTATATTGCTGGGCGCGACCAGGAATCCACCGGCTTTGCCTGGTGGTCTGGTAACGCCCGACTAATCAACCTATCCGGCAAGCTGCTGGGCGCCCACGTCGCCCACGCTGGTCTGATTGTGTTCTGGGCAGGGGCTATGACCCTGTTTGAAGTAGCTCACTTTGTTCCCGATAAGCCTCTGTATGAGCAGGGCTTCATTCTGCTCCCTCACCTGGCCACGCTGGGCTGGGGGGTAGGACCTGGTGGTGAAGTTATCAACACCTTCCCCTACTTTGTTGTCGGTGTACTGCACCTGATCTCGTCTGCGGTACTGGGCCTGGGTGGTATTTACCACGCCCTGCGCGGTCCCGAAGTGCTGGAGGAGTACTCGTCCTTCTTCGGCTACGACTGGAAAGACAAGAACCAGATGACCAACATCATCGGCTATCACCTGATCCTGCTAGGTTGTGGTGCTCTGCTGCTGGTGCTGAAAGCCTGTGTCTTTGGTGGCGTCTATGACACCTGGGCACCGGGCGGTGGTGATGTGCGGGTTATCACCAACCCCACGCTGAACCCTGCTGTCATCTTTGGCTACCTGGTGGGTTCTCCCTTTGGTGGCGACGGCTGGATTGTTGGTGTCAACAACATGGAAGACATCATCGGCGGTCACATATGGGTTGGCCTGATTTGCATCGCTGGCGGCATCTGGCACATTCTGACCAAGCCCTTTGGCTGGGCGCGTCGCGCTCTGATCTGGTCGGGTGAGGCTTACCTGTCGTACAGCCTGGGCGCTCTGTCTCTGATGGGCTTTATCGCCTCCTGCTACGTGTGGTTCAACAACACCGCTTACCCCTCTGAGTTCTACGGCCCCACCAACGCCGAGTCTTCGCAGGCTCAGGCGATGACCTTCCTGGTGCGCGACATGCGCCTGGGTGCCAACATTGGTGCGGCCCAGGGCCCCACTGGTCTAGGTAAGTACCTGATGCGCTCTCCTACCGGTGAGATCATCTTTGGTGGTGAGACCATGCGCTTCTGGGACTTCCAAGGTCCCTGGTTGGAGCCCCTACGTGGCCCCAACGGCCTTGACTTGGACAAGCTCACCAACGACATTCAGGATTGGCAGGTGCGTCGCGCGGCTGAGTATATGACTCACGCGCCAAACGCCTCCATCAACTCGGTGGGTGGTGTGATCACTGAGATCAACTCTGTGAACTTTGTGAACCCCCGCCAGTGGTTGTCGACCTCTCACTTTGTGCTGGGTTTCTTCTTCCTGATTGGCCACCTCTGGCATGCTGGTCGCGCCCGCGCGGCTGAGGCAGGCTTCGAGAAAGGTATCGATCGCGAATCTGAACCCGTGCTTGCCATGGGCGACCTCGACTAAGGTTGAGGTCGGTAGCCTGAAAGGGCCCTATGAGAAAAGCTCCTGCCCTAGGGCAGGAGCTTTTTTGCTGCGGATTAGGTAGATAAATAGAACAAGACAGTTCGTCACCCCATACCCTGAGCACGAGGACAGTCTCAGCTCAACCTGCAGAATCCCTTCAGGGACAATACAGCACTTAAAAAGCCGCTAATCGATATTAGCGGCCCAAGACGTCAATAAATTTCAGGTTCGGGCATAGGAACGGCAAAATTTGACGGGTCATTGAGATAGCGGATTGTATCTTCCTCAAGGCGATGCACCCAGTAGGGTTCGAGGGCATCAGAGTGGCGAAGCGCCGCCAGATAGCCTTCGAGGAAGAGGCGGAGGTCGCTGGTGCGATAGCCTCGGTTCCACTGGTCGACGAAGGCATCGGTAATCCGCTGGTAGTACCGAATCGCTTTGGCATCCTGAAGCATGGGAGGTTGACCTGTAACGCTGAGTGGCTAGGGGTAGATCTCGCTCTGTGTTTAAATTTTCCACTAAGGGGTGAAAAATTTGATGGGTTCCTTAACGTACCTTTATACGTATCTTTATACACCGTTTCCTGATGGGCAAGATGTGCGGATTGTGACACTATCCAGACATAGGCTACCTAGAGGATAGAGACCTGGTGCTGGCCGGCGGCTGAGGCAGCACAGTCGCGTAAGCGGCCAGGGTTTTTTGAGCGATCGCGCCCCATTCGTAACTATTTTGAGCATATACCCGGGCCTGCCGCCCTCGCAGCTGCCGCTGGGAAGAATTTCCCAACGCCTCTGTCAGGGCCTGGGCAACGCCCTCTACACTCAGTTCACACACCCAGCCGCTGCTGCTGGCGGCAATCTCAGGCCAGATGTAGACCCCCTTCGACACCACCACAGGAATACCAGCGGCCATCGCCTCAGCCACGGCAATGCCAAAGTTCTCGTAGTAGGAGGGCAGCACAAACAGGTCGGCGGCCTGGAGCAAAGCGGCCTTGGTGGGGCCGGTAACGAAGCCGGTCAGCACCATGCGATCGCTCAGTGTAGAGGCACGAATGCGATCGCCCACCGCCTTCTCATACGCCGGATCTTGAGGGTTACCTCCCGCCAGCACCAGCTGAAAATCCATGCCCTGAGCCGGAAGTTGCTCCAGAGCGGGCAGCAGCAAATCCAGCCCCTTTTTAGGATCGAGGCGAGAGAGGTAGAGCACGAGGGGCCGCTGCTGAGAAATTCCTATCTGCGCTAAAATCCTTTGGCGCTCCTCCTCGGATAGCTTAGGTAGCGGTTGAACGCCCAGGGGAATCACCCAGTCCTGCGTCTGTGCCCCAAATCGATGGGAGACTTGGGCTTCAATGGGGCTGGTAAAGTGCAGCGCCGCCGCCCCCGCAATATTGGGCGCTTCTAGCAGGCGACCGTAAATCTGCTTGAGCCGCTTCTTTTTCTGCAAATCAGCCGGGTCGAGGGTGCCCAGCGGTCGCAGCACGTAGGGCAGTCCTCGCCGCCGGGCCACCATCGCCGCCGCCGTACTCAGCGGCGAAAACAGCGCGTGAATGTGGGCTAGGTCGTACTCGTGACCGTGTTGATGAAGCCACCGTAGCAGCCCTACCGAAAACTTATACCGCCGCCAGGGCGAGCAGGCGAAGTAGCACACTGTGTAGTTTTCCTCCAGCACCGGCACTCCCAGGGGGACGTCCAGAGGAGGCTGTCCGGCATCGCCATTGGCGCTGGTCGTCAGAATGGTGACCTCTGCCCCCGCTGTGGCCAACCCCTGAGCAAACCCCCGCATCATCTGGCTGGGACCGCCGTAGATGAGGGAGATGGAAGGGATGATTTGGAGAACACGCATGGAGGGAAGTGGGTGGGTAGGTGAGTGGGGGCGTAGGGGGCATTCGGTGG
>PYER01000094.1 GCA_003017855.1 filamentous cyanobacterium CCT1
CCTCACCACCCTGCGGGATGTGACCGGCAACTGGGTGCGCTCTGGCCTCACCACTCTGGGCATTTTCATGGGCGTGGCCGCTGTCAACGCCACCCTCAATATCGACACGATCGCCAACCGGGTGCTGCAAGAGCGCCTGGAGGCCAGAGACAACCCCAACGTTGTTGTCTCCGTATTCGGTGGCCGCGATCGCCCGCCCGCCGAGTTTGATGCCGCCGCGATCGCTGAGCTTGAGCAGGCTGTGCCCGGCATTTTGAGCATTAGCCGCGTGTCCTACGTGTGGGTGATCAATGAGGTGCAGTATGGCGGCATCGTGACCGACAACATCGACGCCTGGAGCGTGTCCGAAAATTACCAGCGCACCACCGGGCGGCAGGTGCTGGAGGGCCGATTCTTTGACCTGGAAGACTTTGAAGCCTTTCGACCCGTAGCCATCATTGACACCATCCTGGCCCAAAAACTGTTTCAGGAGGGTTCGCCCCTGGGCGAAGGTATTTTTATCGACGGTACCCGCTTTACCGTCGTTGGGCTGATCGAAACTAAAAATATTGAGGGAAACGAGGATGGCGAACCTCCCGGCACGCTGTGGGTACCCGAAGCCTACGGCGATATCTTAATGGGCCGCTACCGCGCCTGGCGACAGCTCCAAGTGGCCCTGCGCGACCTCAACGACTACGACACCGTGCCCGATCAGGTCGAGGCCCAGCTCAAGCAAATGTTTCCCGACTATGAGATCTATGCGGGCGGCAATGTCGAAGACCTCTACGAAGAAGAACAGCGCCAGCGAGCCTCCATTCGCGTGCTCAAGGCGGTGGGGCTGCTGGCCCTGGTGATCGGCGGCGTCGGCATCGCCAACATCACCATCGCCGCAATCATGGAGCGCACCCGCGAAATTGGTCTGCGCCGCGCGATCGGGGCCACCGATCTCGAAATCATGGCCCAGTTTATTGCCGAGGCCGCTCTGCTCAGCCTAATCGGCGGCACCACAGCGGTCGGCACCGTACACCTCCTGACCAAGGCGGCCACCACCACTATTTTTGAGGCCCCCTACGAGTTCAACTGGCGCGATGCCGCCCTGTCGATGGGTGCGGCTTTTGGGGTCGGGGTGGGGGCGAGCTTTTTGCCGGCCCTGCGGGTGACGCAGATCGACGTGGTACAGGCGTTGCGAGGGGAGTAGGGCTGAGCGAAGTCATTCGCTTTGCGTCTCCCCGAGGGAGAAAGCCAGCATAATCAAGAAATTCGCTTGCAGAGAGTAGTGCTTCATGGTTGAGAGCATGAGAATCGTGACGGTTCTGATTTATGGGGGGCTGAGGATGGGGTTTGCCCTGGGGCTAGTGACCCTCTCCCTACCAGCTTTTGCAGAATCAGTGCCGCTGGCAGAACCTCCGGTAGAGGCAGAACCCGCTGTTCCAGATAGTGGTGAGACAACCAATTCAGACGCTATTACCCTGACGCTGCCCGAGCTGCTCAATCTCACCCTGGAGGGCAATCGCGAGCTGCGCAACCAGGCGCTAGAACGCATTGTGCAGCGGCAGCAGCTCGCCGCTGCTGAGCAGACCTTTAATCCTCGCTTTACTCCCACCATTCGGGCCGATGCAGCACGCAGCCAGTTTGGTGGTGAGGAGAGCATCGATGAAACCCTTGGCTCGGTGCTGCTGGGGGGCGATCGCACCGACTTTGACCAGGAGGTGCGTCTGGATACCGCTCTCACCACTCGTTTGGGCACCAGCTTTGAAGTGGGCCTCACGCCCTTCGAGGGCGGTCAGGCGCTTCAGTTTCGAGTCAGTCAGCCGCTGCTGCGGGGCTTTGGTCGGGCCGTCAATGAGGCCCCGCTCAACCAGGCCCGCCTGGGCGAAACCCGTAACCAGCTGGCCCTGCACGGCACCCTGATCGATACGCTAACCACCGCCATTTTTCGCTACAACGACCTGATCAACGCCCAGGCTCAGGTGGAAATTCAGGCCCAGGCCCTGGAGCGACGCCAGCAACAGCTGGAAATTTTGCAGGCCCTGGTGCAGGCCGGACGGCGAGCCCCCATCGACCTGTTTGACCCAGAGCGATCGCTCGCCGATGCCCAGCGCAACCTGGTCGATGCCCGCAACCAGCTCGACCAGGCCAACAGCGCCCTGCTCAACCTGATTGGCACCGACGCCGACCTGCGCTTTGTGGCTTCGGTGGATGCGATCGCCCAGCTCTTTACTGCCGCCGCCGCCCAGGTCGCCACCTACGAGTCTGAAGCATTAGTGGCGACAGCTCTGGCCCAGCGCACTGACTACCGCCAGGCCCAGCTGCAGCGGCAGCAGCAGGAGCTAGGCCTGCTGCTGGCCCAAGACAACCTGCGCTGGCAGCTCAATGCCGTGGCCGACGGCACCCTGGGTGACAGCGATCGCAGCGCCGTCGGGCTAGTCGCCACCCGCACCTTTGGCGACCCCGCATCCGAAACCACCCGCGTCGCCAGCGACATTGCCCTACAGCAGCAGGACAACACCCTGGCCCAGCTGCAAGACCAAATTCGCAACGATGTTGTGGCGGGGCTAAACGAGGCCCAGGCCAGCCTGCTCCAGGTAGAGGCCGCTGAGCGGGCCACCCTCAACGCCCGTCGCCAGCTCGAAGCCGACCAGGCCCAGTTTCGCCTCGGGCGCGGTGGAGTTACTCTGTTTCAGCTAATCAACCAGGAAGAGTCGCTGGTGAATGCCCAAACCAACGAACTTGCAGCCCGCATTGCCTTTCTCAACACCGTCGCGCAGCTAGAGCAAACCGTGGGCATTACCCTAGAGCGCTGGGCGGAGGAGACTGAGCTGGGGCAGGAGGAATGGCAGTAGGTGCCCTACCTTTCTCACCCACAAGGCGGCATGATTAGACATGTAAGCTTTTCTAACGTGAGGACCATATGCTGGGGCGAATTAAACTGGGGCGATTTAACCTGAGCCTGGTGCTGCTAGCCGTGGGGGGAGTGCTCACCATCGTTGGCTTTGTCGCTTACTTTCAAGACAACTCCACTCTTAACCTGGTGGGGTTTTTCTACGGCATTCCCGTGCTGCTGGGCGGGCTGGCGCTGCGGGCGGCGGAGCTAGAGCCTGCGCCCTACACCCAGCCCACCTCTCCGGACGTTCTCAAGCTGCGCGAAGAGCAGGCCACCCCCACCCAAAACCAGGTGCGCCAGGATGTCACCCGCTACCGCTACGGGCAAGAAGCTCACCTGGATGTCGCCCTACAAAAGCTGGGGCTGAGCCCGTCGGGGCAGGAGTGCCCTGAACTTAGCGGTCTCCACGAGACAGAAATGGATGGCAGCTATGCCCTGGTACTGGAATTCGATTCGTCCACGGTTCCGTTTTCCACCTGGGTAGAAAAAAAACCAAAAATCGAATCGTTCTTTGGCCCCAATGTGCGCGCCGAACTGAGCCAGCCAGCCGAAGACCAGGTCAACTTGGCCCTGATCACCCAGCTAGAACCGGCTACCCCGGCTCCGGTAGAGGCCCAATAAGAAGCTCAACCAAAAGCCCAACAAAAGCCCAGTTTTTGCCACTGCCCTATGAATCGCCCCGCCCCACGGCTCCATAGCCAGCCCCATGATTGGGCTGCAATTCGCGCAGCGTATAGCCTGTGGCATCCCAGAACCGGGAACCGACTCAGAGCGAGTATCCGTCCCGGCATCGCCTCTATCCTGCGCTGGCCAGTCCTGCGCGCTCTGGCCCTAGTTTTTGTCCTCTGGGGTCTAACCGCCTGCGGTGCCCCGACGCTGCAGGCCAGTCCCAATCTAAGGCCCGACTACCAAACCGTTGCCCCCAGCCCCGATGGCATTGGCAAAGTGTATCTGGGCCGCGAAATCGCCCAAACTATGGGCCATCAGGGAGCGGGCTGGCTCGATCGCCCCAGTCGAGCCCTGCAAGAACGACCCCAGGCGGCGATCGCATCCCTCGATCTTGTCCCCACCGATGTCGTGGCCGATATTGGCGCTGGCACCGGCTACTTCGCCCGCCGTATCGCCCCGCTGGTGCCCCAGGGCAAGGTGCTGGCGGTAGACATTCAGCCCGAAATGCTGGCGATGCTGCAGCAGGAACTCGAAGCCAAAGAGATTGCAAACGTAGAGCCCATTCTCGGCCAGATCGACAGTCCCAACCTGCCCCCAAATTCAATCGATCTGGCGCTCATGGTCGATGCCTACCACGAGTTTGCCTACCCCCACGAGATGATGCATGGCGTCGTGGCGGCCCTCAAACCCGGTGGACGGGTCGTGCTCGCCGAGTACCGGGCCGAAAACCCCATGATTATGATCAAGCGGCTGCACAAGATGAGCGTGGCCCAGGTGCGCCGCGAAATGGCCGCTGTGGGTCTGGAATGGCTCAAGACCGACGACAGCCTACCCGAGCAGCATCTGCTGTTTTTTCAAAAGCAGGCTTGAGCAGCCGTGTGAGACAATTAACAATTATTGCTGATCGTGATCCAAGGACGTCGACCCATGCTGAAGCGGCTGGCCACAGTGCTTTTGATTGTTTTTGCTGTTACCATCCAGGGCTGCGTGGGCGGCGGCGGTGGGCTACAGGCCTACGCCGACCAGTACTCAGGCTACGAGTTTATGTACCCCACCGGCTGGGTTGAGGTCAACGTCCCCGGTGCCGCCGATGTGGTATTCCACGACATCATTCACGAGACCGAAAACGTCAGCGTGGTGGTCAGCGAGGTGCCCGAGGGCAAAGACCTCGACGACCTCGGCACCCCCACCGAAGTAGGCTACAAGCTCTCCAAGAGTTTTAGCGCCCTGTCAGGTGACGAAAGCAGCGTTGACCTGCTCAGCGCTCAGCGCATTGCCACCGCCGACAACAAGACCTACTACATTCTCGAATACCTGGCCGACCTACCCGCCGGGCCGCGCCACAACCTGGCCAGCGCCATTGTGCGCCGTGGCAAGCTCTACACCTTCAACGCCTCCACCGACGAAGGCCGCTGGGAGAAGGTGAAAGACATGATGAAGCAGTCAGTCGCCTCCTTTAAGGTGTCCTAACTTGCAGGCACCGGGTGCCTTAGCTCATCAGAGGCCAACTTGGCGTTCTGACAGGCACCCGGTGCCTTGGCGTTGAGCGTTTTGTAGCAGGACGTTCTTTGTTCGTAGTCAGTGTCATCTATGCCGACCTCTCCCCGACCCCAGTTCGTGCTCGCCTCAGCCTCTAAGGGTCGCCGCCTGCTGCTGGTGGGGGCAGGCATTCACCCCTTTGTCTGCCCCAGCAACTTCGACGAAGACCAGGTCGCGCTCACGGCCCCGCCCAGCTACGTGGCCACGCTGGCCCGCTGCAAGGCCGAGTCGGTCGCGCCCCAGTTTCCCAGCGCGCTGGTGCTTGGGTGCGACTCGGTGATGGCCTTTCAGGGCAAAATCTACGGCAAGCCTGAAGATAAGGAAGATGCGATCGCCCGCTGGCAGGCAATGCGAGGCAATATCGGCGAAATTCACACCGGCCACGCCCTGATTGCCCCCAGCGGCATTACTCTGGTGCGCAGCGCCGTAACGCGCGTTTACTTTGCCGACATCGACAACGCCACCATTGAGGCCTATGTCAATTCGGGCGAGCCACTGGCCTGTGCCGGAGCGTTCTCAATCGACGGCAAAGGCGGCATGTTCATTGAAAAAATTGAGGGCTGCCATACCAACGTAATTGGCCTCAGCCTGCCCCTGCTGCGGGTCATGCTAGAAGAACTGGGCTACCGAGCAACGGAGTTCTGGTAGGGTTCTTTTGCGGATACTTTTTTCCGATACTATGGAGGAATGCTCGAAATTGGGCGGCCTTATGCTGGGGCTTGACGTCAGATATTCGTCTCGATGGGGTCGCAGGATGATAAGGTTTTTTGTTGTCGATTAATCTGTACAAAGAGGCGTTGGAGAACCATGAGCGCAGAGACTTTTGAAAAGGTCAAAAAGATTGTCAGCGAGCAGCTAGGGGTTGAAGAGGCTGACGTTAAACCCGAGGCTAGCTTTGCCAACGACCTGGGCGCCGATTCTCTCGATACTGTAGAGCTGGTTATGGCCCTGGAAGAAGAATTCGGGATTGAAATTCCTGACGAAGCGGCGGAGGGCATTGCCACCGTGCAAGATGCCGTTAATTTCATCGAAGAAAAAGCAGCCGCCTAGGTCGCCATCTCCAGGCTCAGCCAGTAGATAGGGGTGGGTTTTGAGAGATAGGGAGTCAGGTTCAGGGGGCAAGGCCAGTCCAAAACCCTAAATCTGACGCCCTCAACTCTGATCTACCCCGCGGCCAACCCCCTTTAAAATTTCCCTGGTTTTATCCCATTTTTGGCTATGGCAAACTCTGACTCAAAGCGCGTTGTGGTAACTGGCATGGATGCCATTACCCCCATTGGCAACAGCCTGGAAGAGTACTGGGCAGGGCTAGTGGCCGGGCGCAGCGGCACCGATCGCATTACCCTCTTCGACCCGTCTCAGCACGCGTCGCAAATTGCTGGCGAAGTCAAGGGGTTTGACCCAGGCGAATTTTTGGACAAAAAAGAAGTCAAGCGCATGGACCGCTTCGCCCAGTTTGCGGTGATTGCCGGGCAGCGAGCCCTGGCCCACGCCGGGCTGAGCATTACCGATCTCAACGCCGAGCAAGTTGGCACCTGCATCGGCTCCGGCATTGGTGGCCTCAAGGTGCTCGAAGACCAGCAGGAAATTTACCTGACTCGGGGGCCGAGCCGCTGTAGCCCCTTCATGATTCCGATGATGATCGCCAACATGGCGGCGGGGCTGACCGCCATTCACACGGGCGCCAAGGGGCCGAGCACCTGTCCGGTGACGGCCTGTGCGGCAGGGTCTAACGCCATCGGCGATGCCTTTCGGCTGATTCAAAACGGCTATGCCCAGGCGATGATCTGCGGCGGTACCGAGGCGGCGGTGACGCCCCTGTCGCTGGCCGGGTTTGCCTCGGCCCGCGCCCTCTCCACCCGCAACGATGACCCCACCACCGCCAGTCGCCCCTTCGACAAGTCTCGCGACGGCTTTGTGATTGGCGAAGGCTGCGGCATTCTCATTCTCGAAGAGCTGCAGCACGCCCTCAGCCGGGGGGCCACCATCTACGCTGAGATTGTCGGCTACGGCATGACCTGCGATGCCTACCACATGACGTCGCCCGTACCCGGCGGCGCTGGGGCGGCTCGCTGCATTCAAATGGCCCTCAAAGATGCTGGCATTTTGCCCGAGCAGATCAGCTACATCAATGCCCACGGCACCAGCACGGGGGCTAACGACCCCACCGAAACCAAGGCCATCAAAACGGCCCTGGGGGAGGTAGCCCACACCGTGCCGGTCAGCTCGACCAAGTCGATGACCGGGCACCTGCTGGGTGGCTCTGGGGGCATTGAGGGGGTAGCGACCTGCCTGGCGATCGCCAACGATATCGCCCCACCCACCATCAACCTGAGTGAACCCGACCCCGACTGCGACCTCGACTACATTCCCAACCAGAGTCGCCCGATGCCAATTGAGGTAGCGCTGTCTAACTCCTTTGGCTTTGGTGGCCACAACGTCACCCTGGTGTTTAAGAAATATCGTAGCTAGAGCTACAGATTGGTAGGTATAATAACCTAAGGTGTGCCTCAGAAAATTGCCCTTAGGCACCTGAGCTTCGTGCCTTGCCTGACCAGGGGGTATTGACAATCGTCTGGTTGCGGGGTCTGCTGAAAGGCGAAGGCAATGTGTGTGGTGTCTGTGTGTGGTCTTGATTTATTCAGGCCGGTGACCGTGTTAGCCCCTGGGCTACCCCTAGTGCTGCGTGCTGCTCCGAAAACCCGTCGTTAAGCTGTTGAACCTATGGCTGTTGCAACCCAATCCCTGGAAGAACTCTGTATTAATTCCATTCGCTTTTTAGCAATTGATGCGGTGGAAAAGGCCAAGTCTGGCCACCCCGGTCTGCCGATGGGCGCTGCCCCTATGGCCTACGTGCTGTGGGATAAGTTCATGCGGTTTAACCCCAAAAACCCCTACTGGTTTAACCGCGATCGCTTTGTGCTGTCGGCGGGCCATGGCTGCATGCTGCAGTACGCCCTGCTCTACCTGACCGGCTACGACAGCGTGACGCTGGACGACCTCAAGCAGTTCCGCCAGTGGGGCGCTCGCACCCCCGGTCACCCCGAGAACTTTGAGACCCCTGGGGTTGAAGTCACCACTGGCCCGCTGGGGCAGGGCATTGCCAACGCCGTGGGTCTGGCCATGGCCGAAGCGCACCTGGCCGCCAAGTTCAACAAGCCCGACACCACCCTGGTTGACCACTACACCTACGTCATCTTGGGCGACGGCTGCAACATGGAAGGGGTTTCGGGCGAGGCCTGCTCCCTGGCTGGGCACCTGGGCCTGGGCAAGCTGATTGCACTCTACGACGACAACCACATCTCCATCGACGGCTCGACGGATATTTCCTTCACCGAAGATGTGGCCAAGCGGTTTGAGGCCTACGGCTGGCACGTGCAGCACGTGGAGAACGGCAACACCGATCTGGATGCGATCGCCAAAGCGATCGAAGCAGCCAAGTCCTTCACCGATCGCCCCTCGATGATCAAAGTCACTACCACCATCGGCTACGGCTCGCCCAATAAGCAAAATACCGCCGGTGTCCACGGTGCAGCCCTGGGCGGCGACGAGATCAAGCTCACCCGCGAAAACCTGGGCTGGAGCCACGGCGACTTTGAAACTCCCGAAGACGCCCTCAACCACATGCGTAAAGCCGTCGAGCGCGGCGCTAGCCTTGAGGCCGAGTGGGAAGAAACCCTGGCCACCTACCGCAGCAAGTACGCCGCCGAAGCGGCTGAGTTTGAGCGCATGCTGGCGGGCAAGCTACCCGAGGGCTGGGCCGATGCGCTGCCCACCTACACCCCCGAAGACAAGGCCCTGGCCACCCGCAAAAACTCTGAAGTTACCCTCAACGCGCTGGCCCCAGCCATCCCCGAGCTGATTGGCGGCTCCGCCGACCTCACCCACTCGAACCTGACCGAGCTGAAGATCTCCGGCAGCTTCCAGAAGGGTGCCTACGAAAACCGCAACCTGCGCTTTGGCGTTCGCGAGCACGGCATGGGCGCGATCTGCAACGGCATCGCCCTGCACAACTCGGGCCTGATTCCCTACTGCGCCACCTTCCTGGTGTTTGCCGACTACATGCGGGCGGCCATTCGCCTCTCGGCCCTCTCCCAGGCGGGCGTGATCTACGTCATGACCCACGACTCCATTGGTCTGGGCGAAGACGGCCCCACCCACCAGCCGGTGGAAACGATCGCCTCCCTGCGGGCCATCCCCAACCTGATCGTGATTCGCCCCGCCGACGGCACCGAAACCTCGGGAGCCTACAAGATCGCCGTCGAGCACCGCAAGACTCCGACGCTGATGGCCTTTAGCCGTCAAAACCTGCCCAACCTGCCCGGCTCTTCGATCGAAGGCGTGGCCAAGGGTGCGTACATTGTCGACGACTGCGACGGCACCCCCGACCTGATTTTGATTGGCACCGGCAGCGAGGTTAGCCTCTGCGTCGATGCGGCTAAGGAACTGCGGTCTGCGGGCACCAAGGTGCGGGTAGTCTCTATGCCTTCCTGGGAACTGTTTGACGCCCAGGATGCTGCCTACCAGGAGTCGGTGCTGCCCAAGGCGGTGACGAAGCGACTGGCGGTAGAGGCGGGTATCACAATGGGCTGGTGCCGCTATGTGGGTGCCGAAGGCGACGTGATTGGCGTTGACCGCTTTGGGGCCTCTGCCCCCGGCGGCCTGGTGATGGAGAAGTTTGGCTTCACCGTTGAGAATGTGGTGAGCAAGGCTAAGGCGCTGCTGGGCTAAAGGTCTAGCTAATTGGTGTGTGAAAGGGGGGCGATCGTGCGATCGCCCCCCTTTTGTTTTGACCCTGCTATACCGCTGTTCTCCCTTACTCCGAAAGAACAAGGTGATGTTTACGGTGGAGTGCCTAACTACATGCAGCAAGTTGACAATAAAGAGATCAGGGTTGACAATGGCAGCATACAAGATTGACAAATGAGGTTGAGAGGCCGTGTCAAAAGTTCGAAAGCGGGGTGAGCAAATTCGCCAATTCATCTTGGAAAATGTTGAAGAAAATCAAAGAGACGTGGCTACTTTGGCATCTCAAGAATTCGGTATCAGTAGGCAAGCTGTCAATAAACACATTCATCATCTTGTTGATCAGAAAGCACTTGTCATTAAGGGCTCTACAAGAAGCAGAATTTATCAGCTTCATCCACAGGTTGAGTGGATGGAAACATATGATCTAAACAGCAATCTTGCGGAAGACATTGTTTGGGATTCAGATATCAAGCCGTTGGTCAGTGATTTGCCTGACAATGTCAGGGATATTTGGCTCTATGGGTTCACTGAAATGTTGAATAACGCCATAGACCATTCATCTGGTCAAGCGGTTATTGTTCAGCTACAAAGAACAGCAATTGACACCCAAATCATTATCAACGATGACGGAGAAGGAATTTTCAAAAAGATTCAGAGGGAACTACAACTGCATGATGAGCGCCATGCAGTTCTTGAATTAGCAAAGGGTAAGTTAACTACCGATCCAGATCGTCATACTGGTCAGGGTATATTTTTTACGTCACGTATGTTTGATGAGTTTGCGATACTTTCTGGAAGTATCTATTTTTCACATGAGTTTAACAAAGCAGAAGACTGGATTTTAGAGAGAGACGGCTTTAAGTCTGGGACAACTGTTTTCATGAAGCTGAACAACAATACTTCGAGGACTTCTAAACAAGTATTTGATAGTTTTTCCTCAGGTGATGACTATGCCTTTACAAAAACGGTAGTGCCTGTCCGTCTAGCTCAATACGGAAATGAAAGATTAGTCTCGCGATCTCAAGCAAAAAGGCTGCTAGCTGGTGTTGATAAATTTAAAGTAGTGGTTTTTGATTTTGCTGGAGTAGATGCAATAGGGCAAGCGTTTTCAGATGAAGTCTTTCGGGTTTTCAAGAAACAGCACCCAGAAATGCAAGTTATGAGCTTAAATGCTAACCGGGATGTTGCACAGATGATCCGTAGAGCAGAAAGTACTGATACCTAACGGTGAAGGTAAGTTATGCGGTTGCAGATAACATAGAGGTAATTTGAGCTGGGAAGCCTCAGCAGAAAGCTCGTTTTCTAACTCTGAGGGCAAATCTAAAGAGATAGTCATAGCACCAAGCTCCGGTGTACCCTTCATCTAACAGATAAAGCTAGACTTCATAAATCATAATTACAAATTCTTCCTCAGTACCGGTTTTGACAAACTTCCCTATCTGCTTAAGGCCTACTTGTTCCCAAACTCGTTGCGCCCGCTTGTTGAATTCCGCGATCGTTACCTGGCACTTCTGTGTCCTATATTGGTTGACTCCGTACTTCACCACGGCTTGAGCATAGTGCTTGCCCTGTCCCTGACCAACTAAGTCTGGTTGCATTCCCATGCCGATATCGAGGGCTTTAGTGCAGTAATCTCCACCTGGCACTTGGCCGTCTGCTCCGAAAGAGTAATAGCCTTCGAGTTCTTCGTGCACATTTAAGATTGCATAAAAGGCGTTTTTGGGGTCAATTAGATAGCATAAGTCTTCTTGAGTAGTATCGGCATCAAAGTTATAAGTGTCATACGGAGGAAGGTAACGCCAACGAAGAATTGATAGTGCATGTTCTTTTTCAAGTCGTCGAAAGGAAAATCTCATTTCAAATTTCCCCTTAAAACTGTTTGAGAAAAAATTCTTTTACAAGATTGCAGCTTAACGACCCTGTTTATCCACCGCTAGTAACATCTCAGGATTAATCAAGCATCTTGATACGGTCGGCATGCAATGGAATTATTAGATTTCTTCCACATTCTTAAAGTCACTTCCGATGATCTCTGTATTTATATCTATAATTTCTTCTTGAATTGAATCCAAAAGATCTATAATAGATTTTGCCTCTCCTGTTTCTATAGTATAGATAATGAACGCCTTTACCGCTTCTAATACTTGTAGTGAAATCATAATGAATTGGTTTGGATGAGTATCACAGTTGTGATCTCTTGGAGAAAAACAACCTTCTTCATCCACCTCAAGGTAATGCAACAGCAGGCTTGGCCAAGTGCCGTGTACATGATGCGATCCTATCCTTTGAGAAACAACGTATATCAGCCTTTCATGCCCTAAATCGCGCAGCATTGCTGAAACGTCCGGCAATTTTTTCGATTCTAATATCTCTTTTCTGTTAAGCCCTGATGCATTTATGTGGCGCTCGATAGAAGCTAGCATACGCTTTTCTATATTAAGCATTGCACCATCTTCGCGTTCAGCTATATTTCCCCTAATTTCTGACTCAAGCTCGATCTCTGTCTTTAGTCCGCTAGCAAGATAGCGCTGGAAACAGTCATCAATGCCTTTATGGCACAACCATTCTACTTTTATACAAGATTCAAAAATACAGCGATCAAGCAGCGCCGTAGTCTCGCCAAAACGTCCGTTGTGAGATAAAGCAATATTAGATATCATCAATCGCGCACATCGGTTTAACAAGCCTGTAAGAATGGCATAGTAAATTGGTGATATTTCTTTAACTGCTGGTGATTCCCTAGCTATTTGAGCGAAAAAAATACAAATCTGCCCAACAAACTTATACCACTCAAAAAGAACGGGCATGAAGTCGCCGGTCTCACGGCACTTCTGAATTTGCTCATCAGAGAATTGCGGAGGATATGGTAATTGTGCTTGTTCAAGCATAGTGCAGTGAAATCTAACGCCTGCATTCAAGTGTGTTTGGGGCTATATGCAATCTTGCGGTAGCGAGTATGAGCAGAAGGTCAAACGTCACATGCAATGCGCTGTTAGCTTCACAACCACACATTTTTCGGAGATGTCACGTTTAGAAAATTCTCCAGATCAGTGATAACTCCTTGATCCGCATTTGCACCTAGCAGAACTTGACTTTCCGCCAGTAGTACACCGTTCACGTGCTTAACGATCTTATGCAGCTTCCGGCAGACAGCATTCACAAAAGCGTGCTCAAAAATAATCGGCTTATTGCCACGACCATGCAGGCGAGAAACCTTCTGCGAGTCTGGCAAGGATAACCACGCTCCAGTATGGACAATTGAGTGTCTCAATTGCCACAGTACTCTTAAATCGGAAACCTGCGTACTTGTAAAAGCGTCCTTTTTGACGCCTAACCCCTTAAAGAATGCGTTCACGCGACTTGGATCATGCCATCCGTGTAGGGCATCTGAGATTACGTAGCCTATCTGTGTTTTAGCCCCTCGAAGGGCAAGCAGGCGACCTACCTCAATATTTATATCTCCGCCACAATGTTTTCCGAAGTGCTTCACAAAGGCTCCTGAGTCAAAATCCGGGAAATGTGCGGAACGATCAATGAGACCCGACAAAAGAGACTTTTGGTATGTCTCGAAATGACCCATAAGCGCACTTAGAACCGCACATGAAATGTGACGAAGACTTGATTCACTGTCCTTGTTGAAATGTCCGTCTTTCTTCTTGGTGAATTTGTTCTCGCAATGATGAAATGCGTCGTACGCATCACACACGTAGATCAAAAACGTCCCTGCGGGATTGGCTGCATATGCGTCCAATGAGGTTGCATGCGCTTCCGCTTCGACAAGATATTTTTCCAGTTTCTTTTCAGCAGCCACAAATCCCTCCTTGGGAAGCTACCAAGTATCAAGTGTCAAATCCGCTGGATAAGACCTCTATTCTCCAGGATTATCTAGCAGATTTACGGGATAATACCTGGTTTTTAAGGAATTAAACACCATTTTTGCTAAATAAGCCTTTAGTTTGGGATGTTATCCGACATTTTTGACAGTTAACTTCGGGCAATAGGCGTATCATCTGTCAAATGTGTTGGATAGGCCCTCGGTCTTGAGTGTTATCCGGTAAGGTCTCATTGCTCTGCTAGCCAAGGCTAAAAGCTGAGTCATCAACCATAATTGGTTCTCCGAGAACATATCTATACGCAAGTCTGGCTGAAGACTCTCTAGAGTTTGCCCGCCGTCAGCAAACCCTGAACTGTAAAGTAGCCCATACGGTTGTACTTTGGCCCTGCTTCTGGCAGATTAAAACTGCGGGGAATGATTTTAGGCGGAGAAGAGCGGAGGTGCGAACTCCTCTCTTCTCCTGAGTCATCCCAACTTAGCCTAGGTAAGCTGGCGATAACCTGGAATCATTCTAGGCTCTAGCGTCTTATTACCTGCAATGGGGACAGCTAGACTCGTTCCCCGTTTTCTTTAGCGAAAACGGAGACCCGTATGTTTTTAGAACCCACCTCGGGGGATGAGTCCCCCGTACCGTTTACCCTACCCTTTCTCCCTACGGGAGACGCTAGCGCGAACGACTTCGCTCAGGGCAGGCCCACCTACCGCCAAGAAACCCTGCGGCACATTCTGTTAGGCGACTACGGCGCAATCACCGATGCCATTGGCCAAATGGTGGCGCTGGGCTACAGCGATCGCATAGCCTGGTCAGACCCCATCCCCACCGGGCGCAGCGGCGAATACATCGCCGTGATGACCCGCAGGCGAGGGATGCGATCGTAGGGCGATCGCCAATAAAATGGGCCTGTAGGGGCGTAACATGCTATGTCCCTACGGGGTTCCTGATTATGAATCGGGGCTTACCAAATCCGATTTCGGATCAGACAGCGATCGCCCTCTCTTCCCCAAACCGCTATGACGCAAACCCTGCCCATTCCCCCCTTCTTTGACCCCGCCAAGGTGGGCGAAATCTGGCCCGTGCCCTACCAGCAGCGGGCCACCGACGCCAAAGCCTGGGCCGCCACCCACAGCATTGCCCCCGCCAGCGACGACAGCCGCCGCCTCTGCCTGCTGCTGATCGATGTGCAAAACACCTTTTGCCTGCCGGGCTTTGAGCTGTTTGTGGGCGGGCGATCGGGCCAGGGGGCCGTCGACGACAACCGCCGCCTGGGCGAGTTTATCTACCGCAACCTGGGGCAGATCACCAGCATTACCGCCACCCTCGACACCCACCAGACCATGCAGGTGTTTCACCCCTACTTCTGGGTCGATGCCGACGGCAACAACCCGCCGCCCATGACCCTGATTCACTACGACGATGTGGTGCAGGGCAAGTGGCGGGTCAACCCAGCCGTCGCCGCCAACCTATCCTCTCCCCGCGACCTGCAAGAGTACGCCCTGCACTACACCAAAACCCTAGACGACCGGGGCAAATATCCCCTCACCATTTGGCCCTACCACTCGATGCTCGGGGGCATTGGCCACGCTCTGGTTCCCGCGATCGAAGAAGCCTGCTTCTTTCACACCATTGCCCGCCAGAGCCAGACCCGCTTTGAGCTAAAGGGCAGCAACCCTTTGACCGAAAACTACTCGGTGCTCAGCCCCGAGGTGATGGACGATGGGCGGGGAGGCGCGATCGCCCAGAAAAACACCCCTCTCATCCAAACTCTGCTGGAGTTTGACGCCGTCGTTATCGCTGGTCAGGCCAAGAGCCACTGCGTCGCCTGGACGGTAGCCGATCTGCTTAGCGACATTCAGGCCACCGACCCGGCCCTGGCCCAAAAGGTCTACCTGCTCGACGACTGCGCCTCCCCGGTGGTCGTCCCTGAGGTGGTCGATTTTACCGACCAGGCGGAGGAAACCTACCAGCGCTTTGCGGCGGCGGGCATGCACCGGGTGCAGTCGACTACCGCGATCGCAGACTGGCCCGGCGACATCTAGCGCTGCATCCCAAATTTGCAAATTCATGGATTCGATGAGCGGCTGGTCCGTCATGCCCGTGCAAACGGGCATCCAATCGAGAGTAGTTGCTATCCAGTGGATTCCCGCCTCCGCGGGAATGACAGGCACAATTCTTCTTCCAACTCAACAGCGTAGGACAACTACAAAACTAGGATATACCCGCATTTAGCGCTGCTCAATCATTGGGCATTAACACTCTGAATGGGCAAAAAGCAGTTTCAAAAATGAACAGAAAATGAATTGACGGCAGATTCTCTTACTAGAATATCTGCAATTCCGCTGACGGTTTGATGCCGAAATAGTGGTATTATGCTAGTCATTGAAGGGGAGTAGCTTTAGGCTTTTCAGCCTGATCACCTGAGTCAACATACTGGCGATGAGCCTGGTTCAGGTGGTGAATCCGCACTTTTTTAGATCAAAAAAGCGGCCATTCGCAAGCGAGACCTTCACTGAGTCCACAGCAGATGTGGGCTTGGTGGGGTCTTTTTAGGTGTCCATCATGCCCACTCAGTTTCTGTACCACTGGAGAGGAGCATGAACCCACTAACTGGCTTTACCGCTGGCCTACTGCTAATTACCCTATCTGAACTAGGGGATAAAACCTTTTTTATTGGGGTTATCTTAGCCACCCGTCACCCGCGTCGCTGGGTGTTTGCAGGGGTCACCGCCGCGCTGTTTGTGATGACCGTTTTGTCGGTGGCCATTGGTCAGGTCGTCACCATTTTTCCCGAGCGCTACGTGCAGGGGCTAACGGTGGCGCTGTTTCTAGGTTTTGGCCTCAAGCTGCTGGTCGACGCCAGCCGCATGCGGGGGCCAGGTAGCCTAGAGGACGAGCAGGCCGAGGCCTTGGAGGCGGTCGAGGAGCGCGAGGCCGGGGTCAAAAAATGGACGGTTAAAACGGTGCTGCTGGAGGCGTTTAGCCTCACCTTTGTAGCCGAGTGGGGCGATCGCACCCAGTTTGCCACCATTGCCCTGGCGGCGGCCAACCATCCGGTGGGGGTGGTGCTGGGGGCGACCCTGGGGCACGCGGTCTGTGCGGCGATCGCGGTCGCCTGCGGCAAGCTAATCGCCGGGCGTATCTCAGAACGCTGGCTCACGATCGTCGGCGGAGTTCTGTTTATTGTCTTTGGCCTGGTTGCCGCAATGGAGATGGCTTAACGCAGCGGCCCCCCGCCAGCTTGCTTCGGTTTGTAAGCAAGACAATCGGTTTTGCATTGGTTACAGACGCCAGAACATCCGTCCCTTTGAGGCCGCTGGAGGATGCGGTAGTATCGGCAATAACCGTAAGCAGCTAGGAGGGTTGATCTCATGTTCCATCTATACTTTGGTGGTTTTGATGTGCTGCTCTACCTGGGAGGTATCTACGGCGCGATCGCCCTTTCCAAAGCCATCTGCGATCAAATGGATGCGGCCGATGTGGCCCAGAGCAGCACCACCGAGACCACAGTAGCCCCCATACAGCCAATCGCGCCCGAACTGATTGCCCCCGTCACCAAGCGCGAAGAGGTCAGCGTTAGAGTCTCGGTGAACTAGCGGCGCCGCCCGGCTCCCGAGAGCAAGGGGTAACAAGTCGTAAACCAGTTGCGGAAAGTTGAGCGTCACCCCTGTGAACTAAACCATGGGCCAACTTGCTATGGCCATGGAAGGGTCGAGCCTAAAAACTGGCCTCAATGTCTACAGATAACGACAGCGCTATGAACAAGATGGTATGGGTAGGGTGGGATTAGTTCCTGACTCTGGGGCGATCGCCTCAAAATGAGGCAAATTTCCCCTCCGGTGCTCTACTTTTTGTGTTTTATGCCAATGTAGGTAGCTGGCACAGCACTCTGACGAGCAAACAGGGTCGATAGAATGAGGAAACAACTGGCGCGGTTTGGTCACTGGCGACGCGCATGGGCACTGGCACACCACTGGATCAACAACGCGGCTATGCTCGATTTTTTTAAGTATCGAGTGGGTCAGTCGGCGTGGGCTAAGCTGATTGGTCGCACCCTGATGAAGTGGCAGCAGGACGACTGCCTTGAGATGGGGGCTGCCCTCGCCTACTACGCCTTGTTTTCCATGTTTCCGATGATTTTGGTGTCGCTGAGCGTCGTCGGCTTTTTGATTGGCCCCAACACGGTCGCCTACAACGCCGTCCTCAACTTTGCCCAGGAAACCCTGCCTCCAGATGCCTTTCCCATTGTGCAGACGACGCTGATTCAGTTTCATACCGGCAGCACCAGCGCCAGCATTGTGGGTTTTTGCATACTGCTGTTTACCTCCAGCGGTTTTTTTGGGGCGCTCAGCCGCTCCTTTGACAAAATTTGGCACACCAAGCCCCGCCACCACCGCTTCGACGGCATGGGAGAAGTAGCGTTTATTTTTTTGTGGCGACGGTTTCTGGCCTTTTTGCTGGTGATGGGGGCAACCAGCCTCATTTTTGTGTCGCTGATCTCTAATATTGCGATCGATACCATCACCAAAATTTTAGAAGGCGTCAACCAGTGGGTGGTGGTGATTGGCATCGACCAGGTGCAGCTGCTGTCGTGGCTGCGACTGGGGATTTCGTTTATAACGCTCACTCTGGTCGTCATGGTGCTCTATAAAACGCTGCCCAGTACCCGCGTGGGCTGGCGCGATGTGTGGCTGGGGTCGCTGGTGACCTCTGTGCTCTGGCTCATGTTGCAGCAGCTGATCAGTAACAGTGTGATCAGCCTGGGTAGTCAGTTTCGCTCTTACGGCGTGGTCGGCGGGGTGATGGTGCTGATGCTGTGGATTTACCTCACCAGCCAGATTTTCTTTTTGGGGGGCGAGTTTACCTACGTCTATGCCCACCTGTTTGGCAGCCGCAAAGGGCAGAAAAAACTGACAACTAAGGTCGGGGGCCAGTAAGTGGTTTAATTTATAGAGCAGTTACGGAGTTGGTTTGATGGCTACAGCGCAGCGCGGAGTAACGATCTGGTTTACGGGGTTGAGCGGGTCGGGCAAGTCGACCATTGCTCGCGCCCTGGAGGCCGAACTGCGTCAGCGGGGCTGCCAGCTCGAAGTGCTTGACGGCGACATTGTGCGTACCAACTTGACCAAAGGCCTGGGCTTTAGCAAAGAAGACCGGGACGAAAACATTCGCCGGATTGGCTTTGTCTCGCACCTGCTGACCCGCAATGGAGTAATCGTGCTGGTATCAGCGATTTCGCCCTACCGCGAAGCGCGCGATCAGGTGCGCGATCGCATTGATGATTTTGTCGAAGTCTTTGTCGATGCTCCCCTCGACGTCTGCGAAGACCGCGATGTGAAAGGTCTCTACAAAAAGGCCAGGGCTGGCGAAATTAAAGGCTTTACCGGCATTGACGACCCCTACGAGCCCCCCCTCAACCCCGAAGTGCACTGCCACACCGATCAGCAAACCGTTGACGAGAGCGTGGCCCAGGTGATCGCCAAGCTCGAAGCGATGGGCTACTTAGCAGCAGCAGCAGTAGCTTAGAGCGCCAGTATTCACCCCTCCTCGTTCCCATGCTCTGCATGGGAATGCTCATCGGAGGCTCTGCCTCATGAAATAAGTGGCAGAGCCGCAAAGCCAGGGCACCCATGCAGAGCATGGGCACCAGAGTGGGGTTCCTCGTTCCCATGCTCTGCATGGGAATGCTCGTCGGAGGCTCCGCCTCCTGAAAACAGCGGCAGAGCCGCAGGGCCAGGGTACCCATGCAGAGCATGGGCACCAGGGTGGGGAGTTGTTTTGAGGCACTGTAACTGTGCTCTGGGGAATACCATTAACCGCCCTAACCCTAACCACCCTCTGCTCCTCGTCTGCGGTTTCGCTTCTCCAGCAGGTGGGCCGGGGCCTCGCGGCGGGCGTAGCTCACCAGGTAGTCGTGCACCAGCTGGTAGCGATCGATGGGAATGTCGGGCAGCAAGAACACCAGGCCCGAACCGACTAAAATATCGAGCACCAGGTCTAGCTGGTCTTCCTGGTAGCTGGCCCCGCGCAGGTCGAGTTCTTCTTCCAGGTCTTCGCGGCTTTTTTGGGGGCGGTAGGGGCGGTTCTCGCGATCGATGTCGGTCAGCAGGTAGAGCACCAGGCGGGCAAGGTCGGCATTCTCGGGGCCGCAGTCGTGGACAACGGTGCCCAGAAAGTTTTGCACCAGGGTTTCTTTGGGGTGATTGCCCAGGGCCAGGTATTCGGCCAGGGTGCTGATGTCCTGGCGCTGCAGCTGGGCGCCCACCACCTGTAGCTCGATCGGGCGCACCTCGCCAATGGCGTTGGCAAGGTCGGCAACCAGGCGATCGATCAGGGCGGTTTCGAGGTAAAAGTGGGCGTCGTCAGTGAGGCGACGAATCAAAAACTTGGCGTCGGTGGCCTTGAAGTTGCCCAGGTAGTAGCGGTAGTCGCGGCTGAGAATGTCGTTGTTGATGATGTCGAGATCAAAACCGCGCTCGATTTCAAGCAGGTAGTGCAGGTAGTCTTCCCGCAGGGACAGCACCACCTTCAGGTAGGGAGTGTTCAAACAGTCGCGCAAAAAGGCGTAGAAGTCGCGCCGCTGAAACAGCTCCACGGCTTCGACAAAAAATTCTTCAAACTGGTCAAAGATCAGCACAATCTGCCGATAGCTCTGTTCGGTTAGCGTTTTAAGGCGTTGGGTCAAATCGTCCGGGTCGATAGGGGCTGCGGGGGGAATGCCGTCGCCGTCGCTCTGCTGCTGTAGGGCACGGGCCAGGGCCTGATTCACCTCGTCGGGCCAGTCGCGGTAGCCCCTAACCAGCACCGGCAGCGTCGATCGCCCCTCTGGAAACGACTTGCTCAGGGCGGGCATCAGCCCCGCGTAGAGAATCGAGCTTTTGCCCACCCCCGACGGGCCGTGAATGACGATCAGCGGGTAGCGGGCCTGCTCTAGCCGGTAGGTGAGGGTTTCGACATCGACCTGGCGACCCGAGGCCTGAATCTCGGTGGCCAGTAGGGGCTGGGGCGATGGCCTGAGGCCGGTCGTTGACCATCCCGCCGCCTGGGCCACAGGGTAATCCTGGGGCTGAATTTCGCCCGCCCCAATGAAGGCCCGTAGCCGAAAGCGCGTGTCGACCCGGCGCTGTTTGAGCTTGACCCCAAAGGCGGCGCGGTAGTTTTTTTGCTGGTAGTACTGTTTTTGCAGGGTTTGCAGAATGCTGCGGTAGAGGGGCAGATCGCTCTTGGGGTCGGTGTGGGTGCAGGCGTCTTCGAGCAGCGCAATGGCGACCTCAGACTGGCCCTGGGCAATGTGCACGCGCCCCAGCAGGTAGAGGTACCAGCCCCGCTGATACTGGTTGGCGATCGCCAGTTCAGCGGCGGCGGCAGCGAGATCGTCGGGTAGGTCGTCGGGGGTGGGTTTCTCTTCAGCGATGGCGAGGCTGGTGCTCCCGGCGTTGATCGCCCCCGCGATCGCCAAAATATCCAGGGCGCGCTCGGCCTGGGTTTGGGCGATCGCGGCATCGTCGTCGGCCAGGGCCACCTCGGCCAGGTAGCCGTGGTCGCGAGCCAGGCGCACGGGGTCCTGGCGGTGCAGGGTCAGCCCCTCTTCGGCGGTGCGGGCCAGGGCCGCCCAGGCCTCCAGCTTTTGCTGCACCTCCGCCAGGGCATGGATAAATTTACCCACCAGCTCAGGCTGCTGCAGGTCGCGAAGAATGCGCAGACAGGACGAGAAGTAGCCTTCGGCCTTGTGCAGCATGCGATCATACACGACCCGTTGCAAGGCTGCCTGACTGCGGCAGGTGGCCCCCAGGTAGAAGAGCAGGACGGCCTGTTTTTGGCGCGGGGTAGGGGGTGGAGGGGTGAGG
>PYER01000095.1 GCA_003017855.1 filamentous cyanobacterium CCT1
CATCGGCCTGGTTGGCGGCGAAGTAGGTGCCGCTAAAGAGGGAGTCGCGCAAGCGGTAGGTGCCGGGGCGGGTGGGGGTTAGCTCCAGGTCGATGTTGTGGTTGGGCACCACATCCTGCTTAAGGCGAAAGGCGGGGACGTAAAAGCCGTGCAGCACATCGTCAGAATGCAGGGTGAGGCGCACCCGACGATCGCAGGGCAGGTGCAGTTCGCTGCTGGTGACGTTTTGCTCGGGGTAGCGAAACACCCAGGCCCACTGCTTGGCGGTCACATCAATGGCTTCGACGGGGGCCGTGTTGAGCGCCCCTTTGATCTCTTTTTGCGGCGTGCTGTCAAAGGGGGCCGCGTAGGCCGACTGCATAAGCTGCGGCAGCGGCAGCGTAACCAGCTGCTGTGGCCCCTGGAGGGCCATTTTTTCGTAGGTGCGGTAGCTCACTGCCGCCAGGGTCAGCACCAGCACAATCGGCACCGCCGTCCAGACCACCTCTAGAGCGGTGCTGCCCTCAATCGGGGGGCCGTCGCTAAAGTCGTATTTGCTGGCGCGATGAAAAATAAGCGCGTACAAAAAAGGGCCAATCACCCCCAGGTAGACAAAGGTGCCCAAGCCGGTAAATAGGCTGAACAAGTCGTCAATCAGCTTGGCTTCAGCGGTGGCCTCGGGCGGAAACCAGGCGTAGGACTGCTGCGCCATCCACCAGCTGGCCAGCACAGCAAAAATGGCGTAGACCGTAAGCGCTAAAATCGCACGGAGTTTCATGGGTTGCGCCCAGGCTGGAGAGGGGTTTCAAAGGATATGGGCGATCGCAATGCCTGAGCGATCGCACCGACTTTTGGGTTGGCTTTGGTTGGAGCGTAGCGCCATCCCCAACCATAAATCTCTATCCAAGGAGGTAAAGTCTCCTCCTTTAGAACAACGGCATAAACAGTGGCGGCAAAGGAGGAGAGTTGCGTCGCAGCGGCAGTAAAAACGATGAAATCAAACCCAAGCTCGTCGGCTAGAGGATGTGCTTTCAAAGCAATACCCTGCTAAAGCAGGATGGGGGATTGATCTATAGTAGGAGACTCCTAAAAGCTATAGAAACAGATTCTATAAATGCTTGTTTTGATGCCCCCTTTGAGAGAGGGGGGAGCCTTTTTTAATCGCAACCATGATAAGCAGCAAAGAGCAAACGTTTTACTGCTCTTTTCACGTTGATTACTCAGGAAAATTTCATGTTTTACCATAAGAAGCGCCTGCAATATTTCACCAAGCCAGAAAATCCCGATCCAGTTTACGCTAAACAGCTGCAAGAGCTGATTGGTGGACCTTTTGGTGAAATGTCTGTGATGATGCAGTACCTATTTCAGGGCTGGAATTGCCGAGGTCCTGCAAAGTACAAAGATATGATGCTCGATATCGGCACCGAAGAAATTGGCCACATTGAAATGCTGGCCAACTTGATTGCTCACTTAGTCGATAAAGCTCCCCCGGATGTTCAGGAAGACGCCGTAAAAGACCCCATTGTTGAAGGGGTAATGGGGAGCATGAAAACGGAAGACATCATTATGGGCAGCATGAACCCCAAACATGCCGTGATGTCGGGTGGTGGTGCCCTGCCCGCCGATAGCGTTGGCTATCCCTGGAACGGCAACTACATTGTCGCCTCGGGCAACCTGATGGCCGACTTTTTCTCCAACGTGCAGGCCGAAGCCCAGGGCCGTCTGCAGGCCGTGCGTCTGTATGAAATGTCGACCGACCCCGGTGTAAAAGATACCCTGAGCTACATGATCGCCCGGGATACCATGCACCAAAATCAGTGGTTGGCTGCGATCGAAGAACTCAAGGCCGATGGGCTAGAAAGCCTGCCCGTGCCCAGCCGCTTCCCTCAGTCCCAGGAGAAGCAGGACGCGTCTTACACCTTCTGGAACCTGTCCGAAGGCACCGAAAGTAAGGAAGGTCGTTGGGCCAAAGGCTCCGCCCCCGACGGCAAAGGCGAATTCAAGTATCTGGAAAACCCAGAAGGCCAAAGCCCCATGGGCGAAACTCCGGTGCCCAACCCCAAGCTGTACTCCACGCCTAAGCAGTAGAGTATCATCTGGGATCAGCTGACTTGATGTAGGTGATAGTTTTAGGGGTCAGGTTCCTCTGCGTACTGGGGGAACCTGACCCCTCAGTGCGTTTTGCCCCGAAAATAACCGAGGGCTGAGCGGAGTCGTTCGTGAAACGTCTCCCGTAGGGAGAAAGCCCGATCCCTGAGCGGAGCCGAAGGGATCGGCTTGAAGTGTTTTCATCCTTTGGAGTGACGCGTCAGCGTCATGGGACGTTGCTCTACTTCTTTAAAGGCTCTCATCCGTTCGGCCATTGGCGATGGATTTTTAGCGATCGCTCATAGTGCTGCTGCCGTACCGCCTTACTCAATGGGGGCTTCGATCGTCTTAACCGTCTTGGGCAGCAGAAACGACAGGCCCAAGCACAGCAGACACAGGGCCAAAATCACCAGCAGGGTGCTCTGCATGGCCTCAGTCGCGGCGGTTTGCAAAATGCCGCTGAGGGCGGGCTGAACCGAGTCGGGCAGTTGGTCAAAGATCTGGCGGCGATCGCTGCGTCGCAGGGTTTGAATCGCCACCTGCAAAGAGCGAATTGCACTGCGCCGTACCTCGGGGGCGACGGTCTGGCCCAGCTCAGCCAGAATGCCATCGACAATTTTGAGCGAGGCCAGACTGACCAGCATCGTGCCCAAAATTCCTCGCCCCAGCGAAGCACCCAGGTTTTGAAAGGGGCGGTAGACCCCGCGCGCCTCGGCTTTTTGGTCTCGGTGGGTATCGGCAAAGGTGAGCGAGGTAATGTAGGTGGCAAACAGGCCCGTGCCAGCCCCCATTACCACCAGGGCGGGCAGCAGCTCTAGGGCCGTTACCGGGGGGCTAATAGCGGCCCACAGCATGGCAATGCCAATACTCTTGACCACCAGCCCCGACTGCAGCAGGTAGCGAGGCGGAAACTGGGGCCGCCGCTTGACCAGCAGCAGCAGCACGGCCAGCTGGGCCACGGTAAAAGGAATCACCGCAACAGAGGTCTGGATGGGATTCAGCCCCATCACCGCTGGAATAAACTGAAACAAATTGAACTGCACCCCCACCGTGGTCATAGTGTGCAGGGTGCCAATGGCCAGCCCCAGGGTGTAAATGCGGCGGCTAAACCCCCCCAGCCGCAGCAGCGACGGCTGCCTCTGACGCGATGGCCCAGGGCCGGTCTTTGACCATCGCCCCCGCTCCCAAAAGATCAGTATCCCCAGGCAAATTAGCCCCACCGCCATCAGCACCGGGGCCACCGAAATACCAAAGGGGGCCAGCACAAAATCGAGCGTTTGAGGGTCGCCCTTGGGCTGCCACCAGCCCAGCTCCGAGGCCAGGCTCAGCCCCACCAGGGTAAGCCCAAACCCCGCCACCGACAGCAGCCCCCCCAGCCAGTCGGCGGGCAGCGTCTGGGCCGGGGCGGGTACCGCAATCGATCGCACCAGCCACCAGATGATCGGAATCAGCCCCAGCTCGAAGGCAAAGGCCCAGCGCCAGCTAAAGTCAAAGGCCATCACGCCGCCGGTAATGGAGCCGACGAGCGCGCCCAGCACCCCTGCGATTGCTAGAGCCACCAGCCCATAGCGCTGAATGCCTTCGCCGGGCAGGGCGTCCATCAGGGCGACGGGGGTACTCATCAGCACGGCCCCCGCCACGCCAATGCACCCCGCCAGCCCCAGGGTAAACAGACCAATATCTGGGCTGAGAATGATCACCACCAGGCCCAGGGCAAAGAACCCGAGGGCGATCGCCAGCACCGATCGCCGCCCCAGCCGCCGACTCAGGTTTTCTGCCGTGGGGGTAAACGAGGCTGTCACTAGCGACATCAGCACCAGGGCCGACTGCACATAGCCCACGCTGGAGTTAAACTCCTGCACCAGGGGCGGCATAATTGGCTGCACCACCCCAATCGTGTACGACAGCATAAACAGAATCAGGCACAGCCCCAGCGGCTGGCCCCAGGTTGCTAAAAATGGTTGCCGCAGGGCTGGTGGAGTGACCATCTGCATCTAGAGGGGTTAGGAACCGTTGGTGTCTGACATAGGCTCTTTCAACCTAGAATCTCCCAGCGGCGACTGACCGTTAGTGCCCTGCACCACAAAGGCGGGGGCGGCGTAGTCGGCGGGTAGGTAGTCGGCGGGAATGGTGGAGTGGTTGCCGTCGCGCAAGGCTGAAAAGGTGGGCGACAAAATCTCAATGTCGGCGGCGTTGCAGTAGTCCTGAATGTTTTGGTGCAGGTGGGAGTAAATCACCGGCATTTTCTGCGGGTAAACGGTGTAGGCGTTGATCTCGTAGCTGACGTTGAAGTCGTTGAGCGCGGTTTGCAGTACAAAGGGGGCTGGCTCCGGGCTGATGTCGGGGGTGGCCAGGGCGGCCTCGATCAGCACCTCGTGCACCTTGCGCCAGGGCAGGTCGTAGCCGAGGGTAATGGTGGTGTGCAGCACCAGGTAGCCGTGCGACTCGCGGCAGATGGCGCTGTAGTTGGTGACGTTGCTGTTGAGCACCGAGGCATTGGGAATGGTGACGGTTTCCTGCTTGGGCGTCAGCACGCGGGTCACAAACAGCGATTTGTCCTGTACTTCGCCCACAATGTCGTCAATACGAATAAAATCGCCCAGCTGAAAGGCGCGGGTGTAGATCAAAATAATGCCCGACAGAGCGTTGGCTACCGCCGACGATGACCCCAGAGTGAGCAGCGCCCCCAAAAAGATCGAAATTCCCTGAAAGGCGGGCGAGCCAAACCCCGGCATGTACGGCCCGGCGATGACCAGCGCGATCGCCACAATCAGCAGCGTCGCCAACCGCATCGTCGGCTGAATCCACTCGGGGTAAAACCAGGGATAGACATCGTGGCGACCCAGCTCAATAATCACCTGCCGGGCAAACTCAATCACGTAGTAGGTGACCACGGCAATCACCCCCAGCGTCGCCAGCTCGGGCAGGTAGGCCACAAACCCCTGGGCCAGCAGGCTGAGGCGAAAGGCCATATCCTGCAGCAGGCTGTCGCCAAACTCTGCCGTTGCTGGAAACTGGCTCAGTACAAAGGGCACATATAGGTACAGCGCTAGCAAAATGAGCCCAGGGCGCAGCAGACGCACTAGCCCACCGAGCAGGTAGCTGGTGGCCCCAGACCCCAAAACCTGCACCGACCGAAAGCGAATGGCCAAGGTATTGGCGTTGCGCCGCTGCTGAATGTAGGTCAGCAGTCTGGAGCTGCCGAACAAAATTCCTCTCAGCACCAGAAACACCACAATGGTGCTGAGAATGGTCATGCCCAGGCTGGTGGCAATGCGCTGAATGCTGCGCTGCTCGCGGTAGGTCACAATTCCCTGTCGAATTCGCCCTACGGCCTCCGCCGCCAGCTCAGGGTGGAAACGACCATCGTAGGCCCCAACATCCTCCTGGCGCACGGTAAAGAGCACGGTATCGCCTGCCAGCACAACGCTCTGGTTCTCTTCCGTCTCGGCGCGAATGGTGTCGGGGGCCAGGGTGGAATCAGCCGCGATCGCCCTCACCCGCTGGGTAATAATTTCCGCTCGCTCCTCAGCCGAGGTCACCCCCGCAATCCCCTCCCTGACGTAGAACAGCGGCTCCCCATTCAGCACCACCGGAAAGCCGTCGACCACGTTGCCGACCACCGCCTGTGAGGGAACCGGGCTGGCGTTCTCGCTCCCAGGGCGTTCTGCCTCAGCCTGCTCTACCCCAGCACCTTCTGAGGGTGAGGCTGTCAAATCCCCAGTGGCTAGCGTGGGCGGTACGATCACCAGCAGCACCATCGCCAGGCTCAGGAGCCAGCGCCCAAGCCGTCGCCCCACCCAAACTCGCCAAGGTACCCAAAAGCCCATAGTGTTGATCGTTAAATAGGGACTAGGAGACTGAGGTCTGACGTCCCGATCTCCCACAACAGATTTGGCATAGAGGAAGAATAGCAAAGATACACTCTGGAGAATTTTGTTATGACAAAACCGGAACGAGACCAAGACCGTGAAGAGCGCATCACAATGGAAATTGTGGTAGACGCCTATGGCCCTGAAGAACAGGCGATGGGCTGGTACTACTACCTGCAAGACACCCTGCAATTTCCGTTTAACGCTACCTGCGTGACTAAGCGACGCACCTCTCCTCTAAAGGAAGGTGCCAAGGTCGAGGTCGTGGGGTTAGCTCCAGCCGAGGAATGTGAGCAAGATATGTTTGTGGAAATCGCCTGGGAGGACGACCGCCTAGCCGTACCCTTGAGCCAGCTAGAAGCACCGAAGGCTGACGAAGAAACTCAGCAGGCTATTGAAGATTGGCACTACTGGGTCAATCGGGGCTACAAGTTCTAAACGGGATTGGTAGGCTTGTATCGTTATCGTAGGATTAGATTCACAATCCCTAGGTTCTGGTCTATGGCAGAGCCTGCCCATGTTTTTTGATCAGGATGAGGTCTATGGCTAAGCGCGCCCTAGCTCAAATCAAGCAACTGGATAAAGGGCTTACCCGTCAGAGCAAAGGAGGAAAACTGCCTCGCTGTGGGCTGTGTGGCGGCACTACAAACTTGACCAAAACCGAATGTTGTGACAACTGGATTTGTGACGATGAAGACCAGTACGTCATGTTTTCCTTTGCGCACAATAGCTGCTATCGCAATCATCGTCGCTACACCCTGTGCGGTGGCCATTATGTCGAAGACCACCTAGGTAGCTGGAAAGACTGTGAAGCGTGCAAAGAGCTGTTTGAAACAGAGATGTACGTCTACTACGGCACCAACGAATACAACTTCGAGAAGCTAAAAAACCCGCCGAAGTATGACCCCACCCGCTGTGAAACGTGCAATCGCATCATTCGCCTGGGTTACGATGCCTATTCTTATGGCTCTGAGGGATACACGTGCGATCGCTGCTCCAAACAAAAATTTGGCGATGCCTTTTAAGCACGAAGGCGCAACTCACTATAAAACCTGTCTCTGCACAAAGCAGCGCTTACTCGTTATTAGGGCAATGGGCCTAGGGTTGACGGCAGATTTGCTATCGACAAGGTCGCTCTTGCCAGGGAAACTCTGCCGCTAGCGGCTGGCTAACAAACCCACGGTCTGAGGCAGATCACCTCAACCGTGGGTCATGGTTTCGAAACCCAGGTAGAACCTTAAAGCCAGGTCTCTCTAAAGCTTGCGCACGCTGGCCTGGCCGTCTTTGACCTCGCCCACCAGCACTTCGGTGGCCACACCCACAAACAAGCCATTGTCGAGCACGCCGGGGATGTTGTTGATCGTCTTCTCCAGCCCGGCCGGGTCATCGATCGCGTCAAACTTGACATCCAAAATCATGTTGCCCTGGTCGGTGATTACCGGGCCGTCTTTTTTGATGCCCATGCGCAGGTCGGGCTGGCCGCCCAGGGCTTCTAGCGCCTTGGTGACGGGGGTGACGGCCAGGGGCATGACTTCCACGGGCAGGGCAAAGGTGGTGCCCAGCTTGTCCACCAGCTTCGAGCTATCCACCACCACGATAAATTCTTTGGCCAGAGAATCCACAATTTTCTCGCGGGTGTGGGCCGCGCCGCCGCCCTTGACCAGGTTCATCTGGGGGTCAACCTCGTCGGCCCCGTCGATAGCCAGCGCGATGTCGTCGACTTCATCTAGAGTCGTTAGGGGAATGCCATACTGCTTGGCCAGCACCGACGCCTGAAAGGAGGTGGGCACACCCTTGATATTGCTGATTTCGCCCTTGGCCAGCCGCTCGCCAATGAACTGGATGGCAAAGGCAGTGGTCGACCCGGTGCCTAGCCCCACGACAGTATTGGACTGCACCCGCGCCGCCGCCTGACGGCCCACTTCCTGCTTCATCAGCTTGACAGGATCCATTTCAGCCATAGCTCTGTTTTCTCCGTACGCTGCGTTTTCGGTCTCTAGCATGACCTAAACCGGTACGGCTGCATAGGGTGAGGGGATGTTGGAGTGTGGGCGGGTAGGTGGGTGGATGATGGGATGACGGGATGAGGGGATGTAGTTAGCTACTATCGTAGGGTGGGCATTGCCCATCATCCCTTCTTGCCTACCATTCCTCTGTTTCTGCAAAGAGCTGTGTTCTGTGCATCAACTCCCGACGCTGCTGAGTAGTTTACCCTCTACCCTGAGCCAGTCTGGCTACCAGCGCTTTTGGCACTGGCGGGGCTGGCGGGTGCGCTACTGGTTCCACCCAGGGCCGCAGGATGCAGGCCTACCGCCGCTGCTGCTGATTCACGGGTTTGGGGCCAACCTGAACCAGTGGCGGCACAACCTGCCTGCGCTCAGTCGGGTGGCTCCGGTCTATGCCATCGACCTGCTGGGGTTTGGCGATTCTGAGAAGGCAGCAACTCTCTATGGTGCAGAGCTATGGGCGGCTCAGGTGGCCGATTTTATTCGGGATGTGATTGGTCAGCCGGTAGCGCTGGTGGGGCATTCTCTGGGGGCGCTGGTGGCGCTGACGGTAGCCCACAGCCACAGCGGTTGGGTAAGGCAGCTGGCGATGGTTACGCTGCCGCTGGAGGGCAACCGCGAGGATCTGGTGGCGGGCTGGATCGCGGCTCTGGCGCTGCGGGTCGAAAGCCTGGTGGCCAACCCGCTGATGATGCGATCGCTCTTTACCCTCATCCGTCGCCCCAGCTTTCTGCGGCGGGCGCTGGCGGGCATCTACACCGTGGCCGATCGCGTCGATGACGACTTGGTGAACCTGTTTGCGCTGCCCACCGGCGATCGCGGCGCACCCCGCACCCTCTGCTACCTGGTGCGATCGCGCACCTCACCTAGCTTTAGCCCCTCGGTCAAAGACATGCTGGCCACGCTAGCGGTGCCGACCCTGCTGATGTGGGGCGACCAGGACCGCGTGGTGCCCGTCGCCCAGTCGAATGGGCTAGCCGACCTCAGCCCGCTGCTGACCCTGGAGGTGCTGCCGGGGGTAGGCCACTGCCTCTACGACGAAACCGACGCCGACTTCAACCAGCGCTTGCTGACCTGGCTCCAGAGCATCTAGTAGGTTGCAAGGCCAGGGGTGATGGGTTAGTGGGGTATACGGTTCGGGGGTATACGGTTCACGGTTTGCCTTGAACCGTATACCCCGAACCGTGAACCGTATACCTACCTAGGGCAGCGACACCGGCCCGGTTGGACGGCCATTCTGACCTCGGCTGAGCGATCGCTTGGTGCGCCATTTGCGAATCGCCTGGGCCTCGCGCTGAATGGGGGTGAGATAGGCATCGGGGTTGAGCATGGCCTGATCGCCATCGGGGGGGTAAGGGGGACGATCGCGGGTGTTCATGCAGCCCGCCAGGGCCTCCAGGTGGGGCTCTAGCTCCAGGGCGCGCTCTAGCTCGTCGACGGTACTGTAGCGATCGCGGGCATCGGGCATCAGCATTTTGTCGAGCACCATGGCCAGGTGGGGGCTAACGGTAGCGGTGTGATGCCACCGAATAGCGCCCGTTTGGGGGTCCTGGTCAAACTCGATCGGGGTGCGGGCGGTCAGCAGGTAGAGGCTGGTGATGCCCAGGGCGTAGATGTCGCTGGCGTAGCAGGGGCGCAGGGCCAGCTGCTCGGGCGGCGCAAAGCCGGGGGTACCGACAAACTGGGTGGCCGGAGCCTGGAGCGTGGTCTGGTCTTCAACGTCGGACAGAAACTCGCGCACCGCGCCAAAGTCGATCAGCACCAGGCGGCGATCGCGCTCGCTGCGAATGATGTTGGGGGGTTTAATATCGCGGTGAATAATGCGGTTGCGGTGAATAAAGCGCACCACCGGAATAATTTCGCGCAGAAAATACTTCACCTGGGCCTCGGTCAGCCGACCCTGGCGACGCACCTCCTGGGCCAGGGTTTCGCCGTGAATGTAGTCCTGCACCAGGTAAAACTCGCCCCCGGTGGTGAAGTAATCGAGCAGCTGCGGAATTTGCGAATGGCTGCCCAGGCTGGCCAGCGCTCGGGCCTCGCGGCGAAACCGCACCTTGGCCCGCTCCAGCGATAGCTCGCTGCCCGCCTTGGGGCAGAGCTGCTTGATCACGCAGTAGGGCTCCCCCGGCAGGGTGGCGTTTTGGGCCAGATACGTCACCCCAAAGCCTCCCTGACCCAGTTTCTTGAGCACGCGATAGCGATCGCGAAACAGCCGATGGGACTGGTAATAGTGGCGAATTTCAGAGTTGGCTGTGCGGTCTAGGGATTGTCCCGGTGATTTAGCCATAGTGTGTGTGCCCGGCCTCAAGCGAGGGGAAGATGCTTGTTTCCCAGTTTAATCAGTAGCCTATGGGGGGCTAGACCCGACTGCGGTGTAAAAATGCACAGGAACTCAAAAACGCAGCAATCCAAGGGAGCCGACCGCAGTGCAGCATTCATCCCACTAGACTAGCAAGTCCATCAACAATACCCAGAGATTTAGGGTTTCGTCAGCCGTGATGCTACGTTATCAGCAACGATTAGCCATCAGGGTACCATGACAAGCTAGCTCTACTCGACTATAGATCTCTTCTCTGTCCAAAGGTAGATTTTTGTCTGAGGAAAATTATGGCGATCGCTTTGAATGAGGCGGTTCCAGGACCGACTTGGTGGCGAAGCGTTGGAGCATCGATTCGCCAGGCACCCTAGCCTGCTACAGTATGCCCCAGAATCGATGACGGAGCCACTCTCCCGGCGTTTCCCACAGTTCCTGTAGATTGGGTGAAACGCAGTGTAACTCAACAGCAGTCAGCCTCGCTGGGTTCTGCTGGCGCGCCACTCAGCCTACAAGTTTAGAATTGACAGACCATTAGTTAGTGCATCTAAATCAGTGCATCGAACTTCTAAAAGCCCAGATCGGCACGGGCCATTTCTGAGGCTTTAAACACCACCTCGTCGGGCAGATCTTCCCAGGCGGTGGCCCCCACCTGGGCGTAGAAGGTGCTGTCGTAGGGGCGGGTGCGCACCACCACCGGCATCGGTACCGCGTGGCCAAGCACCAGGGCCTGCTGCTTGGAGTCGAGCTTGGCTAGCACCGATCGCAGGCTCTGCCCCCCCGACACCCCGGTGAAAATCGCGTCGATGTCCTTTTCGTCGTTGAGCAGGGCGGTAATGCGGGTGCCAATCTGCGACATCACCTCGTTGTCGATGCCCGAGGGCCGCTGGTCGACCACCAGCAGGGTGACGAAGTACTTGCGCATTTCGCGAGCGATGGTGCCAAAGATGGTCTGCCGGGCGGTGGCCGGGTCGAGAAAGCGGTGGGCCTCTTCGATGGTGATCATCAGCTGGCGGGGCCTATCGACCACGTTTTTGGTCTGCAAAAAGCGATCGGCCTTTTTGACGTAGCTGGCGTGGATGCGGCGGGCAATCACGTTGGTGGCTAGCATGTAAGCCAGCATGTTCGACTGCGAACCAAACTCGACTACTACGTGCTTGCCCTCGTCAATGGCGGCGAGAATCTGAGTGATGTAATTGGTGCCGCTGGCCGCCTTCATATATTTAATGTCGGCCAGGCGAGTGAGCTTGCGCTGCAGGGCCATGATCGAGGACTTGCTGCCCATCTTGGTCTCGCAAAATTCTTGAATCTCCTCATTGGTCATGGTCAGCAGGCGGTTGATCCAGCTCTTGCCAAACTCGTTGCGCAGAATAATCGCGTTCTCCAGGCTGGCCTCCGAAAGGTTCAGCTCGCCCCGCACCAGGTTCAGGTCTTCCACATCGATCTGGTCGAAACTGATGTACAGCTCCTGGGCATCGCGCACCCCCCGCCGTTTGGTCGCCTCGGGGTCGAGAGTAAACATCTGCACCTGGCCGGGGAAAAGCTGCCTGAGCCCCTTCACGGTGCTGAACTGCTTGCCCTCGCTGACCGCCTCCCAACCGTACTCGGAGTGCATGTCGAAGATCAAGTTCACCGCCGCCCCCCGCTGAATAGTGCCCGCCAGCAGCAGCCGGGTGAGGAACGACTTGCCCGTGCCCGACTTGCCAAAGATGCCGTTGCTGCGCTCCACAAAGCGGTCTAGATCGAGGCATACGGGCACCTCCATGTCGATCGGCTGACCGATCGCGAAGTTGCGCCGATGGGGGTCGTCTTCCCAGCCAAAAATGATGCGAAAGTCGCGATCGCTGGCATCATACACCTGGCTAAAGTGGGCCGGAATGGTCTTCACCGGCAGCAGCTCCACATCGGCACTGCTCTGCACCTCCATCGAGGCATAGCCCCCATTCTTTTTGCCTTTTGCCTTTTGCCCTTTGCCTTTTACCCCGTCACTCCCCATCCTCCCGTCTACCCCATCCTCTCCCTGGGTAAACATCAGCATCGGCGTCAGGTTGATTGTGCCGTAGGTGCCGGTACCGGCCAGAACTTCCTGCAAGAACAGGTTTGATGGCTCGGGCGGGTGAGCCAAAATGCGCTGGCTGCCGGTGCCCAGGGTGACATCGGTGAGCATGCAGAAAAACTGCGATCGCCGCCCCTGCACCACCAAAAACTTGCCTACCCGCATGTCTTCTACCGAGATATCGGGGTGCAGGCGCACCTCTAGCCCCTGACTCAGCGAACCCTGAATCACCGACCCTAGCGGCTGACTCATCCCCATTGGGCAATCCTCTCCGTGAGTTCAGTTGATTTTAATACATTTGTCCTGCTTGGGGATAGGGGATCGGGGTTTCGGGGCCAGGGTTTCGGGTTCAGAGCTTGCCCTCTTGCACCTTGTACCTTTCACCTGCCCCAAAAAAGCGCCCATGACCCCTTAGGCCCATGAGCGCTTTCAAGTGTTGTTTGAGGGTCACGCAGGGGCTAGAACTGGAGGCCGACGCCGCCCTGCACCGAGATCGCCATATTGCCGCCCTGACGGTAGGCATCGAAGGCAAAAATAGCGTTGCCAAAGGCCACAAGGTTGCTGTTGGGGAATAGGTAGTCAATCCCCGGCTGCAGCACAAACGAGGTTTTGTCGCCCACATTGGAGGGGTTGTCGTCGCCGCCGCTGACAAAGGAAGCCCCTGCCCCGACATACACGTCGGTGTTCCAGCTCAGGGGTACATCGTAGGAAACGGTGGGCACAAAGGCAAAATCGCCGCCGAAAAGAAAGGCCTGGGCCCGCAGCGAAACGGGGTACCGCAGGAGTCGGTAGCGACCGGAGATTACCCCCTGTACGCCGCCCCCCTGTCCGGTGGCGGCATCGCTGGTAAGGCCTACCCCAGCGCCCACCCCCACATAGCTGCCGTAGGCCACCTGGGCCTGGGCGGCTTCAGGCGCGATCGCCGCCCCTGTTACGGTAGCTGCCGCCGCTAGCAGGGCGGCTCCTGCCGTATGCCCCATCCAACGCCCTAAGCTTTTCATGGAGTTACTCCTCAACCTTCAAACTAGTGATGTTGGCTGTCTGTGCTGGGCCTATCGATACCGACCTGAATCTGTCGCCGTGGGGCGATTTCACCCACATTGCCCTCAGCCTGCCGTAAGCTTACTTCAAGGTTCAGATTTCAACACACTAATTTTTTCTGCAACGTCGTGAGATTCTTGGGGAACCAGGTCGATGGGATAGCAAGGGGTATACCTGGAATGCTGTGTGGCGGGCGATCGCAGGAATCAAGCCTCGTACTGTGTAACTATGGACAACAATCTACGGTGGGTGCAGCGGTTTCAAAACTTTGATGATGCCCTCAAAACCTTTAGCCGGGTGTTTGAACGCTACCAGGCTACTCCCAACGATGAGGTTATTCAAATTGCGCTGATTCAGGCATTTGAGTTCACCTTTGAGATCGCCTGGAAAACGATGAAAGACTTTCTGGAGTATGAAGGCTATAGCGGTGCTGGCAACAGCAAACAGACGGTGCGAGTCGCGTTTCAGGCTGGGCTGATCGCCAATGCTGAGGGTTGGATGGCCGCGATCGCCCGCCGCAATATGACCAGCCACGTCTACAACGCCGTAGTTCTGCAGGAAACAATTGATTTTATTCGAGACGAGTTTAAGCCTCTGGTGCAGGCACTTTACAACAAACTCAGTGACCAACTCAATTCAAAACAATGAGCTACGGCCTATCGGATCAGCAGCTTGAGGAAATCATCCAGTTCATCGCCGCTTACCCCCAGGTGGAAGAGGCCATTTTGTTTGGCTCCCGCGCCCTAGGCACCTACAAACCCGCCTCCGATGTGGATATTGCCATCAAGGGCAATGGGGTGAACTCAGCCCTGGCGGCCCGGCTCAAGTTTGATATTGAGGAAGACACCTACCTGCCCTACTTCTTTGACTTTGTAGCCTACAGCACCATCACCCGTGAGGCTTTTAAGCGGCACATCGACGAAAAGGGCATCTCTATCTATTCCATCTACCGCAAAGGCGTGTAGGTGATTTCACAGCTAGGCTTAAATGTAGCGTTTTTATGCAATATAAGCCTTTGTGTAAACTTTGTTTTCAAGGAGACTGCGAAAGTTTTCCATAAGTGCAAGGACCCCGGAAACAAAGTCATCAATATCATTCGCTTGTATGGATTCTTGCTGACCATGAGCGATTGCATTCCTGCGTTTTAGCAACATTATGTCAATGAAAATTTTGTTGTTTTCAAAATATGAGGAATCTACTCCACATATAGTACAAATGTCGCTTACAACCTCGGTATTTAAGTTTGATTTTGTATCGATAAGATCAGGATTGACGTAGGAAAAGCGAGATTCGCTGCTATTCAATATATCATTTATAATTAAGCAACGCTCTTTTAGGCTAATTTTACTCTTGTGAAGTGCGTCTAGCCTCATTAGGAAGCTATTGACATATATTTGCCTCTCAAAAACCGAGTAAGGTTTTTTCCTTAAGGCGAGATGTTCAAAGTATTTGGTTGCGCAAGTTCTCACATATCCCTCCCAGTGGGCGTAGCTCATTGCAACAAGAGCCTTCAAAAGTGCAGGTTGGGAATAAATATCTGCTGATTTGGCAGAAAACTTAAGATCCGACAATTCTTTTCTTCGCCAAGTTAAGTCTGCGTCAAAGATTTCTGAAAGATTTTCTTCAGTAAATGGTTTGCTCATTGGGAAAACCATTCCATGCCAAAAGAAATAGTGCGTTGAATCCTCACTGTTCCTCGGAGGCCCAACTCAAAGAACCGCTCGCAGTTGGGCGACGCCCAAAATTCTGTCACTCTCTGCTTGATATAATGTATGGGATTATCTTTCGTTTTAATGCTATTAATATTTTTGGAAATCCCTATAGCTATGCATTCAAAAGCCGCTAGCCCAACACGCCCTGTATGAACTCCATCTTGCAATCTTCTAAAAGCATTTCCTCCAAAGGCATCATCTAAAAGCCTAAATGTTTCCTGAAATGTTTGGCTTGATATTTTGGTTTCGTTTGCCGTAGCTAGCTTAATCATACCATCATCAATATATTCCTCCACGTCCAGCTTCCCATCATAAGGTATGTAAGTGTAAACCATAAACCGAGACGCATACTCCATATGTCTCTGCTTCTTAAGTTGGTCTTCGGTAGCAGATAGGACATTTCGGAATGGTTCGTAATTAGCTAACTCTTTTATGAAGTCAGCGTATTCCGAGTTGACCATTATGATTATGCAATTACGAAGCTCCTGAGGATTGGCTAAGGTGCCTCCTGCATTAAGCCTCTGAAATAGGTCATACTTGGTAGAATTGTCGCTCGATCGCTTGAGAATTTCTACACTAATTCGACTTCTCTTTATTGCAAGCTGTTGAGAGCTACTAAGCTTGTTCTGTTCTTCTAAAGGAAAACCAGTGATATCTTCCGATAACTCCCACACAGCATTATTTAATGAAGGTAAATATTTTGTTGCGACTAAAGCTGTTGGCTTTTCAGGCTCTTTAGTTTCAGGATTTTTTAGCTCGCCCATAAACTCCAAAAGGGTAGATATTCGCTGGAGTCCATCCACTAGCTCCCAAACCGAGTTGTCTTTCTCGAATACAAAAATAGAGGGAAGTGGTATTCCAAGAAGTATAGATTCAATTAGCTTTGACTTTTGCCCAATTTCCCATCGAAAGAGTCTTTGGAAGTCTGGGTTTATCACCAACTCGTCATCCTTATACATATTGACGATTTCGCTAATAGACATCTGATAAGCATCTGTCTTAACAAGCCTAGATGCATTTTCAATTTCATCCTGAAGCATTTAGCTCTCCTTTTTGCTTGAATGTTGTTTGTAGCTGATTTTTTTCCGGGAGCAGAAATTTCTGTTAGAGGAGAAGTTTGCCTCTAACATTTCGATGAAACTGATGAGTCCACTTTTTTCGAGTTTGCTTAGATCTTTCGAGAAAAACTACCAAATTCGACTATTTCATCCACTCATAAAAACCTCAAAGCGTCTCCTCGATTCAGTAAAGGAGTTTCCTGAGCCTCATCCATAGCTTTGTGTAGGCAATAATCTTCCAGATTTTCGACTAAATCTTGTACGGAATCGCCATCTTGAAGCAGCAATTTATGCCATTCAATAGGGATGACTACGGCTTTAGGGTTGTCGTCGGCATCGGTGAGATAGTCAATAGCGCTGTTGGTCACGGTAATTCCCCAATCCGTCAAGGGTTAAATTTAGCCCGTATTACGCATTCCCGCTGCAATGCCGTTGATAGTCAGCAGTGCGCCGCGCAGCAGTTCGCCCTGGCTGTAGCGCGAGCGGATCACTCCTGTTGCCGCCTGGTCTTTGTACTGGCGCAGGCGCTTGAGCAGGGCCACCTGCAAAAAGCCCAGGGGCACGATGGTGCCGTTGCGCAGGTAGACCGATCGCTGCAGGTCGGGGTCGCTATCGAGCAGGCGATCGTGGCCTGCAATGCGCAACACCATATCGCGGGTCAGGTAAAACTCCTGCGAAATCGTGTCAAACAGCTTCAAAAAGCGCTCTTTGTCGTCGGGGCTGGTGAGTTCGCGGACGTAGTGCTCGGCAATTTGCAGATCGACCTTGGCCAGAGTCATCTCGACTTTTGAGATCACCATTTTGAAGAAGGGCCACTTGCTGTAGAAGTAGCGCAGCACCTTGAGGTGCTCCTCCGGCGCTTCATCGACAAACTCTTGCAGGGCCGTGCCCACCCCGTACCAGGAGGGCAGCAGAAATCGCGCCTGGGTCCAGCTAAACACCCAGGGAATGGCCCGCAGGCTGCCCAGGTCTTTTTTGCCGCCGCGCCGCGAGGGGCGAGAGCTGATCTGAAGCTGGCTGATCTCCTGAATAGGAGTGACCTGATGGAAGAAGTTGACCAGGTCGGGCTGCTCGTAGATCAGCTGGCGGTAGTGGCTGCGCGATCGCGTCGCCAGCTCCTCCATCGTTTCGTTCCAGGGCTGAATGTCATCGACGCTGTTGCTCAGCAGACTGGCCTGCATGACTGCCGTAGTGACGGTCTCAAGGTTGTAGAGGGCCAGATCAGAGAGGTTGTACTTCGAGGCCAGCACCTCCCCCTGCTCGGTAATTTTGATGCGGCCTTTGATGCTGCGCCCCGGCTGGGCCAAAATCGCCTCGTAGGCGGGGCCACCGCCGCGCCCCACCGAGCCGCCCCGACCGTGGAAGATACGCAGCGACACCCCGTAGCGATCGGCGGTGGTTTGCAGCGACTGCTGGGCCTTGTGAATTTCCCAGTTGCTGCTGAGAAAGCCCGAGTCTTTGTTGCTGTCGGAGTAGCCCAGCATCACTTCCTGCAGCGGCACGGCGCGGGGTGTTGCCACCCCCCCTGGTCCCTGGTCAACGGGTAGGGACGCCTGACCCTGAAGCATGTTGAGGTAGAGGGGGGTTTCAAACAGCGCCTGCATGACCGCCGGGGCGCGCTGCAGATCTTCAACGGTTTCAAACAGCGGCACCGGCTGCAGGCTGCTCAGCTCGGTGGTGGGGTCGTAAAGGCCTGCCTCTTTGGCCAGCAGCAGCACCTCCAGCAGGTCGCTGACGGTGTGGCTCATGCTGATCACGTAGCTGCCGCAGATGTCGGGGCCAAACTCTAAGTGGAGCTGGCGCACCATGTGCATGGTGGCGATAGTCTCGCGAGTTTTGTCAGAAAAGGGCAGGTCGCGAGGGGTGAGGGGGCGGCGGGTCTGCAGCTCGCTGACCAGCCAGGCCACTTTGTCGGCCTCGGGCAGCTCGCTGTAGGGCTGGGGCAAAATGCGCAGGTATTGAGCAATCTCGTCGAGGGCGTCGGAGTGGCGCGAGCTTTCCTGGCGCAGGTCGAGCTGAGCCAGGTTGAAGCCAAAAATTTCCACCTGGCAGATCAGGGTGCTGAGGTCCTGGCAGTTGAGCCCGGTGGCCTCCAGGTTGCGCTGAATCAGCCGCAGCTCGGCCAAAAACTCGTGACCGTAGCGGTAGATGGGGCCGCCCACCGCATCGTTGGAGTGATCGGCAAAGGGATCGCTGTGGTACAGGCGCTGGCTGCGATCGAGGGTGTTGATCAGCCGCTGCTTGATGTAAGCCAGCTTGAGCCGATAGGGTTCCTGGCGGTAGCGAATGGCTAGGTCGTCGTAGACGTCGGGCATTTTGACCTGGTCTTGCTCCAGCGACTCCAGCAGCTCGGGCAGCACTTCGCTCCAGTGCAGCGACAGGCTGAGCAGATCGACCAGGCGATCGACGGAGGCGATGTACTTGGTAATCACCAGGTTGCGCTGGTAGCAGGCGGTCTTCCAGGTGACTTCGGGGGTGACTGAGGGGTTGCCGTCGCGATCGGCCCCCACCCAGGAGCCAAACCGACAGAACCGGTGGCGGGGCGGGTCTAGCTCAGGGAAAGTAGTGGCGATCGCGCGATCGAAGCGCTGATACAGCTGGGGCAGGGCTTCGAACAGCACGACCTGGAAGTAGTGCAGGGTGTAGTCGACCTCGTCAAGCACCGAGGGCTTGAACTGGTGCAGCTCGTCGGTACGCCACCAGAGGCGAATCTCCTCGGTCAGCTGCTCCTTGAGTTCTTCCATTTCCCAAGACGAGGCCAGGCCCAGGCCCTGGGCGCTCTCTTCGGCCTGGTCCATCTGGCGCAAAATGCTGGCGATGCGGCGCTGCTTGTCGCGGATGGTGTGGCGCACGATTTCGGTGGGATGGGCGGTAAATACCAGCCGCACGTCAAGCTGATCGATCAGGTTTTGAATTACCTGGGGCGGCACGTTGAGCCGCTTCAGGGTAGGAAACAGCCAGTGAAAGGTGCCCGCCTCTTTGCGAACGCCGGGGGCATCGGCCACGCTGCGGCTGAGCAGATCGGCCTGGAACAGGTTACTGGCTGGTTCCCCATCGCTGCCATTGGCTGCCCCAAAGAACGACTGACCCGCTCGCTGAGCCAGTTCTGAGGTTTCGTAGGCGGCCCGGTACTGCTGCTGCTGCCCCCGCTGCTCGTAGTGCTGCTCAACAATGTTGATCAGCTGAAAGTAGAGAGCAAAGGCCCGCGAGGCCCGAATGGCGTCTTCGAGATCGAGCGCTTCGACCACCTCGACTACGGCCTTGACCCGCGCCTCGGCGGCGGTCGGGGCCTGGCCCTCGGGGGAGCACATTTGCCGCAGCTGCTGCAGCAGCTTCAGCAATTCGGGGCCACAGGCGTGCTCTAGCACATTTTCCCAGAGGTCTTCAACCACTCGCAACCGATGCCGCAGCAGCAAATCCTGCCGGGAGGGCTGGTCATCCCCCGTGGCTGGAGGGCTAGACAGGTCGGCTTCAGCTGCGGGCCGGGTATCCCCGGAGGAGTGGAGCGTTGAACTCATGGGTATAACAGGCAGAGAGAACGGGGATATCGCAAAGATTCTATAGGATTACCCTAGTTTGAAGAAGTTTATATAGATGAACAAATTGAAAACGTTACAGCGGCACCAGCGCTGAGCTAGAACGCTGAGCCGTCTGCTGATAAGGGTTTTATGAATTCTACCAGGGAAGGATCGGCGGGGTTAAGGGCCTGCTACTACAAGGCAGAAGGCAAAGTATAAACCCAGGTTACAAGAGACCTGGCTTAGGAAAACGGAGCGTTATTTCTGCTCCAGAGTACTAGCAAGTACTCTGAGGCGGAAGCCACCCATCTCTTTGCTAGGGCGGAAACCCTCGTGTAATCTGAAATTTCCCTTCACCTTTCACCCCTCACCCTTCTGCCTTAACCCACTAATCCGTCGCAGGCGTAGCGGAATGGCTAGAGGTGGGTGGCATATTCAGATTAGGCAGTCTCTCCCCAGCAAAGAACTGCTCGCTGGATAACCCCGCCTGGGTAAGGCCATCGGCCAGGGCGCGACCAACCGCAATGCCGATCAGCACGGGGGGCACCAGCAGGCCAACCAGCACTTCGGTAGAAAGGCGAGCCGCTGGGGTAACGGAGGAGCTAGACGATGTCATAGGACGGCAACGGGGAGAAGGAACCGGAGCTGAGAGCAGGCCTGGCACAATGGTGCAGACGCCCTAGGACCATACCCTAGGAGCCATTGCCCCTGGGGGCCACCATTGGCACATTTGATCTTTAATATAGTAAACGTGGCCTCAGCCCGGCCAGGCGGATCGAGGGGTTTTGGTGGAGGCATTTTGGCTACCGTGCGGGCGAGTAGCTAAGTTTTTGAAAATTGCCTTCAAAGAAATCGCCTGATTGGCGCTGGAGTTGGTATAAGTTAAACCGACTGCGCCGCCCTTCGGCACAATCAACCCTGGGAACATGGCCTTGGCTTCGCTGTTACCCTGACCTCCTATGACTGTGTCTCTATCACACCCGACCTTTAGCCCCAATTCGCCAGCGGCCAATGTGCTCAGCTGGCTCCGAGAGGCTATGGGGCTGCCCGAGGCCGAGCTGCACATCAAGCTGAGGGGCAACATTCTCCACGTGCTGTGCGAGACCCCGGCGGCGCTGGAGCAGTCAGCGGTGCTGCTCAAGCTGGTGCGATCGCTGATTGATGGCGGTGACGATTTGGTGCGTCAGCACTACCCCCAGGTCTATCAGCTCTACGTCTACAGTCGCCTGACCGGCAACCCTACCCCTGACTGGACGGCGCCCATCTATCTCAACCGGCTGGAGCGTCACCTGGCCCAGCTGGTGCTCGAAAACCAGGACGAGGCCGACATCAAGGCCACTCAGTCGCTGCTGGAGCAGTATACCCAGGGGCAGCCCGAGCTGTCGCTGGGGGGCGAGGGCGGCCATGGCGCGATCGTACTCTCGAACCTGAGTCTGGCCCGCAAGGGCGACCCGGAGGCGATCGCCTGGTACCTGAGCGAAACCCTCAGCAGCCTGGATGTGGGGGTGTGGGTCAGCATTAAGGCAATTCCCGGCACCGCCCACCTGCATCGGATGGCGATCGCCCTCGACGGCGATCCCGCCGAGGTCGATGGCGATGGCAGCACTGACACCACCATCTCGCGCCTGTGGGTTCTCTGTGAGGCGACCTATAGCCC
>PYER01000425.1 GCA_003017855.1 filamentous cyanobacterium CCT1
GGAGAAGAGAGCCCGGCGATCGCTTGCCAGTCTAGGCCAAGGCGATCGCAGATCTGCATAAAAATCGTCTGGGAAATCGCCTCCCCCTTAAAGAAGTGGGTGAGGGGCTGTCGGCTGCACCCCACCAGGCTGGCCAGGTGCGCCTGGGTCCACCCCAACCGGGTGAGGGCCTGTCCAGCCGCCGCCAGACCCTGGGGGGTAGCCCTAAGGGAAGGCTTGGCCATGGCAGCAGCTCCGGGTCGACAACAGCTCTATTGTACTCAGCCCAGGCAAAACTCAGTCATTACCCTGGCAATACATGGATTTCAAGCTTTATTCATCCCTTAAAAACTCTTTACTTTACATTTAAGTGATATTTAGATAGGATTTATACAGTCTTCGGCAAGACGGCTACGGGTCACAAAATGACGGCTGTTAAGACTAAGTAGTGTGGTCGGAGCCTAGGACGGCGATCGACGGGTTTGGAATATCTCTGGGTCGCAATATGGTCAATTTCCGTTTCCTGCGATCGCTTATTCAAAAAAGCGATCGAATAATCCTTCAGGTCTTACGAAGACTTATTTATTTCTTATTTGTAGGATGTCGAGCAATCTTTTTTTGTCTGTGGCTAATAACGCTTTTCTTTTGGTCGACATTTTTTATGATATTGCTAATGGCGGTAATGGCCATCATCCCAAATTTAGCTGTTAAAGGCATCCATTCTGCTCTTTGGATAGGGGAGGTCGTTCAGCTAAATTGTCAGCCTTCTGGCAACAATAAAATTGATTGTACTCTGACTTATCAGGCCATTCGTCGCTCTTGGAGTCAGTTAGTCCAAGATGTTCAGGAGGCCTCTCTGGTAGCAGAACCCCGATCTGAGAATGATGAGACGCCATCCAACTATGTTTTGAAGTTGTCAACCAATCATGGGAACTTTCCAGTTAAGGGTTATGCCAACCTAAATTCAGAACTTGAGATTTGGCAACACCAGGTCAACTCTTATATTTTGAATCCCAGTCATGTGCTAGAGATATCCGTCAGGCCCAAAATACGGCAAAGGAGCCTGGGATTTTTCACACTTATTACATACTCAGCCCTGCTTCTGATTTACCTTGTCTTTCTGATCTATATGCTCAGAATCTTTGTTGCCTCGAACGGGAACATACTCTCATCTATAAAGGATGACTAGAAACTGATTAAAATCTCGCGCATGACTTTGGTATCCCAATGGTCTGCTGCTTAATTCTCAACGGTGCTCACCCATGTCAAATCTTCCTGACGAACCCAAGCAGCGCCATGGCTCTGATGACAAACCCCCGATTGACCGCCTGCGCTCAAACTTTGGGTCAATCGTTGCCAGCTTGTTTTATGGAGGGCTAGCTGCCATTTGGGTGTTTATATTTTGCGCCCACACCTTTTGGTATGGCGAGCCTACAGCAGTCCACTGCCAGACCGTTAGCCCTGGCCAAACCAATTGTACTTTGACCTATCGGGCGCTGCTGCGGCGATCGTGGAATGAGTCGATTCAAGGGGTAGAGGCAATCCAGATCGATACTCGGATGCACAGTTCAAGCGAGGGAGGTCAACCAGAGCCTCGCTATGTGGTAGTTTTGCTCACCGAGGATGAGAAATATGTGGTCAGACAATACGCTCGTCTAGATCACCCCGATTTAGAAAAGTGGCGGCACCGCATCTCCCAATTTTCTGAGTATCCAGAGGAAGGTTTTGCGATCGCCGTTGACTATAACCCATGGCGGCCTATCATCGCTGCTCTCCAAGTTTTCGCGTTCTTTCTAATCTTCATATTCCTAGCTCCATTGCTTCTTTTGGGGATGATTTTGATTGCTTCATGGTTGCAGAAATTAGAGCATTCAGTTGTGGGATTGGGATCAATAAATATTCAAAGCTTCGTAAGGTCTTTCTGCCGTAGCAGCAACCCTTTTAATCTAAATTTTTCATTTCCAACTATCTACTCAACCTCTGTTGGAGCAGTAGCCATGGTCATCTCTTCACGGCGACACAGTCGGTTTTCTCCGACGCTGGTTTTACTTGTGGGGCTAGCCCTGGGCAGCTTTGGCATGGTGGTGTGGCTGGGGCTGCGGTGGGTGGTTGTCGTGGGCAGCTTGGCGGTGTGCATGGGGGCTGCCGCCGCCTGGCAGCGACAGCTCGACCACCACAAAAAGCGATATTCGACCGCATTAAACTCCGCTAATCTGCTCCAAAAAGACGCTTTTTTGAGCCATCTAAACCACCTGGAAGAGCAATTTCCAGACATTTCTCAAACGCTGTGGCAGTCGGCTCGCCAGCGGGCCGAGGCGATTCAGCAGCTGACCGAACACATTGCCCAGCAAGAGACCAGCCTGATTCCCGACCTGCTCGAAGCGCTGCACACCGTGCTGGATTTGATCGAACAGCTGGCTCAGGCGCTGAAAGCGGTTCAGCAGGTCAAAACCTATCGCTATCAACAGCTGGCCCAGGAGCAGCTGTACCGCAGCCAAAAGCGACTTGAGCACACCCACAACCAGCTCCAGGCATTGCGCGACCAGATGATTCTAAACACCTTGCAGCCGCCGTCATCACCCCATGCCGCAGAGCTGTCTACCTGGCTGCAAACCCTGATTGCCGACAACGAACAAGATCTTTTAGGAGATTAGAGAACCATGAAACTGCCACGCTTTGCGGTTTGGCTTGGGGTGGGTCTATGCCTGAGTGGGCTATGGGCCTTTAGCGCTCTGCCCTTTAGCCCTTCAATTCAGTCGTTTGAAGCCGCCGATCGCCACCTGCACCAGCGGCTGCTGCCCAAGGTTGAGGTCGAGTCGCAGCTGGTGTCCGATACCGCTGCCTACAACACGGTGATTCCGCCCCTGGCCGATGCGGTGCCTGCCCCGGCCACTTACCCCCTCTACGGCGCTCAGCCCACCAACGAGGCCGGGGTGGTCTACGTCGAGATCTACAGCTCTGCCGAAAAGGCGAACGCCGCCCGCCCCGACGAGCGTTGGCTGGTGGATGTGGCCGAGGCCTTTAACCAGCAGCGGCAGACGCTGCCCTCCGGCCAGGTGATTCAGGTGGGGGTGCGCAACATTCCCTCGGGGCTGGGGGCGCAAATGCTGGCGGCGGGGAAGGGGCAACCGGCGGGCTACAGCCCCGCCCACGGCCTGTGGGTCGAGCTGCTGAGAGCCAATGGCGTGCCGGTGGTGCCAGTGGCCCCGGCTCTGGTGGCCAACCAGGCTATTTTTGCCCTTCAACCCCAGGTTTACGATGCCCTGGCGGCGGGGGGCGAGGTGAGCTTCGATCGGGTCGTCGCGGCGATTTTGGCGGGGGAATTTGAGGTGGGCTTTTGCAACCCCTACAT
>PYER01000096.1 GCA_003017855.1 filamentous cyanobacterium CCT1
TCACATCGCCAAACGCGCTATAGGGGAACGAGTCAATCCGCACATCCACCTCCATGCCCTCACGCACAAAGCCAATGTCGCGGTTGGTAATAAATACCCGCGCCACCAGGGCATCGGTGGGCACAATTTCGAGAATGGGCTCGGTGGAGTTGGCCACGTAGCCGGGCTGGTTGGCCTTGAGGTTAAAGACGGTGCCGCTGACCGGGGCGCGTAGCTCCTGGTAGGTCAGGGTTTGCTGCAGCTGGGCCATCTGGCTGTCGAGCTCTTGCAGCTGCTTGTCGTTTTCGAGAATGGTTTTGGTCAGCTGGCTGTCGATGGTGGCAATCTGGTTGTCGTTGGCGGCAATGCGCTGCTGCAGCTCGTCCTGGGAGGTAATGGAGGTATTGCGAAACTGCTCCTGGGCCTGGGCGATCGCCAGTTCCAGCCGCTGCGCCTCTTCGACCAGGCGGTTGACCTCGGTCTGGCGGTTGTTGACCTCCTGCTCCTGCTGCAGGTACTGAATCTCGCCAATGCCCCCCGCCTCGTACAGCGGTTTGATGCGATCGAGAATGTTTTGATTCACCCGCAGGGCATCGCGAGCGTTGGTGAGCTGAGCCTCGGTCTGAGTCAGCTGACGGCGCAGCTGGTCGACCTCCAGGTTGGCGATGCTGAGGCGCGAGTTGAGTTCGGCATTGGCGGCCCGCAGGCGATCGCGCTGGGCCGGGGGCAGGCTTTCCCCAGTGGCATCGCCCGCCAGCTGGGCGCGATAGAGGGCGTTTTCGGCCACCAGGGCGGCGCGGTTGCTGGTCAGCTGCACTAGCCCAGGGGCAATGTCAGCCGGGGCACTAGCGTCGGGATCGTCGGCTAGCTGCGCCCTGTAGTAGGCGTTTTCCTCCTCTAGCTTGGTGCGAATGGTCCGCAGAGACTCCATCTGAGCCTGGGTGGTTTCGGGGTCAAACCGCAGCAGGGGGTCGCCTGCCTCCACCGTTTGCCCCTCAACCACCAGCACCTGCTCCACTACGCCGCCTACCGGAGCCTGTACCGGCTGCACGTTGCCCTTCGGCTCCAGCTTGCCCTGGGCCGGAATCGCCTCCTCAAACTTGGCCAGACAGGCCCAGCCCAGGGTAAACGTAGTGACGCCTACCAGGGTCCATACCACCGCCCGCGACCACCGGGGCGACTGGCGGAGAATCACCGGCTTGTCGAACTGCACCTTTTGCCGCGAGGGCTGGTTGGCGAGCACGGCGTCGCCGTTTTGGTCGGTACTAGAGGTATGGTTGGGGGGGAGGCTGTTGATGCGAACCATGGCTTTTGGGGAGTGGGTGGATGGGTGAGGGGTGGATGGGTAGACGAGTGGGTTGGCGGGTAGGGTGGGTTAGGCCGGAGGGAACGTTGGGGAAAGACCGAGATCTTTGCTAGGCCGTAACCCACCGTTCGAGCATTGAGGACAGGAGGAAATCAGATGATCGAGGACGTTTTTTTAACCAATTTTTTGTTGAAGGGATGGTGCATTGCTGCGCGAATGCACCCTACGGAAGATTGAACACAGGTCATCAATCATTGCCTCCTTATACACCGCTGAGCTGCTGCTGGTAGAGGGTGAAATAGCGCCCCTGCAGGTCCATTAGCTCAGCATGGGTGCCTAGCTCCACCGCCGAGCCCTGATCCATGACCAGAATTTGGTCGGCCTGCTGAATGGTGTTGAGCCGGTGGGTGATAAAAAATACCGTGCGGCCTTTGGCCCAGGCCTTGAGGTTGACTGAAACCTGGTGCTCGGTGTCGTAGTCGAGGGCGCTGGTGGCCTCGTCCAAAATCAGCAGGCGCGGGTTTTGCAGAATGGTGCGGGCGATCGCAATTCTCTGCCGCTGCCCCCCCGAGAGCGTGGACCCTCGCTCGCCGACGCGGGTGTTATAGCCCAGGGGCAAATCCATAATGAAGTCGTGGCAGCAGGCGGTTTTAGCCGCCTCAATAATCACACTGGGCTCGGCGTCGGGGTTGGTGAGCGAAATGTTCTCCTGAATCGTGCCGTCAAACAGCAGGCTGTCCTGAGGCACAATGCCGATCTGCCGCCGCAGCGAGTGCAGCTCCACTTTACTGATGTCGTAGTGGTCAATTAAGATGCGGCCCGACTCCAGCTCGTAGAGGCGGGGCAGCATCTTCATCAGGGTACTTTTACCCGAGCCGCTCTGGCCCACCACGCCAATAAAAATGCCCGCCGGAAACTCCAGACTGACATTAGCCAGCTGCAATGGCCCCGAGGGGGCAAAGCGAAAGGCCACATTCTCGAAGGTGACCTGCCCGGTGATCTCCGGCATGGGGATCTGGTTGGCCTCGTCGGCCTCGGTCTCCTGGGGGTGGTCGATGATATCCGACAGCCGCTCCAGCGACAGAGCCGTCTCCTGAAAGTTTTGCCACAGCTGCGCCAGGCGCAAAATTGGTGCGGTCACGTAGCCCGAGATAATCCGAAAGGCGATCAGCTGCCCCAGGGTGAGTTCACCCTGCAGCACCAGGTAGGCCCCCACCCACAGCACCAGCAGGGCCGAAAGCTTGTTGAGAAAGTTGCTGGCGCTGTTGGCAGTGGTAGAGGTGAGCACGGTGTTGAACCCGGCGCTGACGTACTCGGCGTAGCGCTCCTGCCACTTCCAGCGGGTGCGCAACTCAATATTTTGGGCTTTCACCGTTTGAATGCCCGACAGCGACTCAACTAAGAGCGACTGAGTCGAGGCATTGCGCTCGGCTTTTACCCGCAGCTGCTTGCGCACCACCGGGGCCGCCAGCACGGTCACCAGCACAAACAGCGGAATGGTCGCCAGCGCCACCAGCGTCAGCAGCCAGCTGTAGATAAACATGACCACGATGTACAACACCGAGAACACGGCATCGAGCACCACCGTCAGGGCTGTGCCGGTGAGAAACTGGCGAATGTTCTCCAGCTCGTTGATGCGGCTAGAGAGTTCGCCCACCGGGCGCTTGTCAAAGTAGCGCAGGGGCAGTCGAAACAGGTGATCGATAATTTCTGACCCCAGGGCCATATCGATGCGGTTGGTGGTATCGACAAAGAGATAGGTGCGCAAGCTGGTCAGCACGGCCTCAAAGATCGCCACCACCACCAGGAAAACGCCCAGCACCTGCAGGGTATCGACGCTGTTTTGCACAATCACACGATCGATGATGATTTGCACCATCAGCGGGTTGGCCAGGCCAAATAGCTGCACAAAAAACGAGGCTATAAAGACCTCGATCAGCACCCAGCGGTACTGTTTAATAGAAGGCCAAAACCACTGCAGACCAAACTTTTGCTGGGGCGTTTCGCGGGTAGGCTCCATTAACAGGACTTCACCGCTGTCGCCCCACACCTCGGCAAAGCTCTCCGGGGTGCGACGAATGATGCCTACCTCCGGGTCGCCCAGGATGTAGGCTTTCTCGCCGGTTTCGTAGACGACGGCAAAGCTCTCCTGCCAGCGAATCAGGCAGGGGGTGTTGAGCCGACTAAAAGCCCCGGCGGGCACCCGCACCAGCTGGGTTTTGAGGCCCATCATCTCGCTCACCGAGCCGCAGATCGGCAGCGAGAGCTGCCCCATACGCTCGTGCTGGTTGGCTAGGATGCGGCGAATCACATCTTTACGAAAGGGCATAGAGAAGTGCTGGCTGAGCATATCGAAGCAGGCCAGCGCACCATCGACCTCGCCCCGCCCCCGTGCGAAGGGGTAGTTGCGGCTGGGAGACTTGTCTGCCGCTGAGGCGTCTTGAGCGCGGGGGGCCAAATTGGCCTCGGTGGCATAGGGAATGTTGTTGACATCGAGTACCTCTACGGGCACCGCTACGGCCTCAGGCTCTGACACAGGTGCAGGCAGCGTTTCGGCCAGCACGGCCTGGGTCATGCCCAGCACCCGTGCTCCCTGGGGGCTGAGCACTTCGACGGTGCGATCGCGCCCAAGCGTAGAGCCAACCGGAATATTCAGCACCGTACCGCCGCTGAGCACCCAGGTGAGGCTGGCATCGAGCTGGCTCAGGTCGTTGGGGCCGCTGGGCAGGGTGACGATCGCAGACTCGTCACACACCGTTTGGGCCTTGGCCTTGAGATCGCCGACATCGAGGGCGTGGGCCTTGGCGTGCTCGGCCACCAGGTCAAAGGCTTCGATCGCATATACGCGATCGCGCACGGCCCGGCCAAAGTCGGGGCACTCATCCAGCAGCCCCAAAAACCGGTACGACGGCAGGGTGAGGGCCAGCACCTCAGTTGAGGCAATTACCGTTTCGCAGGGTACGCCGCGAATCAGGCTGATTACCCCCAGCATTTCGCCCCGGCCAAAGCGCTTCAGGGTGACGGGCTGCTGGTTGCGCGGGTCGTAGCCCAGCAGTCGGGCCTGCCCTTCGAGCAGTACAATCACCTGCTGGGTTAGCATCTCGCGCCGCAGCAGGGGCTGACCCAGTCGGTACCGCAAGGGCTGAGCTGTTTGCAGCAGCTGTTGCAGCGCCTCAGGGGGCAAGCGATCGAAGGGCTCCAGGGTCTCAAAGGTTTGCTGAATCGAAAGCGAGGTTTGGGTCATGGCCAGGGGGTATGGACGCACGGTAGGAGTAGCCGGGCATAGCTAATGCCAAAGCAGGAGCTAGTATTCACCAGGTTTGATCAATACGCTCTGTAGCCGATAGCCAGATGCACTAAATCGATACACAACGTAATCTAAGTTCGGCTTTCAACGTCAGGGATGGTTTGACGACTCGCAGCCTGCCCCATGGTAAGCCCTGAGGTGATCTCAACAAGATAACCTCAGGTTAACGTGACTAACTTTTTATCCTCTAAGCCAGTGCCCTCGGAAACGTCGCTACTAGCCCCTCCTGTGCCACTTTAGCCCCCTGCCGCCTACCGCAGCCGTTCTATATAAGACGCTGGTAGCGTTTAGAGGCAACAGATCATCTTCAGATAACCTCAGCTGTCGCTATGCCTACGTTGACGTCTCCATTCTCGCTGTCTCGCTGGCTCCAGGCTGGCACTCTGGCCCTGGGGCTGGGGCTGGCCGGGTGTGACAATTACCCCGCCACGGGCGATACCGTTACCACCGGCACCTATGAAGCTACCGCCACCGTCACCCAAACCTGGCGGGCCGAATACGCTCGCAGCTTTGATCGCCGCCAGACCATTCACATGGAAACCTTCGAGTCAAACTCCTTAGTCAACCGCAACGGCGTGCAGCCAGAAGGTGCCGCCACCGGCCCCGACGACAATGGGCTGTACTGGCCAACCCTGCCCCCGCGCCCCACTGCCGATGAGCTAGAGGCTCGCAAGCGCGAACCGATCGAGCAGCGCACCGACCCCACGCTGCTGAGAGACGTCGAGTACGCCCTCACTTTCGACTACAACGGCCAGCGGCGCACCCTGCCCACCACCCGCACCGTCTACCGCGAAGCCTCCCAAGCGTTTGCTGACCAGCAGGCTCTGGAGATCACCTTTGGCCCTGGCGAGCAGAGCGTGGGCGCGGCGCGGCGGATTGCCAACTTCGATCGCTAAAAGGGTGGATGGGTGAAGGGGTGGAAGGGTAGTGAGACCGTAGGGTGGGCATTGCCCACCATGGCACCAAGCTTGTAGAAAAATGTCTCAGCTAATCAGCCCAATAGACCTGGCTCAGCAGGTCATCCACGGTGTGGCTCAGGGGCCAGCGATCGGGAAAGGTAACTTTGGCATAGTCTTCGCGAACTTCGGCCAGGGCGATCGCATAGGCCGAATCAAACACCTCTGCAAAGTAGCTGCTCAAACTAGGAGACTGCTCCAACAGCAGCAGCTCTTTGCGCTGTTCACGAATCCTGATTTCCCAGCCTCGGTTGTCGTAAGCACTGTCGATAAAAAGACGTTTGAGCAGATGGGCCAGCAGCGTCACCAGACGACTCTTGATTTCTTTTCGGTCTGAGCGCCCCAACGCCCCAATTTCCTCTACCAGGTTGTCGATATCAAGCTGGTCAAAGTCGCGCGATCGCAGCTTGGCCGCCACATCCTCCAGCCAGAGGGCGAAGTCTCTCTCGTAAAGCGATACCAGTCGCGGAGCCTGGGGCATGGTGCTCGATTCCCTCAGCGGCATCTACTTTAGGATATCCCTAAACCCCAGCTCGTCCGTAAATGCGGGCGGCCTGCTCGGGGCTGAGGCGATTGGCCCCCGGCCAGTGGGGCTGTGCCGGTTCAGAAAAGGTTGGCAGAGCTACCGATGGGGCCCCGGCCCCGGGCTGCATCGTATCGCTGGATGCTCGGGATAACCCGCCGGGCTTGAGCACCTTGGCGGTTTTTTGATCGGCCTCAATTTTGCTGTGGGGCGGTACAAATGACTTGGTCTCTTCATCGTAGGCCAGCAGCTGCGCGGTTTCGAGCTGATAGATCCAGCCGTGAATGTCGAGGGTGCCCGCGTGTAGCTTAGAGCGCACCGAGGGATAGGTCTGCAAGTTGTCGATCTGGGTCAGCACGTTTTGGGCGACCAACAGGTCGAGCTTATCTTTCTTCTCAAGCTGGCTGTAGTGGTCTTCGACTAGCTTGCGGGTGGCCTCGGTGTGGTGCAGCCAGTTGTAAACCAGAGGCATTTTTTCCTCCAGGCTGCCAATTTGCAGCAGCCCCTTCATGGCCCCGCACTGGGTGTGACCGCAGACAATCACTTGACCAATATCCAGCGCCTCCATGGCGTACTCAATGGTGGCTCCTTCGCCGCCATTGGTCGCCTCGTAGGGTGGAATAATATTGCCCGCATTGCGAATTACAAACAGGTCGCCAATCTCGGCCTGGGTAATGATGGTGGGGTCTACCCGTGAGTCAGAGCAGCCGATAAAGAGCACGCGCGGATTTTGCCCCTTGGCCAACTGCTGAATGAGTTCCTCGCGTCCGGGAATGTAGTTTTCCTGAAACTCACGCAGACCTTGCAGCAGCTTTTCCATGGGGCAACCAAACAATAGGTATAGTTCAGGCGCAGATCCCGTCTGCCCCTGCATCTATTGTTATCCCATATCTAAGGCTCTGGCACTGCAAAGATTTACTTATCACAGTAATCACGGCTACTTCTCAGCCACGGCCGAACGGCGAAGGCCCAAGTTGCTGTGGCATCGTACCAAATTCAGGTTTCAACGCAATAATGGGCGTAACGTTCTAGCTCCAGACTATGCGCAACCCCTTTTGGCGGCTGAAATCTTTGCCCTGGGTCATTCTGCTTCAGGTGGCGCTGGCGGCGGTGGCGATCGCCACGTTGGCGGACCTGCTGCTGGCCCAGGGGCTGCCCCTGCTGCTGACCAACGTTGGCAGCGGCCTGATGCCGCTGATGCAGCTGCTGTTTATGGTGCTGCCTATAGTGGCTGGATTTGCGATCGGGGCCTTAGCTCTGACAGTTTTAGAGCGTTGGTTTACCCGCCAGGTCTATATCGACACCGGGGTACTGTGGGCGCTGGTGCCCTGCATCGCTCTGGTGCTGTTTGTGAAGGATTTTTTACCCATTCCGGCCGCGCTGGTCAGCATGTCTTACCCGCTAGTGGTAGGGGTACTGCTGGGCGTTTTTGTGGTGGGCAAACGCCACTGGCGACGGTGGTAGCGGCAGAACCTACCGGGGCAAGCTGAGCCAACTGCGTAATAAGTACTGTTATTAAAAACACCGAACCGTTGATGAAAGCGATCCTGAAAAGCCTGCTAATCGGTAGTCTAGTCACCTTAGGCCTGCCCGCCTTGGCCGAAAACCCTCGCATTGAGATTGACTACGAAACCGAAGCGCTCACCGATCGCGCGATCGTCCAAGGCCCCATTCGCGTAGTTGCCAGCTACACGCCCATTGACTACGAGGCTGAAGATATTGGCGACAACCTGAGCTATCAACTCTTCTACAACGACGAACTCAAGCTAACCGCCACCGCCACCGCTGCTATGTTTGCGGGCATTGAGCTGATGGATCTCGACAGCAACGGCACCCCCGAAGTCGTCGTGCAAACCTTTACCGGCGGCGCCCACTGCTGCCTGGCCTACACCACCTACACTTGGCAAGACGAGCGGTTTAACCTCGTCTACTTTGGCTATCTCGACGGCGGCGGTGGCGAGTTCGTAGACCTCAACAGCGATGGGCTAATGGAGTTTGTCACCCTCGACAACGCCTTTTTCTACAGCTTTAGCTCCTACGCCGGGTCGTATCCGCCCAGCGTCATTCTCACCTACAACAATGGCGAGTACCGCGACACCACCGCCGAGTTCACCAACTATTTGGAAGACATGGCGGCGGGTATGCGCTTCACCATTGAAGACCCGGAGTTTGCCGATCGCGGCGACAAAAACGGGGTACTGGCTGGCTACGTAGCCCAAAGCATTCGCCTGGGGCAGTACCGAGAGGCCTGGCAGTACATGCTGGCCCACTACGATCGCACCGACGACTGGGGCCTTGAGACCTACGACGACAACGGCGATGCCGTACAGCAGTACGCTGACTTTCCCACAGCGCTCTATGCTTTCTTAAAAGACCTGGGCTACCTCGATGCTAACGGTAGACCTCAGCCCCAGATCGATCGCTCTCCCGTTGTGCCCGAGCGAGAGCAGTTCTAGCCCGCTGTTCTATTCTGCAAAAAAGGGTAGGCCGCTGCGACCTACCCCTCAAGCATTAAACTAAATCAGACGGTTTAGAAACCGGTGCGGCGATAGTTACCGCCGTTGCCACCGCCCGAGCTGCTGCGGGAGTCGTCGCGGGGACGCGCCTTGTTGACCCGCATTTCGCGACCCATCCACTCAGCCCCATCGAGCGACTCGATGATGGTGTCTTCCTGAGTTTCAGCGGCCATATCGACAAAGGCAAAGCCCCGAGGCTTACCAGTTTCGCGATCGGTGGGCAGGCTTACCCGCTTCACGTCGCCGTATTCTGCAAACACCCGCTCTAGATCTTCACGGGTGACATCGTAGGACAGGTTACCAACATAGAGTGACATCAGATTGTCTCCTTTACTGTACAAGTGCAGCGAGTAAACGGAGACAAAGCTGTATCTGAAATCAAAGTGAAATGAAACAAGCGAAATCTACCGAAAACTAACCTCACCTATTTTAACATTGCCTTTTGCCAGACGGTGATGATTTGGGTAAGGCTCCTCATTGCCTGACCGCTATCAATCAGAACCCTGCTTGAGCAGAGCCAACTCTGGCTTTAAGTTCACCTAGGAACACCCTGAACTAAGCCCAAGGGAGCCAAATACGTCGCTCAATTAAGTGTCATACATGAGGCCTTCGGGTGCCTCAGGATTCTCTTCTAAATACTGGTCAAAGCCAGTTTTCTTGGGCTTTTGGTGCTGGTGCGACACCTCGGCCCGCATTTCTTCGACTACGTCCCAAGCGGCAGCGGCTTCGGAAGATGTTTCGCCCTTCTCGGCGGTGATCTGGTGGGCGTAGTCGATCGCCTTTTGCAGCTCGTCTTGAAAGTCTTGGCTGTCAACGCTCATGGTAGTTCTCCTCGTCAATCGATTGTTGAGATGGATAGGCCCATCTTACCTGCCTACCGACCACAGACGTACCTCAAACGAGCGTTCCCTTTCTCCCTACGGGAGACGCTAGCGCGTTGGCGAAGCCTGTCCACAGGACAAACGACTCCGCTCAGGGAACACTCGCTCTTAGTGCTCAAACACGCCCTGGTACTGAAGCAAGTCGAGGGCAACAAAGGTGGGCAGGCAGCTAAAACAATCCTGCGCTAGCTCCCAGCGGCCTTCGCGTTTGAGCATGGCGGTGAGGGTGCTGTGAATGCTGTGCAGATAGCGCACGTCGTTGGCGGCGTAGCGCAACTGCTCATCGGAGAGGTTCATGGCGTTGCCCCAGTCTGAACTCTGGGCGGTTTTGTCGAGTTCGATGCCCTCTAGCTCTTTGACCAGTTCTTTAAGACCGTGGCGGGGGCTGTAGGTGCGGCTGAGCTTGCTGGCAATTTTGCTGCAAAACACCGGGGCCACGGTGATGCCCAGGTTGTGCTTCAGGGTGGCCAAATCGAACCGGGCAAAGTGAAAGAGCTTGAGAATGTTGGGCGCTTCGAGCAGCTCTTTGAGCAGGGGAGCTTCGGTTTGGCCGAGCTCAATGCGCACCACCGCCACATAGCCGTCGGCGTCGGCGAGCTGCACCAGGCAGAGGCGATCGCGCAGCGGCAGCAACCCCATAGTCTCGGTGTCAATAGCCATAACGTCGGCCTGTTTGTAGCGAGCGAGCAGCTCGGGGGTGAGGTCGCGATCGCAAATTTCAAAACCGTCGGCCATAGGGGTTCCTAATCAATAGTTTCTGAGTCGGGTCGCCAGGGTAACCAGTCATCATCAAGGGCTTGCTCCAACGAGAAACAAGGACTTTCAGGAATTCGTTCAGAGTCTAGTTTGCTGACCTTCAGAAACAACCTTCTACCCCTGACATACGCAGCGGGATAGCGATCTCCAAGTCGATTTCTCAAGCTGGGACTATCATCTAAAATTTCCTGAATTTCTTGGCGGAAATTTTCAATTTCCCTATCCCAGCCAGAGAAGCACCGATCGCGTTCAGTTTCCCAGTAGCTAAGCTTTAGCAGGTGCTCACAGAGACGCTTTAGATAGCTGTTAAGCGATTGTTTATCACTTCTGCCCAAGCTTTCAATTTCCTCAATCAGGTTCTCCAAATCGAGCGCATCAAAGTTGTGAGATTTCAGATGAGCAACCGTATCCTCTAGCCAAAGCTGGTAATCCTGGTCGTACAACGACTTGAGTTTGACATTGGTTTCGGTGCTCATCTGCGACTCCTTCTCTGATTGAATCTGCAAGTTGAACATTTCAGCTGCGGCAAGCTCTACTCCAGCCCGTCCAACGCCTTAGCCACGGTGTTTACATCCTTGTCGCCCCGACCCGAGGAGTTGATCACAATCCGGGGATTGCCAGAGAGCTGCGGGGCTAGCGTTTCCAAGTAGGCGAAAGCGTGAGCCGTTTCCAGGGCCGGTATAATCCCCTCCAGGCGCGACACCCGCTGGAAGGCATCGAGGGCCTCCTGGTCGGTGACGCTGTAGTATTCGGCCCGGCCCGCATCCTTCAAGAAGCTGTGCTCGGGGCCAACGCCGGGGTAGTCGAGACCAGCGCTGATGGAGTGGGCCTCGATCACCTGGCCGTCACCGTCTTGCAGCAGGTAGCTCATTGCGCCGTGGAGCACGCCCACGCGCCCAGCGGTCAGCGTCGCTGCGTGTTTGCCCGTATCCACGCCGCTGCCCGCTGCCTCAATGCCAATCATGCGCACCGACGGCTCGTTGACAAACTCGTGGAACAGGCCCATGGCGTTGGAACCGCCGCCGACGCAGGCCATCAGAATATCGGGCAGACCACCAAATTTCTCGGCGCACTGGGCGCGGGTTTCTTCGCCGATAATGGCGTGGAAGTCGCGCACCAGCATGGGGTAGGGGTGCGGCCCCGCTACCGAACCCAGGATGTAGTGGGTGGTCTCCACATTCGTCACCCAGTCGCGGATCGCCTCAGAGGTGGCATCTTTCAGCGTGCCCGTACCCGCCGTCACGCCGCGCACCTCGGCCCCCATCAGCCGCATGCGAAACACGTTCAGCGACTGGCGCTCCATATCCTGGACGCCCATGTAGATGACGCACTGCAAGCCAAAGCGAGCACACACCGTCGCGGTGGCTACCCCATGCTGCCCCGCCCCGGTTTCGGCGATGATGCGCTGCTTACCCATGCGCTTGGCCAACAGCACCTGGCCCAGGGCGTTGTTAATTTTGTGTGCCCCAGTGTGGTTGAGGTCTTCGCGCTTGAGATAAATCTCAGGGCCGCTGCCGTCGGGGCGGCGGTAGTGGGCGGTGAGCCGCTCGGCAAAATACAGGGGCGTGGCCCGACCGACGTAATCTTTTAGCAACCCATCCAACTCTGCCTTGAAGTCGGCCTCGTCGCGGTACTGGTAAAACGCCTGCTCTAGCTCAAAGAGTGCAGGCATGAGCGTTTCGGGCACATACTTACCGCCAAACTGGCCAAAGCGGCCCAGGGAATCAGGACGAGCAGCGGTTAGATCAGGGCGAGGGGAAAGCGGCGTCTGGGTCACGGTGGCGCGGGGGTGAAGGGTTAGGAGTAGCCCTCATTATAGGGAATGCCTTGACCCACCGCTAGGCAATGCGACGCAGGGGAGCGAGGGCCTGCCGCCGCTGCAGGGAATGAATATGGTGGAACAGTTCCCAGCAGTACTGTTCGGGCAGCCCGCAGGTGGCGGCCCCGCGCATGACTACGCTTGAGTACCACTCGTTGGGGGCAATTTCTTCGTGGGTCTTGCTAATTACAGAGTAAGTGCGCGTGTCGCCGTAGGCGCGACCGTTGCAATTGACCGTCACCATTTCGTGGCAGTAGCCTTCTTCGCGCAGATCGAGAGCCGGGCTGAGCCGCCAGGGCAGGCTATAGAGTACGCCCTGCACCGTTGAGCCAGGATGAGGGACCACATCGAGTACGCCACAGTCGCGCAGCCGCGATCGCCGAAAGAATCCCAGCCGGTACCCGTCGAGAGTCGCTGGCCCAACCACGTAATCGTGGGTGCTTTCGCCTAGAGAGCGTTTTAGATCGACCGGGCACATGCAGGAGCCGTAGGCAAAGTAATAGAAGCGATCGTCTGGGTTGTGCAGGGGGGTGAGGCTGGTCATGGGCGATCGTTGAGAGCGGGGGTTGAGAGAGATTTGGGGCTAGGATACCCGAACGCTCCCCTGCCAGGAGAGGTGTATCAGAGGTATTGCCCCAGGCGGCGACGTTTTAGCGGGCTTGAATTTAGATACAACTACAATCTACGGTTTTCCGGTCGAGATACCGAAGATTAACGCTGTTACTTTTGTTTATAGCACTCTATCTATTGAGAGGAAAGACTTCCTGATACAGCCTTGATAAGTCTTTAAGGTGCCCCTTGTAGCTTTGATAAAGCTTACTCTGACTGCTGCGGATCATCCTTTGAGGGATGTAAGCCGCTCGTACTCCACTGCTGTCTACAGGTTTGAATAAACTTATCAGGGCGACGATTGTCGTTGAGATCAAGGCGATCGCAGGTGGCCCGACCTGTGGGTGTCACCCCAATCAAACAGGTTCCATCAGCTGACCAGATGAAGTGATCCGCCCAGCGCTGTTGCCGAGGGTTGAACAGAGCAGTCTCTGAACCGGTTTCAGGATCGATGCCTGTGGTGAAGTTGTAACGCCTTTCGTTGCAACGGCGGCAGGCGAGAGCAAGATTGTCGAGGTCATCTGTCCCGCCCAACGATTGGGGCTGAAGATGGTCGATGGATAGCGGGGCTGAGCTTAAAAGCTCTGGATAATGGCAGTACTCACACCGAAATTGAGCCCGTTGACGCACTTGAAAATGCAGCGCCTTAGGAAGGCTCATGAGCTTGAGCAGCCATGACAGCGTTGATGTAGCTGAAGATGTTGTCTAGTTCGCCGATAGTTTCTAGTTCGAGGCTTTCTTCGGCGGTCAGTGTGTCTGCCTTCTTTTTATCCAGCAGCGCCTGGAGGCGCTCCCCTAGCTTATCGGTGAATTTGAAGAGGGTGAGGTTGTTGACCTGTTGGATACACAGGCCTTCGGGCAGGATGGCTGAGGGCTTGAGTAAGGTCGTAGTCATAGCAGATAGCTTCGTTAAGAGGTATTTCAAGTTTAGCTAGATTGCTCAATGGCTACTTCTAAAGCATCAGCCCTACCAGAGGCAGCAGCTTTGTGCCGTGCTCGCCGAGCCAGCCTGCGGCGTTTTGCACATGGGGACGCAGTTGATCAATGGCCTCAGCGAACCCCTGCAAATTGCGGGCGTAGGTCAGCCCGGTTTCTAGAGTGGTGGCGACGACGCTTTTGTCGGGCGCGGGTTTGGCGGCTTCGGCGTCGACCTTGGCGGCAATGCCGGTGGTGACGGGGTCGTTGAGGCCAGCGAGAATGGCTTGCAGAGCGGCTAGCTCGGCCTGGATGTTGACGCGATCGGGTGGCGGCAGCGTGACTTGCTGAAATTCGATGGATGCGGTGTTGCTATCGCCGGTTTGGAAGACGTTGCCGGTGGCGTTGCCGCCGATGCTAATGTTGCGGCTGTTGTCGTTTCCTTGCACAATCTTCTCCACATTTTTTACATCAATGGTTACAGGTTGTCGAGCCTTCAATTTAGCTAATTCGTGCAAATCAGCGTTTCGCCGACGGAAGTTATCGACTTGTTCTCGAAAATCAGCGATTTGCTCGTTTTTTGCGTCTAATTGCTCCCTGTAGAGAGCTTCTATTTCTTTAAGTGCCAGTTGATATGCGTTGTTAAATGACTGATGAATAACGGGCTTGTCGGTTCCTGGAACCGCGTTAAGCTTGACAACTACAACGCCGTCGCCTTTATTCTCAATGCTTTGGATTGAAAGCTCTGCTTCGCTGTATTGCTCTTGAATTTGTTTAAAGGTTTGAATAAATGCTTTCCAGTCGATGCCGTTTTGGAAGATGAGATCAATGGTGTCGAGCACTTCTTGAAAGAGTTTGGTGAAGTCACCAGGGGCAAAGGTGCCGCTGCTGGGGCGTCGCTCTTGCTGATTACGAAGTAGGTAAACATAGTCGCAGTGCACTTTGTCTAAGCAGGTGGAGCTTTCGATATTCCATGCTTCTAAGGTGGCTCCGGTCAAATGGGCGCAGCTGAAGTCGGTGCCAATACAACTGGCCTCCGTAAAGTCGGCTTCCTGCAAATTGGCTTCAGCCAGCACTGCTGCACTGAGAATGGCACCGGTAAAGTTAGCCCGCACTAGGTTGGCCCCCGCTAGATTCGCACCGCGTAGATCGGTTTCAGCAAATTTTTGGCCGATCCCGTTGAGGGTGAGCACCAGGTCGCGCACGCTGGGATTTTGCAAAATAGAGCTACCTACCCTGGCTCGGTCTAACTTTTTGGCATCTTTCCACCGCACGTTGTGCAGAAGGGTGGGCCGCTGGCGCGAATCGGCAAAGTTGGTGTTTTTGAGGATGGCCTGAGCAAAGTAGGCTCCGGTAAGGTCGGCCCCAGCAAAGGAAGTGCCCCCCACAGCACCAAGGGCTAAAGCACTTCTTCTGACCATTGAAAATTTTTCATCATCTTTGAGAGCACGTCCGACCACGTAGCTGTTTAAGACTACGCTTGCTACTGTAACTACGCCTGCAGATGTTCCTGCGACTATACCTACAACTTCATCTGCAGCTTCACTTGCGTCTCCGCCTGCTACAAAGACTCCAATTGTGATGGCAAGAAAGATTGCGCCTGTCAATGCACATGCAACTGCGGCCAAACCTCCACCTTTACCTCCGGTGGTGACTGAAATTGTAGTTACGACTGCGCCTGCAACTGTTCCTACAACTGCGAGTCCGCCTGCAACTGCACCGACGAAAGTGCCTGCAACTGCACTTGTGACTGCGAAAGTGCCTGCACCTACTCCTAAACCTGCGAATGAGACTCCAACTGCTACTGCACTTACAACGAGCATGGTATTAAGCATCTTAAGAGTTAGTCCATGTCGGCCAACCATAATAAACATGCCCAACGTCATAAATAGTAAGGTTATATAAGGGATGAATGTATTCTCAATGGATTCTGGAGCAGAGGCAGAACCAATAAGACCAGAGCTAAGCCCCATAGAGACAAAATGTAATATTGTTGCTAGCGGCAGGGTAATGGCAAGTTGACCTACTAGACAACGCCGTTGCAGTCCTGCTCTCGCCTGGGTAAACTGCGTGCTTTGCAGTGTTGTATTCACAAATTGGGTACCACGAATGTCTGTGCGGCTGAGGTCGGCTCCGCTGAGATCAATGCCTTTCAAGTTCATGCCGCGCAGCGATTCGCCGCTGAGGTCTACATCGGCAAAGTTGCGTTCCCCGGCGCGATAGCGGCGCTGTAGTTCTTTGGCGGTGAGGCGTTGCATGGGCTGGAGCTAGGGGCGCTTTGCCTAAGACTACAAGCCTTCTGCCAACATTTCGGTAATCTTTCGGCAAAAATCCAGGTTTAGAAACCGGGTTTCTGCTGTCGTGGCGCGATTCTTCGCCTATTCGCAGAAGAAACCCGGTTTCTGCGGCAGGGAGAATGCGCGATCGCGGGGTTTTGGTGCAATGCGGCGCAGAGGGTAGGTTTTAGGTAGCTAGGATAAGGTGGGCCGCTTTTGCACCCTACGGTCGTCTGCAATGGCGTTGCGGGGGGTGGTTATTTGAATGCGATCGCATGCAAGACAATTGCGAGTTATGACGATGCGATCGCGCTATCGGACAATGCCAATGCGAGGATGTGCAATGGCGATACCAGTCATGACAATGCTAATGCGAAGCCCGCAACACGATTGTGAACCATGACAATGCGATTGCGATCGCCTGTTTTACGATGTCATCAATCTACAACGCTATTGCCATAGAGATATCTAGCTACATTTAGTAAGGCCCAAACATGCCGTTGGCTGGGTTGTCGGCGTCGTCGCTACAGCAAAAATCGCTGAAGTGTTGCAAAAACTCGGCCTTGGTCAGCCAGCCATCCTGGTCGGTGTCGAGCGGCGGAAACACCAGTGGCGCATAGACCGGCGACTCGTTAAAGGCAGCCAGCAGTTGCCCCCACTCGGTCTGGTTGACTTTGCCGTCTTCGTCCTGGTCAAAGACATCGAAGATGATCTCCATCAGGCTGAGGATTTCCTCGGCGCGAGGCTTGGCATCGGCCAGGCCATCGTCGTAGTAGGCCAGCCATTCGGCGCGGGAAACCTGCTTGTTATGGGCGGTGTCAGCTTTTTTTTCGAGCCCCTGCCACTTGCGCATGAGCTTGTCTTGCAGCACCAGGCAGCGGGGCGATCGCATCGACCAGTTGCGCAGGGTAGACAGCTTGTCAAACATCAGCTCAAAGTCTTTTTTGACCAACGCCCCGGTGTAGTCAGAGTCGTACATGCTAAAGAGCTTGGTCAATTTGCGCTGTTGCAAGTCAGTTAACATGGCCTGTACGTTCCTCTGTCCCGGCGGTTGTTACAACAGTCATTAGCCTATAGCACTTTCAGGCTATCTGCTGAATCGGCGATTACCAAGCTCTGCTGGTTACTTGAATGCAGACGAAGATAAGGATTGAATCCATCAGTCCGCAGCACAATGGTACAAGACTTGCCCAGAAGCGATCGCCATCCTGCCGTTTTGCTGCACAGAACTCGAAAGCCACGACGACTGTCAGATGAATGGGTTAACGGGAAACGATCGCAGGCAACAGCGCGACAATAGTCAAGCCGTATCTATTTCTGAAGTTGACAATAAGCCTTTTGAGTGTAGCTCCAGCCCAGTTCTCCCTTGATTAAAGCTGTGGCTTGCTCCGCATTCAATGGCTTGGCAAAAAAGTACCCCTGACCATAGTCGCACTGAAAGGATCGAAGCCAAACGAGATGTCTAGCGTTTTCAATCCCCTCAGCGACGACTTTGACGCCTAAATTGTGGGCCAAGCCAACAACAGATTGAGCGATTGCAAAGCCCGTGTTTTGAGAAGATTCATCCATGGCCAACACAAAGGATCGATCGATTTTCAAGGCATCAATTGGAAACCGATGAAGATAGCTTAGCGAAGAGTAGCCCGTGCCAAAATCGTCAATACAGATTTGAACTCCAAGTTCTCTCAAGCGATGGAATATATCAATCGAGAACTGGCTATTCTCCATAATAATGCTTTCGGTGATCTCAAGCTTTAAGCTCTTGGAGCAAAGAGAATATTTATCAAGTAATTCAGCTATATATTGAGTCAGACTTGCGCTTGAAAATTGTTTTGAAGAAAGATTGATATTGAGCGTTAGCTTAGAATCGAATTCGGCTAACTTATGCCAGGTACTGAGTTGGCGACACCCTTCTTCTAAGGCCCATTCTCCTAGCGCGACAATGAGTTCAGTTTCCTCTGCCAGGGGAATAAAATCGGCAGGGGCAACCATGCCTCGATTTGGATTAAACCACCGGATTAAAGCCTCAAACCCAACCAGCTTTTGATTTTTAAGACTGACAATAGGTTGATAGAATAGCTTGAACTCCTGCCTTCTCAAGGCCTGTCTTAGCTCGCTATCTAGAACGAGAAAGTTCATAGCTTTCTGATGCATTTCTTGATCAAAGACTTCAAAACGCGATCGCCCTGCGGATTTGGCTTGGTACATAGCTAGATCCGCATCTCTCAACATATCGTTAACGCTGGCATAGCGCTCGCTACTATAAACCACACCGATGCTGGCGCTTGGAATCAGTTCATGACCACCGAGAGTAAGTGGTTTAGTCAACGCTACCTGGAGCCGTCTAGTTATTAGAGTAGCCTCATCGATATGATCTATACGATTGATCAAGATAGCGAACTCATCACCTCCAAAGCGAGCAATCACATCTCCGGGCCGCAGACAGTCCTTCAGCCTATTTGCAACATGAACAATAAACTCATCCCCAACCAAATGTCCTAGGCTGTCATTGATAACCTTAAATCTGTCCAAGTCAACAAACAGTACCGCAAACCCAAATTCCTTGTCATTAGACCTTCTTTGAATTGACAGTTCAACTCTTTTTATAAAAAAATTGCGATTGGGAAGCCCAGTCAAGTCGTCATGGAGAGCATCATGCAAAAGCTTGTTTTCAATAGATTTTCTGCTATGCATATTCTTAAAAATAGCAAAGCATACACCATCCTGATCAGGAATAATCTGGATCTCACAAAAACTCCTGCTGTTGTTTTCAGCTATTTCGCAGTCAAATACCTGTTTTTTATTACTGCTTCTGGCGGCACCAATAGATGACAATAGCTTCTGAGCTACAGTCATGGGGAAACAAGCCGAAATGGATTTTCCAACGATTTCCTGGCCATAGCCTGAGAAAACCCTCTCCTTCGATTCTTTCACGTTTAAGATGACGCTGTTTTGGTCAATCCTTAAAATCAAATCCGGTATAATTTGCAAAAAATTACTACTAGCAAGAAAATCTCTTTCCCTATTTTCAACCTGTGATGCCAAAAAAGATTCTGCTCGCCTAAACTCGCCATCACTACTCAGTTCAGGACTAGAGTCAGACTCAAAGAAAATGGCATAGGCATCTGAGCAAAAGTTAACGATGTCACCATTTTTCAGTCTCTCAGTTCGGCAGGCTTGATAGTTAATGGTCAGCCCATTCGTGCTGGGGACTCCTGTTTTCGATCCATCAACTATCCAAAAAGAGCTTTGCTGCCTGTAGAGTATGGCGTGGTGGCGAGAAACGCCTTTAGAAAAAAATTGAATATCGTTGTCTGGGTTTCGCCCAATGGTATAACTTGATTTATTAAGAAAGAAAATCTTGAGATCACCAATATCTTTGATTACCAGCACTTGACTGCTTGAAAGTTTACGTTTTGGAGCAGCGCTAAGCGATCTATCTAGGATGGTGGCAATAGCATCTATCGCCAACTTTTCTTTTTTAGATATCATTTAAATAAAACTCAGGAACTCAGGTATTTGGCTTGCTCCTAGAAGATCCTAGGATTGCAAAATAGTGACGAATAGAACAACAGGGACTGGTTATAAAGGCTATTTTCAGCATTCCCGCTCTGCATTACCTGAAAATTGCGCCAATTGGCTGAAAAATTGGCTTACTTAGGCAGCTGAGTAGGTTCAGGCATTTTCGCAGCCTCAGCCTTTGTTCTTAAGAAATTCACAGTTTGACAGGCTGGCGGCTGAGGCAATTGGACCGCTTCAACCGCCAAGGGCTTCAGACTGTCGGATACTTTTTCGCTAAAACCAGAACCACAAAGCGTCAGATCGCGATCTGGATGCTAATGCCGACGATGCAGGCTATTGGTACCCTGCCGCCTGCATTGCAAATAGCCTGGCGTAGCGACCATCCTGGCGCAGCAGTTCCTCGTGGCTGCCCTGCTCGATCAGCCTGCCGTTGGCCAGCACAATGATGTTGTCGGCCCGCCGCACCGTCGAAAAACGGTGGGAGATCAAAATCGCCATCTGGTTCTGCGTGGCTTCGCGAAACTGCTCAAACAGGCGAGTTTCGGCCTCAGCATCCATTGCCGACGTTGGCTCATCGAGCACCAGAATGTCGGCCTCGGTGCGCATAAAGGCGCGGGAGAGCGCAATCTTTTGCCACTGCCCCCCGGAGAGTTCCTGGCCGCCAAAAAACCACTTGCCCAGCTGGGTGTCGTAGCCCTCGGGCAGTGACTCGATGAACTCGGTAGCGGTGCCCTTGGCAGCGGCGGTCTGCCAGCGGTGGGCATCGTCAAAGTCGGTGACATCGCCAACGCCAATGTTCTCGCCCACCTTAAACTGATAGCGCACAAAGTCCTGAAAAATCACGCCGATGCGCCGCTGCAAGACCTCGCTGTTCCACTCTTGCAGATCGCGCCCATCCAGCAGAATGCGGCCCGCGCTGGGGGTGTAGAGCCGGGTGAGCAGCTTGATCAGCGTGGTTTTGCCGGAGCCATTTTCGCCCACGATCGCCATCTTTTCGCCCGGTTTCAGGTGAAAGGAAACGCCTTCCAGCGCCAATCTCTCGCTGCCCGGATAAGTAAACGACACCCCCTCAAACCGCAGCCCGTCGCTGGAGTCGATACCGCGTACCGCCGTTCCTCGCTCCTCGGGCACTGGCTGCTCCAGAAACTCGTACAGGTTGGCCAGGTACAGCCCGTCTTCGTACATGCCGCCGATCGCGGTGAGGGAGTTGGCAAAGGTAGTCTGCCCCTGGCGAAACACCGTCAGGTACATCGTCAGCTCGCCCAGGGAAATACGACCCGCGATCGCCTCCAGCACAATCCAGCAGTAGGCCAGGTAGAACGAGACCGTACTCAGCAGCCCGAGACTGTAGCCCCAGCCGCTGCGGCGCACCGTCAGGTTGCGATCTTCGGTGTACAGCCGCTGAAAAATGTCTCTGTAGCGCTGCATCAGCAATGGCCCCAGGCCAAACAGCTTCACCTCCTTGGCGAAATCTTCCCGCGCCAGCAGCGCCTCTAGGTACACCTGCTGCCGGGTTTCGGGCGATCGCCACTTAAACAGCCGAAAGGCCTCGCCCGCAAACTGGGTCTCGGCAATGAAGGCGGGCAGAGTAGCCACGGCCAGCAGCGCCACCGCCCAGCCCGAAAACTGGAGCAGCAGTCCGCCAAACGTAATCAGCGACAGCGCATCCTGCACCACCCCAAAGGTGCGGTTGACCATGCTCAACGGTCGCTGGGAAGCCTCCCGCCGGGCCTGGGTCAGCTTGTCGTAAAACTCAGAATCTTCAAAGAAGGTCAGCGGCAGTGTCTGGGCTTTTTCGAGAATCATGACGTTGACCCGCTGCCCCAGAAGCACCCGCAGCAGCGACTGGCACAGCCCCTGCCC
>PYER01000426.1 GCA_003017855.1 filamentous cyanobacterium CCT1
CAACCCTCCTACCAAAATCATCGCCCGCCGCAAGGCTGTGGCCGTCAACCCGCTCAAGCAAAGCCAACCCCTCGGGGCGGCGCTAGCCTTCCTCGGTATTCAGGGGGCGATGCCCTTGTTCCACGGTTCCCAGGGTTGCACCGCCTTTGCCAAGGTGATGCTGGTCAACCACTTTCAGGAAGCCATTCCTCTGGCGACCACGGCGATGAGCGAGGTCAGCACCGTGCTGGGGGGCGACGACAACGTCCACGGCGGCCTGCTGACGGTGATCAAAACCTCCCAGCCGGAGCTGGTGGGGCTGTTTACCACGGGGCTGACGGAGACGCGGGGCGACGATATGCAGGGCATTCTGCGCGACTTCCATGCAGCGAATCCTGACGTTATCGTGCCCATCGTGTTTGCCTCTACCCCCGACTACAAGGGCAGCTTGGAGGATGGCTTTGCCCGCGCGGTGGAGAGTCTAGTGCAGACTATACCGGAGCCGGGAGAGGTGAACCTCCGCCAGGTCACCCTGCTAGCCAGTGCCGCCTTTGGCCCCGGCGATGTGGCGGAGCTGAAAGAGATGGTCGAGGCGTTTGGGCTGAGCGCGATCGCCGTCCCCGATCTCTCCACCTCCCTGGATGGCCACCTGGAGGATGCCGACTTTGCCACCACCGCCACCGGCGGCACCACTGTGGCAGAACTCAAGGCGGTGGGGCGATCGGCCCTCACCCTGGCCCTGGGCGGCAGCATGACCGGGGCGGCAAAGATTCTGAGCGATCGCTTCGGCACCCCCGCCGTCACCTTCACCCAGCTCACTGGCCTCGGCGCGGTGGACAAATTTCTCCACACCCTCGCCCAAATCAGCGGTCAGCCCGTGCCCGCCAAATACCTGCGGCAGCGCCGCCAGGTGCAGGATGCCATGCTCGACACCCACTTTTTCTTTGGGCGGAAAAAGGTGGCGATCGCCCTCGAACCCGATCTGCTGCACAACATCGCCTGGTGGCTACACAGCACCGGAGCCGAAATTCAGGCCGCCGTCACCGCTGCCCCCTCGCCCCTGCTGAAGGAGTTGCCCATCGAGCAGGTCTACATCGGCGACTTTGAAGATCTCACCGACATGGCCGCCACCGCTGACCTATGGATCACCAACTCCAAAGCCCGCCCCATCGCCCGCCGCCTCGGCATTCCCCTCTACCTACACGGCTTCCCAATGCTGGAGCACCTGGGCAACGGCCATCGCTGCACCGTCGGCTATCGCGGCACGCTGGATCTGCTGTTTGCGATCGGCAACCTGCTGCTGGAAGCCGACGAAGAACGCACCCATGCGTTAGTCCACCACTGGCGGGAGGGGGGTGGTTAGCCCTCATCCCCGTAAACCCACTCCTAGCCCTCCAAGGAGGGGAACCGGAGCCGCAAAATTCCTCAGACCCTCACCCCCAGCCCCTCTCCCAGAAAGGAGAGGGGAGCCGGAAAAGACTATTCAAAATTTTCAACCTTAAAGCTAGGAGACATGCCATGAAAATAGCCTTCGCAACCAAAGACAACGTCCACATCAACGCCCATTTTGGCTGGGCCAGCCAGATCGACGTCTACGAACTCACCCTTGACGGCTACACCTTTCTCGAAACCCTCACCTTTGGCGGCGAGCTAAAGGAAGACGGCAATGAAGACAAACTGGAGCCCAAGCTCAAGGCGCTGGAGGGCTGCACCATCGTTTACGTGGCCGATATTGGCGGCAGTGCGGCGGCGCGGCTGATCAACCGCCGCATTACGCCGATGAAGTCTAATTCTGAAGCCGACGAAATTGAGGCGATGCTGATTCAGCTGATGCAGACCCTCCAGGGCAGCCCGCCCCCCTGGCTGCGCAAGGCCCTGCGCCAGGACCAGACCCCTAAATTTGAAGACGCCTACATCGAAACCGAAGAGGAAGTGACCGTATGACTACCGCACAAACCGCCGTTGCCCTCGACTCTGCCCTTGTGGTCGATAGCTCACCCTTTCTCAAAGCCATGGTGCAGCAGATTCGCGCCAACGACCCCTACGGCACCTACCGCCACTGGGCCGATGAGCTACTGCTCAAGCCCTACGTGCTCAGCAAAGCCCAAAAGCGCCAGATCTCGGTAGAGGGTGAGGTGGACCCCATCACCCAAAGCCGAATTATGGCCTTTTATCGCGCGATCGCCTTCCGCATTGAAGCCGAAACCGGCCAGCTCTCCCAGGTGGTGATTGACCTCAGTCACGAGGGCTTTGGCTGGGCGCTGATCTTCTCGGGGCGGCTGATTTTGGTCAGCAAAACCCTGCGCGATGCCCAACGCTTTGGCTTCGACTCTTTAGAAAAACTCAGCGCCGAAGGCGAAAAACTTGTCGCCAAAGGTATCGCCCTAGCACGCCAATACCCCACCGTTTGCGACCTGTAATTCCCCCCGTCCCCTCCCACGAGAGGACACCCACTCCTAACACCTTGCACCGCATACCGTAAACCGTAAACCGCACACCGTCTCCCCATGCCCCCAACCACCGACCCCATCACCATCGACATCCTCAAAACCCAGATCAAAAAGCTCAACAGCAAAGCTGGCCAGCTCAAGATGGATCTCCACGACATTGCCGAAGGACTGCCCACCGACCTGGATTTGCTACCCGACGTAGCGGCCCGCACCTACGAGATTTACTGCCAACTCCGCGACCTCAGAGCACAGTTAACCACCCTGGAGCAAGCCCCATGAAATCCACCATCACCACCTTCAATCAAATCACCCAGGCCGAAGACTACTTTGCCTTTTTTGGCCTACCCTACGATCCTCAATTTCTCAACATCAACCGCCTGCACATTCTGCAAAAGTTCTCCCGGTTGATGAAGGAAAAAGGCACCGAAAATCCCGATATGGATGACTCCGCCACCTTCAATCACTACCGCGAACTGCTGCAAGAAGCCTATAGCCTATTTCAATCGTCATCACCCCAGGCTGAGAAGTTGTTCAAGGTCTTTAACCAAAAGCCCAGCAACGTGGTGCTGATGTCTGAAATTGAGCTGGAGTAAAGAAGTTTTGAATTTTGAATTTTGAGTCAGATCGGCCATTCAAAACTCAAAACTCAGAACTCACCTCCCGTTCGACTTCGCTCACGGCAAGCTCCTTGCTCCTCTCCTCACCCGCCGTAGTCCGGCGACTGCGCCTCCAGGGGCACCGATCGCTCTCGCGCCGCAATAAACTCAGGCCGGGGCTTGGTTCCCCCAAAGGGGGCTACCAGCCGGTTGTGGACGCTGTTGTAGACAAAGAACACGTTGCTGCGGGGGAAGGGGGAAATGTTGCTGCTAGAACCGTGCATCATGTTGCAGTCGAAC
>PYER01000427.1 GCA_003017855.1 filamentous cyanobacterium CCT1
TCTCTACTCGCCCACTCTCCACCTCATCTACTTCCCCTACTCGCCCACTTGTCCCTTCATCCGCTCGGTTTTCCTGCGCGGCAACAGACAATGCCACTACGCCGACCAGACTTCCCGACAAAAGCACCATCAACGCCAACCGTACCGAAGCCGCAACCTGCCAAACACGCATCTCAAGCACTCCCACACCAGTGAACGATTTCTATTGGCAATCATTCTTAATTGCAATGGTGAGCAGTGTAGAGAAAGCCCCCTAGGCGCGTCTATCCAAAAAACGACAGACTTGATCCAAAATCCGCCAATGGGCCAGATCAGGTCTTTAAAATGCAGGTGTTGCGATCGCAGACAACAGCCATCGCGTTTCTCTATTAAGGCTGGTTTTTAGTTCAACCTCAAAACGATCCGTAGATTTCCTCAAGGCATCAAGCCCTTGTTAGAAAGCATTAAAGCTTTCCTTGCAACGCTTGAGCCTTTTTTTAAAGCGCTTATTGCTTTCCTTGCAATCTATAGGGCTTCCTTTGCAACGCTTACTGTTCTCTTTACAACACCTCAGCTCTCCTTTGCAGCGTTTAGGCCATTTCAAGAAATGCTTATGCTTTGCAGAGCAATATATAAGCCGTGCAAACAAACGTTCAAACGTTCCCTTGCATCTATAACAGACTTCATTGGGGTGAAATACCTCATAAGAATTTCCCCTACCCCGGTGGTAAATTCTGCATCGCCCCCCCAAGCAGCCCACATTAACAGCTTATGTTTGGGGCAAAGACGATCCCTATGACAGGCAACTTCTGCGCAAGGCAGGCCGCCTATCTACCTCCCCGCCAAACATGCTTGTGGAGTGATACCAAACTGCTGCCTAAATGCAGCAGCAAAGTGGCCCAGATGCCCATAGCCGACCCGGTTGGCAACCTCAGTTACGCTGTGGTTGCCCTGGCGCAGCAGTCGCTCAGCCTGCAAGAGGCGCTGCTGTTTTAGATAGCCCACCACGGTGGTGTTAAACAAAGCCTTAAAGCCGCGCTGGAGAGTGCGATCACTCACCCCCACCTGCTTGGCCAACTCTGACAGCAGCGGCGGGTTTTCTAGCTGGTTCGTCAAGATTTCTTTGGCGTAGTGCAAACGGGCCACGGTGTCGGGTTTCAACCCACCACAGGGTTGAGGTTGACTGGCATCGTCTGATATCAGATCCAAATGCAGCGCCAGCAGCTCAAACACCTTGGCCTGAAGGTATAGCCGCTTGACTACGCCTCGGTAGGGGGCATGCCACATTTGGTAGACAAGCGATCGCATCGCAGGCGTCACTTTAGGGTAAAACGACGCTTTCCAGTCTTCCCCTTTAAAGAGTTGCCGAATGATTTCCGGCTGCCCCGGCTCGTCGGCAAAAAACGTCCCCATAGCCGCTGGGTCAATTTCAAGATTGAGGCTGGCCAGCTGCTGCCCCCCTGGCTGTATTTCTATGTAGGCTGGCGAAACACCGCTGCCCGAGAAATAGCTGCGACTGTCATCTAATGTGGGATGAATGCTGCAATCTAAATATCCTGACAGAAAAACTCCGATCTGAATGGGGTGGTTGTGGGCCGGTACGTTCACCCTCACATCCTGTTGATAGCTGGCTTCTGCAAAGCTCAGCCACACCCCAGGGGATAGCTCCATTCCTCGGTGGTAGCCACGCCCAATAGACTTCGGCACGCCTATAAGCGATTCAAATTCATCCAGCACCTGACTGCCAAGTTCAGGTTGAGGAGCTTGCTCATGCAGTTCGTCCCAGTCGGCTTGATTAAGAATGAGCGTCATGGTGGGGCTAAATCGATCGAAGACTGACCTAATAAGAATAATTTTCAACAATCCTACCACGATGCTTCTATTTCTTTCTACCCTAGGGTTGACAACAGCCCTGCTTGGACAGACCAGAGGTTTGCATAGGCTCCATTCAGAGACAGCAATTCATCATGGGTGCCCTGCTCCTCGATCGCCCCTCGATCCATCACGTAGATACAATCGGCCTGGCGAATGGTGGAGAGGCGATGGGCGATCGCGATCGTCGTTCTGCCCTGGGTAATTTTGGCCAGGGATTTTTGAATGGCGGCTTCCGTCTCGTTGTCCACCGCTGAGGTCGCTTCATCGAGAATCAGAATTGGCGGGTCTTTGAGGATGGCGCGGGCGATCGCCAGCCGCTGCCGCTGCCCTCCCGAGAGTTTTTGCCCTCGCTCGCCCACGATGGTGTCGTAGCCCTGGGGCAGCTGCTCGATGAATTCATGGGCTTCCGCCAGTTTCGCCGCCTGAATAACCTGCTCACGTGTAGCGTCAAAACTGCCGTAGCGGATGTTCTCGGCCACCGTGCCATGGAACAAAAACACGTCCTGGCTTACCCAGCCGATACATCGGCGCAGGTCTGGCAAGTTAAGGTCTCGAATATCAACCCCATCAATTGAGATTTGTCCGTTTTGCACGTCGTAAAACCGTAGCAGGAGCTTGGCCAGGGTACTTTTGCCCGAACCCGTCGCACCGACGATGCCGATGGTTTGACCAGCCGGAACCTGCAGCGAGAGATTCTGAAGCACTGAATTGCGATCGCTGTAGGCAAAGGTGATGTCTGCAAACTGCACCTCGCCGCGCACGGTGCTCAGCGGCAGGGCGAGATGGCCTTGAGCAATGGCCACGGGCGTATCCAGCAGGGTCATCACCCGGCGCACCGAGGCCATCGCCCGCTGGTACTCATCCATCAGCTCGCTCAGGTCGGTAAAGGGCCACAGCAGCCGCTGAATGATGAACACTAAAAAGCCGTAGGTACCCGCCGACAGGCTGCCGTTGGCGACGGCCACCCCGCCCAAAAACAGCGTGGCGGTGAAGCCGATCAAAATCACGATGCGAATTAGGGGCACGAAAGCGGCGCTGAGGGCGATCGCACGAGCGTTGCTCTGGCGGTAGGCGTTGCTTTCAACGGCGACGCGATCGCGCTCGTAGGCTTCGGCTGTGTAGCTCTTGATGGTGGCGATGCCCGACAGATTGTTGGTCAACCGACTGCTGATCAGTCCGCTTTTCTCGCGCACATCAGCATAGCGCGGCTCCAGCTTGGCCTGAAACAAGGCCGTCCCCCAAATCACAAACGGAATCGGGGCCATCGCCCACCACGATACCCCCGGCGCCAGGGCAATAAAGGTGCCGCCGACAAAGAGAACGGTAGTGAGAAAGTGCAGAATGTTGTGGGCACCAAAGTTCAAAAATCGCTCTAGTGCAGCGTCAAGACTAAAAATTAGGGTTAGGGGAAAGACTGAGATAACCTGTTCTGCATGGAGCTAGCCCAAC
>PYER01000097.1 GCA_003017855.1 filamentous cyanobacterium CCT1
GCCCTCTCCCCCCACCAGATTCTCTACGAGCAGGTAGCCGATCGCCTGCAGCGGCTGATTACCGATGGCACGCTTAAACCGGGCGATCGCCTGCCCTCGGTGCGCAAGCTGCGGGCCCAGCTCTCAGTCAGCACGTCCACGGTGATGGAAGCCTACCGCCTGCTGGAAGACCGGGGCATGGTCGTGGTGCGGCCCCAGTCGGGCTACTACGTCAAGCAGACCAACCTGCAACTGCCCCAAGAGCCTGCGCCCACCGCGCCTCCCCGCCAGGCCACTGATATCGACATCTCCCTCGCCTTTGAGGTGATTAGCCTGATGCGCGATCCCGGCTTAATTCAGCTGGGGGCGGCCCTGCCAGCCCTAGAAATGCTGCCCCTGGCGCAGCTCAACCGGCTGATGGGCAAGGTGCTGCGCGACAACACCCATTTGGCTCACTCCTACGGTACGCCGCTGGGGGTGCCGGAACTGCGGGCCGAATTGGCCAAGCGCATGCTCGATGCGGGCTGCTCGGTGCACCCCGACCAGATGGTAATTACCAACGGGGCCAACGAGGCTATTTATTTTTGTCTGCAGGCGCTCACCCAGCCCGGCGACACGGTGGTCATCGAGTCGCCCACCTACTTTGCCATGCTAGAAGCGCTGAAATGTCTGGGGTTGAAGGCGCTCACCCTGCCGACCCATCCCCGCGACGGCCTCAGCCTGCCCCACCTGGAAGAAGCGCTGCAAACCGGCGAGGTCAAGGCCGTGCTGCTAGTGTCTAACTTCAGCAACCCCCTGGGCAGCTGCATGGATGACCGCCAGAAAAAGCGCCTGGTGGAGCTGCTCAACCAGTACGACACCCCCATGATCGAAGACGATGTCTACGGCGACATTTGCTTTGAAGGGGTTCGCCCCAAGGCGATCAAAGCTTTTGATACCGAAAATCGTGTGCTCTACTGTTCTTCAGTAAGCAAGACTTTGTCGCCAGGGCTGCGGGTAGGCTGGTGCGCTGGGGGTCGCTACCACAGCAAAATTGCTCGAATGAAGTCAATTCTCAACCAGAATACGGCGATCGCGCCCCAGCTTACCGTAGCGGCCTTCTTGGCCAATGGCGGTTACGATCGCCACCTGCGCCAGCTGCGCCGCACCTATCAGGAACAGATGCTGCGCATGCAGCAGGCGGTTCGCGACTATTTCCCCGTCGAAACCTGCGTGACTCGCCCCACCGGGGGCCACGTGCTGTGGCTCGAAATGCCCGAGGGGTTTGACTCGATGCGGCTGTATAAAGAGGCGCTGGAGGTGGGGATCGCGATCGCCCCTGGGGTCATGTTTTCGGCCTCGGGCCAGTGCTACAGCAACTGCTTTCGGCTCAACACCGCAGTACCTTGGTCAGAGAACGTGGAGCAAGCCATGCAAACCCTGGGCCTGTTGGCTAAAAAGCAGCTGGCCGAACAGCTGCTGCGCGAAAAGCCGTAATTTGTCTGGCGCTCCAGACTCTGTTTCCGGGTCCAAAACTACCAGTCTCCATCACTATGGCCGGAGAAACTAACCTCAGCCAGCTGCTCGCCACTATGCGGCCCGTCCGCCGCGCCGGGGAGTACGTGTTCTGCACTCTGCCAGCTGGGCAGGCAAGCCATCTCGGCCTTGAGCCAATTGGTCTGTTTCACGAAGAAGAAGGGCTAACGGTCATTTTGCCTCGCGCCCAGGCTGAGGCCGTGGGTCTGCCCTGCGATGCCATCTTTGCCATGATTACCCTCACCGTGCACTCCAGCCTGGAGGCGGTGGGGTTTTTGGCGGCGATCGCCACTCAACTTGCCAGCCATGGCATCAGCGTCAACCCGGTGTCAGCCTTTTACCACGACCATTTGTTTGTGCCCGTTGCACAGGCCGAGATAGCCATGGCGCTGCTGCACGAGCTGTCTCAGCAGCACGCCCCTTAACGCACGAACCACAGCTTGTCGTTTTGGATTTGGAAGTGCTATTCTCATGTCAGATAGTTCTAACTAAGACTATCTGAGGTAAAATCATGTCTCCTCTGCCATCGCTGTTTATTTCCCACGGGGCACCCGATCTGCCCCTTCGCGCTGGGCCAACCCAGGACTTTCTGCGATCGCTCTTTCACGTCATGCCAAAGCCCAGAGCAATTCTGGCCGTTTCGGCTCATTGGCTGACGGCCCAGCCTACAGTGAGTACCGCCGCGCAGCCGCAGACGATCTACGACTTCGGCGGCTTTTCTCGGCAGCTGTATGAACTGACTTACCCGGCGCCGGGCAGTCCTGAACTGGCGGAGCGGGTCGTGGCAATGCTGGATGATGCGGGGTTTGAGGCTCATAGGAATGGCGATCGCAGTTTCGATCACGGCGTCTGGACGCCGCTCATTCTGGCTGCTCCCGAGGGCAGTATTCCTGTCGTGCCGCTCTCCCTTCAGCCCCACGAATCCACTCTGCACCACTACCAACTCGGCAAAGCCCTGGCCCCCCTGCGCGACGAGGGCGTGCTAATTGTTGCCAGCGGCGCAGCCACCCATAACCTTGGATACTTTGACGGCGACTACAACGCCGATCCTCCCGATTGGGCCATGGCCTTTGATGACTGGTTAGCGGAAGCAATTGCCAAGAACGACATCCAAAGCTTGTTGGACTACCGTCAGCAGGCTCCCTACGCGGCCCAAAACCATCCTACTAACGAGCACTTGCTGCCGTTATTTGTGGTCCTTGGTGCAGGCGGTCCCGGCCAGCAAATCCACCGAGGCTTTACCTACGGGGCCTTCAGTATGGCGGCCTACCGATTTGATTGATTTTGGATTTTGGATTACCCACCCCGCCAAAATCCAAAATCGCAAATCCAAAATCCCATCCTCCAGTTCCCTCACCCTTTTTTCTCTCCAAAGGACACTCCCCATGGCACTCGGCAGACTGATCGACGGCAAATGGACAACCGAATGGACTGAGCGCGATGACTCGGGCCAGTTTAAGCGCATGCCCACCCTGTTTCACAACTGGGTAACGGCGGATGGTAGCAGCGGGTTTAAGGCTGAGCCAGGACGCTACCATTTGTATGTGTCGCTGGGCTGCCCCTGGGCGCACCGTACAGTGCTGCTGCGATCGCTGAAAGGGCTACAAGATGCGATCGGTCTCTCAATTGTGGATCCGGTGATTAGCGACCAGGGCTGGCAATTCTCAGAACGCTTTGGCAGCATCCCCGACGGTCTCTACGGGGCTGACTATCTGTGGCAAATTTACACTCGCGCTAAGGCCGACTACACGGGGCGGGTTACTGTGCCAGTGCTCTGGGATACGCAGACCCAGACCATCGTCAATAACGAGTCACGGCAGATTATTCAAATGCTGAACTCGGAGTTCAACGCCTTTGCCGAGTTTCCCCAGCGCGACTTTTACCCCCAGGCGCTGCGACCCCAAATTGACGCAGTGATGGATGCCATCTATCAGCCGATCAACAACGGTGTGTACCGCAGCGGCTTTGCGGCTTCCCAGGATGCCTATACCAGCGCGGTGACGGAGCTATTCGCGGCGTTGGATCACTGGGAAAACTTCCTCAGTCAACAGCGCTACCTGGTGGGCGAGTACATTACTCTGGCCGATTGGTGCCTGTTTACGACCCTGTTTCGCTTTGATTTGGCCTACCACGGGCTGTTCAAGACTAACCTTAAGCGCTTGGTCGACTATCCCAACCTGTGGGCCTACTGTCGCGACCTGTACCAGCAACCGGGGGTTGCAGAATGGTGCAGTGTGGAGCATGTCAAACAGCTCTACTACGCGGGTTTGCCCGAGCTTAACCCCAGCGGCATTGTGCCTGCCGGCCCTGCAATTGATTATGGGCTGCCCCACGATCGCGTTGGCGGAGCCTCTCTGAAAGAGAATCGCCAGTTTGCCGCCGATCTAGCGGCGATCGCCTAAAGACTTTACCTGGTGAAAGTTGCGGTAGTCGATCGATCGCCGCCCGTCGGGGGTTTGGCCCAAAATATCGACAAAGCGGTGGTTCCAGAGAATCTCCTCGGCCAGGAAGGAGTGGCGGGCGTGGATAGTCTGCGACAGGGTCTCATCCATGCCGGTGAGGATGATGACAATTTCGGCGTTGACGGCGGCCAGCGAGGCTGAGGTCTCGCCATAGAGCGGGCTATCGGGCGTGATGGCGTGCATGGCGGTCCAGCTGAGGGCAAACAGCGGTGTTTGCGCCCGCACCATTAGTAAATCGTAGAAACGGCGAAAAAACTCGCCCTCGGCGGTCGTCTCGTCGCGCACCAGAGTCACCCAGAGTCGGGCCTCGAGAATGCGGTTGCGGCGCTGGTTGGCGGCCCGAAACATCAGCGTTGGCACGCCGCCTGTGGGAGCGACCACCGCGTACTGGCTGAAGACTACCCGCGATCGCGGCAGCGAAAACCGGGCAAAGCACAGCCCCGTCGCCATCGCCAGCAGCAGCAGGCCGATAAACGCCTCTAAAATTACCAGCCAGTTGGCGTAGTTGGTCTGCGGGTACATAGCCCCGTAACCAATCGAGGCCATGGTCTGCACGCTAAAGAACAGCGCATCTAAAAAAGAGCCGGGGCGGGCGTTGGCAATGCCGCCGTCGCGGGCCAGATAGGCCAGGGCAAACAGCGCATTGATGGCCAGGTACGACAGCGCCAGTACCAGCACAAACGCTGGCCACGACAGCCTCAGCAACCGATGGTAGAGATCGCGCCAGGGCGTTTTCACTTCCCCCAGCCGCACAATGGTTGGCATTTCACCATCCCGCGCCATAATACGCTGGGCAGAACGCAGCCTAGGCTTGAGACGCATGGTTAACCGCTTTGCAGAGAAAACTACGGCAATCCTCACCATATTCTCGCTTGGGCCAGTTCAGCGCAACCTCAAACCAGGGCAGCCCCAAAAGTTGCGATTAAAATTCTGGGAACTGGCGGGGATCGAGCCACCTAAGGCTAGTTGCCCAGGCTGAGGCGGGCGTTGATGGCCAGGGTTTTTAAGTCCTCCAGGTCGGGCACCGGGGCAGGAGGGTCTGCCTCGGTTTGACTCAGCCACAGCAGGTACTCGATATTGCCGGCCGGGCCGAGCAGGGGCGACCAGGTGAGCCCTTGGTAAACCCACCCGAGGGGTTGGGCCGAGGCCAGCACGCTGGCGATCGCATCGGCCTGATCCCCAGGGTCGCGCACGACGCCCTTTTTGCCGACGCGATCGCGCCCCACCTCAAACTGGGGTTTCACCAGCAGCACCACCTCTCGCGGCGGCACCAGCAGCGCCCAAAGCGCGGGCAACACCTTGGTCAGCGAAATAAACGACACATCCATCACGCCCAGATCGGGTCGAGAATCCTGCTCGCCGTAGAGCTGATCGGGGGTAAGGTGGCGCAGGTTGGTGCGCTCGCGCAAGATCACGCGTGGGTCCTGGCGCAGGGGCCAGGCTACCTGACCGTAGCCCACATCAATGCCATAGACCTGCTCGGCCCCGGCCTGCAGCAGGCAGTCGGTAAAGCCGCCTGTAGAGATCCCACCATCGAGGGCAATCCTTCCTTTTGGCTCAATCGGGAACTCGGCCAGGGCTTTGGCCAACTTTTCGCCGCCGCGCGACACGTAGGGCGATCGCGCCTTCACCAGCAGTTCCACATCCTCAGCAAACGCCGTACCCGGTTTATCCACAATGGCGTGGTTGACCTGCACCTCCCCGGCCCGAATCAGCCGCTGGGCCTGCTGCCGCGACTCGCACAGCCCCCGCTCCACCAGCAGGGCATCTAGACGCTGTTTCGCCATCTCTAGAATTCCCTAGGCGGCGGCGCGAGGGTTGAGGCCCCGGCGGCTAGCGATCTGCTCAAGCTGTTGTTTGACCAGATCGATTCCAGCCTTGGTGCCCTGCTGGTCATAGAGTTCACTCGCTTTGAGCAACGCCTGTACCGCTGGGCCATCGGTACCCATGTTGGCATAGGCGAGTCCTCCGTTGTGAAAGGCTTCGGCGCAGCCAGGTTCAGCGGCCATGACGACCCCAAACTCGTCGATGGCGTCGAGGTAGTGGCCCTGGGCAAAGTCGGCACAGCCCGCCTCAAATCGGGTGCGGGCATCGTCACCAATTGGTACCGAAAGATCGCTCACCGGGGCGGGGAAGAGGGCGCTATTGCCCAAGGGGCGGCGGTAGGCCCACACCATAGACCCCATGCCAAAGCCCAAGATTGCCAGCACTACCGCCAGCCAGATTGCCAGTTCCACAGGGTTTAACCTCCAAATCGTTTGGGGATGCCAGGACGACAATGGTCAGCAATTCACCAACCTGCAGGTCGCCCTGCCGGAAAATCAGTGCTTCAGACTGAATAATCTAAAGCACGCTGCTCCCCAGATCCACCATTGGACCCACCCTAACTATGCAACAGGTTTTAAGCAGAATTTCGCTGGGCCTTCGAGATCGGTCTCTGACCCTTGCGTTTTGCGGGAAGTCGCTGGCGATTGCCCTGGCCGTAGCGGGGGGAGTCGCGATCGCGGGCTGCGAACCTGCTGAACCTCCAGGGGCAACAGCCCAGGAACAAGCGGCGATTGCCACCATCCAAGACATCGTTGCCTCCCCCGTCTCGGTCAGCCTCGCCCAGACCGAGCCCGAACCGGCTCAAGTTAACCAGACTATGGCCTACGGCGATCAAATTCGCACCGCCGATCAGGCCCTGGCTGAGGTGGGCCTGGTCACTGGAGCCGTCTTTCGCATCGGCGGCGACGCGGCCCTTACCCTGCGCCCCAGCCAGCTCCAGCTCGATGCCGGGCAGATGATCACCTGGGTCGAGGGCACAGGGTCCGAACCCGTAGACATCGTCACTCCGGCGGGGATCGCGGGCATTCGCGGCACCACGGTTTTTGTCAACATCGCTGACGACCCCAGCGCGCCCGTGGAGATCTTCTCGTGGGAAGGGGAGGTCGCCTTTCGGCTGACGGAGGGCGGCGAGGAGGTGATTTTGACCAGCGGCGAGCAGCTGTTTGTCTCGCCCGGTGAGCAGAGTATCGAGGCGCTGCGGCAGCAGGTGCAGCCCCTCGATCGCGCCACCGCCGAGCAGCGACTGCAGAACAACCCGCTGATCAACGGCTTTAGTCAGCCGATCCCGACGCGAGATGCGATCGAAGCCACAGTCGACGAGCTGCAGTAATTAATTCACAAGCGATAGAGATTGCTGTCAGCAGAAAGGTTTCTGTGCCAAGGGCATCACCTTTGCTGTAGTGCCCAAGAAACCCGGTTTCTCGCCAGCTATAGAGTGTCGATTGGATCGAAGGGATGAAAGCGGGGGTGGAGGCGATCGCGCACCGGTTCCCCGCCCTGCAAATGCTGCGCCACAATTCTCGGCACATCCTCGGCGGTAACGCGGCAGTACCAGGTGTTGCCGGGCATGACTTTAACCGTTGGCCCAGCGCTACACTGGCCCATGCAGTCGCTCTCGACAATCAAAATAGTTGAGCTTTGGTGCTCTCGAAACGCCGCTAGCACCGCCGCAGAACCGCCGCGATCGCACGATCGATGGCGGCAAACCTGTACCAGCCAGCGCTTGGCGGTGACGGCAGAAGACGGAGATGTCATTGAGCTCTGGTGTAGAACCTACTCTTAGCCTGCCACAGAGACCATCAATGTCAACGGCTAGCTTCAGGCCTTCTCCTTGGCATTTGAAGCCCATAGGTAGATGTCCGACAAGCTGCCGTATCCCACTATGGGCACAGCCAGCATCATCCCAAAGCTGTAGCACTGGCCGACTCAGGATAGAGCAATCCAACGATTGCTAACCCAAACGACTGGGAAAGCTAGCCGCCGCGCTCCCTTGGCGAAGGCATTAACACAAAGTGACTGGGGGAATAGCCGCTATGCAGGATGAACTGGCCTACTGGAGTGCATCGAGCGAGAGTAGAGGTTATGGTACGGTTTCTGAAAATTTTCTTTCTGACGTTAGTCACTATATTCCTGTTGTTTATAGCGCTGCCAGCGGTGCTGCAAATCTTTAATACGCCGTCTTTTGCCCTCGGCAGTGAGCCCTTTATGTGGCTGAGCTGGCGTAACGAGGCTGACGGCACCGGCATTCGCTTTAACGTTCTGCCGCTGATTCTTTTAGCCTTTGCAATTGGCTTATTTAGCACCTGGCTACCGCAGCGCGATCGCCTGGAGTAGCTCCAACAAGCCGTTTCCTAACGGACGCAGGTGGCCAGCAGCTCGTTCACCCAGAGGGCATCGATCGCTCCTCGCAGCCGCTGCTGCTGCTGGTGCAGATGCTGCTCACAGAGGCAGGGCTGCAGGCGCGCCACCAGGCCATCGGCTTCGTCGATCAGTAGGTTCAGCAGCGGTTCTGCTTCGGCCCGCTGCAAGATCTCGCCCATGCGCTCGGCTCCGGCCTGGTCCAGGCTGGGTCGCAGGGCCAGCTGGCAATATTCGTACACCACAGAGCGGTAGGCCAGGGCACTACCGAGCCATTCGTCAGAGGTTGGCATGGGGTCTCTCCTACAGCCTTGGCTCAGGCATCTAACTCAACACAACAAGTCTCAGCACAACACAGCAGCGGTTGTCGCAACGACAGCCCAACCGCTAACTACTTCAGGCCATGACGATACCCAGGCCAAAGTAGGTTCCTTGAGGGTTAAGTGTACCCAGCTCGATGGCCGTGACAAGGTTTTGCGTGAAGTTTGTGCCCAAACCCAGCGCTTTTGTTGAAGCCCTGACGAAGCTTGGCTCTAGGCGGCAACTAGGGCCTGCACCAAACTTTCGAATAGGGGCAGTCCATCGATGCCGCCCAGCACCGCATCGGCAGCCCGCTCCGGGTGGGGCATCAGGCCCAGCACGTTGCCCTGACGGTTGCAAATACCCGCAATGTTGCCCAACGAGCCGTTGTGGTTGTGCTCAGCATCGACTGCTCCATCGGGGCCGCAGTAGCGAAATACGACCTGGTTGTTGGCCTCTAGCTCGGCCAGGGTAGCCTCGTCGGCGTAGTAGCAGCCCTCACCGTGGGCAATGGGCAGCGTAATTACCTGGCCCTGGGCGTAGTTTGCCGTCCACAGCAGGCTGGTGCGCTCGACTTTAAGGGGGACGCGATCGCAGATAAACCGCATATCCCGATTGCGCATCAGCGCCCCCGGCAGCAGCCCCACCTCGGTCAAAATCTGGAACCCGTTACAGATACCCAGCACCGGCTTGCCCTGGTTGGCATGCTCAACGGTGGCCTGCATGGCCGGAGAAAAGCGAGCGATCGCCCCACATCGCAGGTAGTCGCCATAGCTGAAGCCACCAGGAACCACCACCACATCCAGGTCGCTCAGGTCGCTGTCTTCGTGCCAGACCATGCGCGTCGGCTGGCCGAGAATATCGCGGGTGACATAGGCAACGTCGCGATCGCAGTTAGCTCCAGGGAAAACAATGATGCCGAATTTCATGGCGAAGGGGGGAAAGGGGGTGGGGGATGAGGAGATAGAGGGATGAATTCAAAATTGAGAGTTCAAAATTTTGAACTTTTCACTTTGAATTTTGAACTTTACACTCCCTCTCACGCCGTAGCCAGCGTTTGCAGTTCAAACCGATAGTTCTCAATCACCGGGTTTGCCAAAAGCTGATCGCACATGCGATCGAGCTGCTGGTTAGCCGCGTCTTCGGAGTCGGCCTCCAGGGTGAGTTCAATATATTTGCCAATGCGAACTGTCTCCACGTTGCTGTAGCCCATGTGGGCTAGCCCCGACTGTACCGCTGTACCTGCCGGGTCGAGTACCGAGGGGCGCAGGGTTACGTAAATGCGGGCGCTGTAGTGGGGCACGGCAGTCTCCAAACGCAGAGAAAATCGTAATCATTGACACCCTTCATCCTACCGTATCGCCCAGTTGATAAACTTGAGGCAATACGAGTGAGACAGCATGGTACGACGCACCCGCAGCCAAGAAAAAGTTTTAACCGTCTTAAAAGGGTTGAGCAAGCCCATCTCAGCCCAAGATCTCTATGTAGAAATGCGGCAGGAGGGCAACACCATGGGCCTGGCCACGGTCTACCGAGCGCTCGATGCCCTCAAGCTGGAAGGGGCGGTGCAAATGCGAACGCTGCCGTCGGGCGAGTCGCTCTACAGCCTGCCCCAGGAAGATCGCCACCACCTCACCTGCCTGCAGTGCGGCATCACCATCGCGATCGACGAGTGCCCGGTGCACAGCCTTGAAAAAGACCTGCACCAGGCGCACCAGTTCAAGATTTTCTACCACACCCTGGAGTTTTTTGGCCTTTGCCCCCGCTGCCAGGGAAGTTCAGCCACCCCACAGTCCTCGGTTTCCTGAAGCTAGTCATATCCCAGATGCTGTACTGGACTGTGATGCATTGGCTTCTATTAGTCCAAAAAGGAAAGCATTTAGGCCAACACAAATAGAGTTTGACGGGAGCATTCCGGATTTGCAAATTCATTATTTTGAAGGCTATCTAACCCGTCATTCCCGTGCAGACGGGAATCTATAACGGATATCTTGCTCCCGAATGGATTCCCACTTCTGTGGGAATGACCCAGACACTTGCAAAAGTGGGATGCACCCAGTTTGACTGACAAAACTTTTGAAATTCTTACTCTGTCGTGGATTGGGTCAATGTTAGCGTAACCCAACAAAACTGCTAATGGGGTCAGGTTTTGCTTTGTTCAATACTAACCCATCCCAGAACTGTGGTTAGTCAATCAGCATAAAATACAAAAGGAGCGTTTTGTGCTGATTGACTAATAGGTATTTAGGTTGGCAATTTCGTTGGCCATAGCCGATTGAATTGCTTTAATGCTGTTGTTCTAATTCGGCGCATGCCGCGACGTAGAAGGGTTGTGTTGTAAGTAATGACGTTGTTTCGCCAGCCGCTCCAGGCCGTTTGGTCTAGGTATTTAAAGTACCTATCGGCCTGGGGGTGGGTGCAGTTGTTTCCCCAGGGCTTGGGTCTACTCGTGTAGTGAATAACGGCTGGACGATAAACTAACTCTTCATACGTTTTTTGGTCATAGGGGCTATCGCAGTAGGATTCGTAAGTATGAACAGCGTGAATTTGATTCCATCGGGGATCAAGTTCACCCCACTGCCCTGCTAAGACGATGTTGATAGCGTCTTGATCTGGGAACGGAAGCTCTGGATGCTGAGCAATAAACTCAAGTACTTGGTCAGCAATACGCTGACGCCGCCATTGTTCAAGATTGATGACTAAAACACCAGAGTTCAAATATTTGTGGTCTGGGGCTATGTCCCATTCTTTTAATTGCGGAGGCGAAAAGTATTTGGCTGATGTGACGTATTCATGGATTGGATCTTGAACCGCCAGCAAAGCCTGATCTTTCAGGTCTTGATCCCAAAGTTCGGCGAGATCACCTTCAACTACCACGTCTGAATCTAAATAAATTATCTTGTCAAACTCTGAAGGAACAATGGTAGGCAAGAGAAGCCTGTAGTAAGCAGAGATTGGGTGATTGCTGGTTTCACACTTTAAAAGCGTAGCTTTGATCTGATCCTCTGTAGGCTTGATCCAGCGCACATTAACTCGGCTTGAGTTTAAGGTTTGAAGTAGCTTTTTCTTGTTAGCAGCGCTAATGCCACCATCCAAAACAAACAGAATTAACTGACGATTGGGATCTAGGTTCTTAAATGATGAAAATGCTGTTACCGCCAAAGGCATAGAAAAGAAGTTGTCGGCAGCGCAGGCGACTACGATAGGTTCCTGATTAGAAAAAACCATGTCAAACTTGCCCTAAAAAGTTTTTTATTTGAATCTATCGTTGAAATGCTATTGTACCCTTTGAGAGCAGCAAGCTTTCTCCGGGGACGTAGAGGCGTGGAATTATTCTATTCTGCGGATGAAATAGTCATGAAAAAAGAGGCGATCGCAGCTAAGCTGTACCGTAACTTAGGTTACTTCTGCTTTAGCCAATCCTCAGAATAGATACGAATAATTCAGTGTGTGCTCACTCCATGAAGCTATCGCATCATCTGGTCGACTATATCCGTCGCAAGGAAGGTCCTGGGGCAATCAATTTCTCCTCCTGCATACAACGGTCCTGTCAGAGCGTCCATTCACCTGCTAGCAACTAAGGAGCGAGCTTTTTAGTATTTATAGCAATGGCTGTTGTGCCCCAGGATACCAATGCTGACTTCAAGGCAAAAGCCAGCGGCATGGGCGCAGCCATGTTGTTGCAAGTGTGCTGTAAAAGGCGGGATTTAACTTCTGCAAAAGGTACTAAAGGCGCTTCAACACCATCAGCGATCGCGCCGCCACCGGAATTGTTTGCTCATCGGTGAAGATGCGCTCCTCGGTCACGAACCGAGGCTCTTTGGTATCGATCTCCACCAGCCATTGGTACTCGCGAAATAGCTCCGGCAGCTGAAACTCGATGGTTTCGTAGTGGGCGTTGAAAAACATCAAGAAGTCGTTGTCGCTAATGCGCTCTCCCTGATTGCCAGGGCTGGGGATTTTGTCGCCGTTCAAGAACACACCAATCGACTTGATATATCCCATCTCCCACTGTTCCTGAGTCATTTCAGCGCCATCGGGGTTGTGCCAGCTAATGTCAGTCACCCCAATACCGTGGATGGCCTGCCCCTGGAACCACTTGCGACGTCGAAAGACCGGGTGCTGCTTGCGGAAGTAAATCAGCTCACGGCAAAAGTTAATCAGATCTTCGTTGCCCTCGGGCAGGTGCCAATCAAACCAGGAAATTTCGCTGTCCTGGCAGTAGCCGTTGTTGTTGCCTAACTGGGTGCGACCAATTTCGTCGCCTCCCAGCAGCATGGGTACCCCCTGAGACAGCATTAGCGTCGTTAAAAAGTTACGCCGCTGCTGTTCTCGTAGCTTCAGTACTTCGGGGTTGCTGGTCGGCCCTTCCTCGCCACAGTTCCACGACGAATTGTTGCTTTCGCCATCGCGGTTGTCTTCGCCGTTGTCTTCGTTGTGCTTGTCGTTGTAGCTGACCAGGTCGTTGAGAGTAAAGCCGTCATGGGCCGTCACAAAGTTAATGCTGGCGTTGGGCTGGCGACCATTCATCTGAAAATACAGGTCGGGGCTGCCGGTCAGGCGGTAGGCAAACTCGCCCAGGGTTTCATCTTGACCACGCCAGAAGTCGCGCACGGTGTCGCGGTACTTACCGTTCCACTCTGACCAGTTGACCGGAAAGTTGCCCACCTGATAGCCGCCCATGCCTACATCCCAGGGTTCGGCAATTAGCTTAACCCCAGCCAGTACCGGATCCTGGTGAATCAGGTCGAAAAAGGCCGACAGGCGGTCTACGTCGTACAGCTCTCGCGCCAGAGCCGAAGCCAGGTCAAACCGAAAACCGTCTACATGCATGTCCATAACCCAGTAGCGCAGGCTGTCCATGATCAGCTTCAGCACCTGGGGGCTGCGCATGTGCAGCGAGTTGCCGCAGCCGGTGAAATCCATGTAGTAGCGGGGGTCGTCTTCGACCAGACGGTAGTAGCTGACGTTGTCCACACCGCGCAGCGATAGGGTTGGGCCAAAGTGGTTGCCTTCCCCGGTGTGGTTGTAGACCACATCCAAAATCACCTCAATCCCGGCCTGGTGAAGGGCTTTCACCATCTCCTTAAACTCTGTGACCTGCTCACCTAGAACGCCGCTGGAACTGTAGCCCGAGAAGGGGGCCAAGAAATTAATCGAGTCGTAGCCCCAGTAGTTGCGCAAGCCCTTGTCGGCTAAATGTCCAGGCAGCGAGAGAAAGTGGTGAATCGGCATCAGCTCGACAGCCGTAATGCCGAGCCGCTGCAGGTGCTCAATGGCAACCGGGTGGGCCATACCAGCATAGGTACCCCGCAGCTCCTCAGGAATGTCGGGGTGCAGGCGAGTAAAACCCTTAACATGCACCTCGTAAATAACGGTCTCGTGCCAGGGGGTGCGCAGCAGGGTGTCGCCTTCCCAGTCAAAGGTTTCGTCGATGACGACCGATTTGGGCATCAGAGGGGCACTGTCAAGATCTGAAAACGAGAGATCTTCCTCAGGGCTTTCCCAGTCGTAGCCAAACAGCTCGGGGCCGTTGCCGACCTCTCCAGATATGGCCTTGGCGTAGGGGTCAATCAGCAGCTTGTTGGGGTTGAAGCGATGACCTTCGTGGGGGGCATAGGGGCCATGCACCCGATAGCCGTACTCCTGGCCAGGCCCAATACCAGGCAGGTAGCCGTGCCAGACAAAGTTGCTCACCTCCGTCAACGGAACACGGGTTTCTTCGCCGTTTTTATCAAACAGGCAGAGGTCTACCCCAGTAGCATGTTCAGAAAACAGGGCAAAGTTAGTGCCTTTATGGTCCCAGGTGGCTCCGAGCGGATAGACGTTACCAGGCCAAACTGCAACATGCATAGGTTGAAGCTTTTTTTGAAAATAAGAAGACTATTAGCCAGAAGCAGCCCAGACCCTGGTTAAAACTCGTTGTTAGGGCTGTTTAATGACCATAGCAGAGCCTCTCTCTTCAAAGATCTACCCTGGGAGAGACACAACACCTGATGGCGCCCCAACAGCCCGAGGGTAATCTGGGGAAGATTCCTCAACTCGCCAAAGCCTTGCTCCACAGGCCTAGCAGGGCTGCACTACCTCCTGCACAAATTCCTTTTGCACAAGCTACCTTCTATTGAGCTAAGGACAGTGAATTTGCTAAGGGGGTGCTAGCCGATGAATATGAGTAACCGCTTATTTATAAATTTGACTGGGCCGGTAATCGGTATAGGCAATCAATCTTGCTAAATCGGCAGCCCACTGATGGCGTAGCGAAACGTAGACGTCAGCCCCTAAGTCAGGATTATCGATGGTTTTAATACCTTCAGATTTCAGTTGTTCTAATGCACGATAATAGTGCTCTTGCCAAAATGTCTCGCTCAATTCTTGAGATGAGAAATTTTCTTTTCGTAAAAATTCTCGGTTAAGTCCATTCAGTAAATGCAAACCACCATGCCAAACTTCTGCCACACTCGAAGAATTGATAATAGAACCATAGTAGTCTTGATCAAGGGTGCTTTTGATTAGAGTAGCCGTATCCATAACCAGATAAATGACTCTGGCTAGGGCGTAGTAAGGCTGACGATAGCGAAAGTAAAGCAGCAGAGGATAGGAGTTGTTCAGCTCCAGCAGACTGATTAGGTTTTGGGCAATGTCTGCAATATTTTGATGTAGGGTATTCAGGTCATTGCCGGTAGCCAGGCGGCGTAAAAGTTCTGCTGAATCGGCTGAACCTGCGCTGCGGTAGTGCAAGTTCAGCGCAAATGTGTTGCGACTGGTGAGAGCGCCGTACACGGCCAGTACGTAGGAGAGTGCCAGGGTAAAGATTGAAAACCCTAGCAGGCTTTGAAGGACCATCAGGAAACGATGGCTATCGGTTTTGGGAACCAGGTCGCCTGTGCCTAAGGTGGTGAGAGAAAATCCGGTGTAGTAGAGCGCCGTGCCAAAATCGGTTGGTGTTTCTCCCTGGCTGGTTTGAATGGCGGTCCCTAATCCTGGCCATATCACCAGAGCAAACCCAATCAACAGCAGTAAGACCCACACCCCAATTACCGTGACGATAATGGTTGACCCACCGTAGGACAAAATGCGATCGCGCTGCTTAGGTAGCCCCTGGGCCACAACCCGAAACAGGCACCACACTGCTCTCGCTACCAGCATGCTGAGCAAACTACTTTCGGAACGAGGGTGCAATACCGTCAGAAAAATGTCGGCCAGCGATACTAGAACAAGTCCAACACCTATCAGCTGGAGAAAAAATTGCATGCCGCTTAAGAGTACGGATAGCGCGATCGCTTTTAACGTAGCTCTGATTCAGGCGATCGTTCATCCACCGAGAAGTAGACGCAACGGTTAAGCCCTTTTGCTGACCTGCTGTAAGTCGGGTTATGCCTGGCTGTCAGTTCCTCAGATAACTAATCCTCAAGATTGATGCTGGCGTAGGGGTAAGCGTTAATAATCAAAATCTAGAGAGGCAGTAGCTAGTAGTCTGATCCAGGTGATGCACCCCAGGCCGGTTTCTCTGCTGACTTCAGATGGACTGCTGCTAACGATTATTCTCCTCGCTTATGGTTAAGTTTAGGTCTTACTTCGAACGTCACTACCCTAAACTAGAGCGCACGATCGCCACGATCGCTTTAATTAATTTAGGACTGGTTTTCTTTGATCTTTCTTACCTGAGCTTGCGACCTGTTTATCGACAATATCTGCCAGCTATTACTCACATCTACGACCCGGTTAAGGGCATTGTTACCCATCCTCAAACTGAAGCCTACCAGGCTCAGGTAGACGTGTTAAGTCAACAACTGGCTGCCCCAAACCCGCAGCCGTCGCAGATGGAAACCTCGCTCTCTAACCTGCGCAGCTGGAGTCAGCCGCTTATGACAGAGCGGGTGTTTACAACCCCTAACGGCGATGATACCCTGGCAACGCTTCAGCAGGCTCTCCAAGCCAGAACTGGGCAACGCTCTGCCCAGGCGGCGTTTAATCGGTTCTGGAGCGCAGACTATCTCAGCCAGCGGGGGTGGCAGCCAGAGCTGACATTCTGGAATAGCCAGATCCGCCCTTTCTTTGAGGCCAATTACTATCGCCAAATGACTGCGCTGGGGGTGCCGGTTGACTATTTTTGGCTGATTGATCTGCCCTTTGTCTTGATTTTTGCCGTCGATATTATTAACCGCATTCGGGTATCTCACCGTCGCAATGCCCATTTAACCTGGGTAGAGGCTACTTTACGCCGATGGTACGATCTGTTTCTGCTACTGCCGTTCTGGCGCGGGTTGCGGGTTCTTCCTGTTGCCCTGCGACTGTATCAGGTAGACATGCTAAACCTTGAGCCGGTGCGAGCCGAAGCGCAGCGCGATGTGGTGGTGACAGTTGGAGTTGATATAGCGGGGATCGCTGGCATTGAGATCATTGAGCAAATGCAGGACTCCATTCGCAAGGGAGACTTGCTGGGCCTGACCGCGTGGATCGACCCCACCACTGATGTCCAGAGTGACGTCGAGATTGTGGCCGAGGAGGAAATCACGGCGATCGCCCACAGGTTGTACAAAGTTGGTATTCAGGATGTTTTGCCCCAGGTACAGCCCGACCTCGAAGATTTGGTGCAGCACAGCATTGCTACTACTCTGGAGCAACTGCCGGGCTATCCTCAAATGAACCATGTTCCAGGGTTAGAACGGTTGTCTAGAGAGTTTAAACAGGGCCTATCTCTCGCTTTAGCCCGCGGCCTTTACCGCACTTTTACCAGCAGTCTGTCAGATCAAAAAGGCGAAGAAATCAGCACTCGCTTACAGCACAACTTTCGCAATGCTTTGGCAATGGCCCTGAGCCAAAGCAACACTCGCCAGGAGATTGAATCGCGACTAATTAGCGCTTTGGAGAAGTTTAAGCTCAACTATGTGAAGTCGCTAACTGAGGCGGGCGGTGAAAAACTGGCTGAGCGCACCGAACTGCTGCGCAAACAAATTAGCTGAAAAGTGTGATCTAGACCTCGGCTAGTAGCTGTTCAGCTATGCCTATCGAAGGATTGATGCAGCTGAGTCAAACCTTTTTTATGCTTAAAGCAAAAGATCCCAGCGGGTTTGGTCGTCATTCTCGGGAGTTGTAGGGCTGGTACTCGTACGGATCTTGTCGATATCAACTACCTACCCACTATGCAACGAGTACTTATTGTTGGCGGCTGTGGCCGCATTGGCAGCAGCATTGCCCGCGATATTTTGGCCCACACCGGGGCCGAGGTAACTATCACCGGCCGCAACCCTCAGCTGGGCATGGCTGCGCTGGAGCGACTGGGGGCCAAAGTGCAGTTTCAGGTGCTCGATCTGTCAAACCCGCAACAGGTGCGATCGACGGTCGAAAAGGCCGATTTAGTCGTGCATTCCGCTGGTCCCTTCCACTACCGCGATGGCGGTGTTTTGCAGGCCTGTATTGAGTGCGGGGTCGACTACGCCGACGTGAGCGATGAGCGCAGCTTTACCCGCAAGGCTCTGGCCATGCACCCCGAGGCCGAGGCGGCAGGTGTGACGGCGGTGATCAATACGGGGGTGTTCCCTGGCATTTCGAACAGCATGGTGCGCCAGGGGGTAGAAGCGCTGGACGAAGCTGAGTCAATTCAGCTCAGCTACATTGTCGCTGGCTCCGGCGGGGCCGGGGTGACGGTCATGCGAACTACGTTTATCGGCTTGCAGCGCCCCTTTGAAGCGTGGCTGAATGGGGTTTGGCAGCCGATCAAACCCTACACCGAGCGCGAAACGCTGGAGTTTCCGCCTCCCTACGGTCGGGCCAATGTCTACTGGTACGACATGCCCGAAGCCATTACCCTACAGCAAACCTTCCCAGTCCAAAGCGTGATTACCAAGTTTGGAGTGGTGCCCGATTTCTACAATCACGCCACCTGGGCTATGGCCCACTGGCTGCCGCCAGCGGTGCTGCGCAGCCCCCAGACCGTGGAATTTCTGGCCAACGTCAGCCATTCAATGACCGATGTAACCGACCATTTCAGCGGTACCGGCGTCGCCATGCGCTGCGACATCAAGGGACAGCAGGGGGGCCACGCGGCTCACTATGTCAGCACCTTTGCCCACGAAAATGCGGCGATCGCAACCGGCCTAGGCACAGGCAGCATCGCCGAACTCATGCTCAAAGGCCAGCTTAAACGCCCAGGCGTTTACCCGGTAGAACAGGCCCTCTCAACCGAACTATTTAAAGAGGTGATGGCCTCTCGCCAATTAAGTGTCCACGAAGTAGTTAACCAAGCCGAGACGGTATCTCAACGGTCGAAGTAACTTAAGCAGCGCATTATCCTGGTCCGTCTTCACGAATATCTTGGTTGGCAGTTCAGAAAGTTTTGACATAGCGACCTAGTGATTATTACGTCGCCGCAGCTTTAAGAATGTTCGGCATGTATTTAGAGGAATAAGTCGGCTAAAGGGCTGGCATTTGGGAGCATAAATCTAACTTTAGAAACGGTGGGCAGGCTGCTGAAGATTGGTAGCCTGCTCATTAATAATGTCTTGACATTGGGTTGAACTCTGAGACGGCAGCCATAGCTGATCGTTGCCCAGAAAATGCCTGCTGTAAATCTTTCCCGAGATCGTCGATGGGATGATTTCAGGCGATTTTTTCAATCTACCCAATTGTGGATTAAGGAATCATATCCCTCCAAAGATTGAGGGGGATCCATTAAGAAAGATTTTAACGTTTGGTTAAGCATAATGTTTCTTTTCATTTCTGGGAAAGGGGATGGACATGTTCCAGCCAGACAGACTACAAGCGTATTTGACGCAAATTAGCGAGCAGCGATCGCCCGTCGAAGATACTCTAAAGCGCAACATTTTTATCTATGGCCTGTGGTTGCTGGCCATCCCAGCGCTGATCTACGGTGCTGTCGAACGGGGTTTCTCAGCTTTCTCACAACCAGCTGTAGACGCCCATGATATCTCCTACTGCTTGATCGGGCTAATCATACTGATGGCCTGGGTTTGTATCGGTTTGGCCGAAGATAAAAACGAGTCATCCGCCTTCAAGGCCACAGAACTGGTAAAAGCAGAAACGCTGCCCTTTGACTCAAACTGCATCGCTCAGCAAAGCTATCGATTGCCCTTTCCTTACCTCTGCCAGATCTATCACTTGCTCAACCTCAAGCATTTAGAAGACATTCATCGCTTCAGCCTCGGCAATTTGAAGGTGATAAAAGTCAGCCATTTCCGTGAAACCCAGGCAGGCGGGCAAATTCGCTTTAAAACGGTTCTAGATTCGCCCTTCAACGTTCTACGGCTGTGGCGCGATCCCAGCGTGGATGTCGATTTGACTATTCACTCGCCCCACCAAATCGAGCTAAAAGTGCCCGCCTACAGACAAAAATTTATTCGCGTACTGTTCAGCGTCATTCCTTTAAACAGCGAAGAGCACTACCTATGCATTCAAATGTTTAGCGACTTGAGATGGCCCAGGGAACTGCTCAAAGCCATTCTGCTGCTGGCGGCAAGTCTTACCCTGCTAGAGGATTTACCGTACCTGCGGCACCTGGCCAAACGCCATCCTAAGCAGCTGGCAAACCAGCCTTTAAAGAAGAAAAGCGCCAGTCCGGCGATGCAGCTTTTCCATCGCTACGTCGATCTCTACAACAGCGATCGCTGGGATCAGCCTCAGCTTCAGCCGTTGGATTGATCAATTTTTTATAGGCCTGGTCACCCTAGAGACGGGTGACCTTTTTGCTTAAACCGTGCGATCGTGATGACTAAGCGAATGACCAGAACTGGCTCAGTTTTAGCCCTAAAGATACCAAGTCTGCTGAAAAATGCCCTGGACCTACGACAGCTATCCAACGTCGATGAAAAACCTGACCGCTGAGGTGCGGCGGAAGGCGATCGATATTGCCAACGCCCTTTTGGGCGACGGGTATGAAGACGGACAGGCGATCGCGATCGCTACCGCCCAGGCCGAGAAATGGGCCAAACGGCGAGACAAGCAAATTGCCAAGAAAAATACCGGCGGCACCACCGGACAAGCGGTTGCCCCAGAATCTGAAAAGGGCGATGGCGAGACAATTCATGTCGTCTGCGACCCTGATGGCACAGGCTGGATTGCCACCCAAAGCCAAAAGCGCATTGCCCAGGGGCAAGAGAAAGCAGATGTCGTCCACAAAGCCGAAGAAAAAGCTAAGGCGCAGCAGACAGAGTTGTGTATTCACGACGAGCACGGCAAGGTAGCTGAAGAAAAAGACTACTCCTGATATGGCTGGCGTGCTCTGCTTACGCGAAATCTGTTATGAGTAGCAGCCTTGATTGAACAATTCAACATTTTCTCTGTAGGGGCAAACGGTCGTTTTCCCTTCCCCAAATTCAGGCCTCAATTCAACAATCCCGGTGGATGCTGTGGAGCGTTTCGTGGCGCAGCTCAAAGTCTGGAGTTTGTTCAAATAAGGTGAGCCAAAGCTAGGAAAGTGGTAGTGACGTGAAATTGCAAAGCACTACCACCTATGAGCACCCATCTTGAAACG
>PYER01000098.1 GCA_003017855.1 filamentous cyanobacterium CCT1
GTGGCTGGGGCGGGCACAGTCTCTAGCTCGGTGGGAACTGGGGTCGGGGCCTGGGCGGTTTGGCCATCGTTGCGAACCGATAGTACAACGCGATTATCGTTCGAAGCGACTTGGCCAACCGGAGCCTGACCATCGCCATCGACGGTAACGCGCACGCTGTTGGCATCGAGGGGCACCACCGAAACCTGAGCAATGCCAGGGGCGGGGTTAGCCTGGGTAAAACTGCCGCCGTCGGGCAGGTTGAGCTGAGCACGGGTAATGTCGGCAACCAGGCTATTGCCCTGGTTAACCGTAAAAATGTTGCTGTTGTCGCCACCCTCGGTCTCAAACACCAGATCGAGGCCGGTGGCGGTGGGGTTGAGGCGGACATTGGTAATGCTGGTCACTGAGGCCAGGCCAGGTTGGGCAGCCAGGACAACCAGGGCGCTGCCCAGCAAAATCGGGTGCAGGTTCATCAGGCGGTTCACGGTTCACTCCTCCATCACAAATGCGGCAGGGCCGCGCGGGGTTCAACTAAGGCTAGGCAGGTAGACTGGGACCACGATTGTGGCGATCGGAACTGGGCTCCAAAGGGCTGAGTTAACCCCCTTCCGGAGGAGGGGCTTGGCCTTCAACGGGGGCTTCACCTTCAGCAGGGGCTTCTGGGGGCGGCGGTGTTGGCGGCACGGTAGGATCGCCAATGGGCACCAGAACTTCTAGGGTGAAGTCGGTCAGCAGCAGGCGGCTAATGCCGAGGAGTTGCTCTTCGGTTGCCCCCTCTGGCGGCGGCGCAATGCTCTGCTGCAAATCTCGAATTACAATCAATGGCTCTAGGCGCTCAATGTTGCGTAAGATGCTCAGCGTTTGAGGAAACAGCGCCTGCATCGAGACGTCTACGGTGTAGCGCTCGAGCTTGCCGTTAAGCTCGGCCGGGCCGTCTTCCAAAATCACCGGAGGGCTGGGGTTAAATCGCAGCAGCTCAGAGGTGTAGAGCTGTCGCTGCAGCTGGGTATCACCGGGGAAGGTGGTTCTAACCCGCTGAATTTGCTCGCGGTTGAGCCCCAGAGCTGCCAGCTGGGCATTATCGAGGCGAGCCGGGTCGGCTCGCAGCACGTCGGCGATCGCAGCATTGCTGTTTTGAATTTGCTGGTTGATGTCGAGCAGCAGCGTATCGACGGTTTGCTGGTCGCCCAGCAGGCTGTAAATACCAACCCGCTGCTCCAGAGCGGTGTTGAGCTCAGCCTGCAGGGCAGCGCGGTCTTGCAGACTGGCCCGCTGTTGGTCAACCTGGGCCTGCTTTTGCGCCACTTCGGCCTCAAGGGCCACTTTTTGCTCGCGGACGGGCTGAACCACAAAGTTCCAAAGGGCAAAAGCCCCCAGCAAACCCAGTATGGCCAGGCCAATGGCCTGTACTTTTGGTGTCAGCTCAACCCCAAAGGCCGTTGGGTAGGTTGGCCCTACCTGCTCCAGACCCTGGTTATCTTCACCGGGAAGAAAATCTCCTGTGGCGGTCATTCGATTACTCCTCTTTCTCTCAGGGCCCGAAGACGGGTTACTAGACCGACCGTACCCTGGCGCTCTAGCTCATCAATCAGCTGCGAGGCCGGAGTGTCGGTGATATTGGCACCAATGCCGTAGTCGATTAAAAAGTCGGGGTCATCCACGGCAGCACCTGGACAGCGGCCCTGGGTTTGGGGATCGAGCAGAGAGGGCTGCTGCTGGGCCTGGGTAATGGCCACGGTCTGCGACTGCAGCAGCGGCGATCGCTGCAGGACCAGCGCAAAGTCGTTGATGGCGTCGTAGGAACAAGACACCCCCTCGATCGTCAGCCCTCCAGCCGGTGGTGAAGCAGCCACGTTGGGGTCAGCGGGGTCAACCTCCAAGGGCGCGCCCTCGGTCTGGTTAAGGCTGACGATTTGTACGCGAGCCGGGGTGCGGGTGCGAATATCTTGTAGCAGAGCCGACCAGGGGATGATGTCGTTAAACACCGTTACAAAGGCATTGTTTTCGGCCCGCACCAGGTCGATCTGCTGCTGGATGCCGCTGATCTCCTGAAGCTGGCTCTGTAAAGCCGCCGACTCAGCATCTAGTTCAGTGCTGCGCACCTGGAGCTGATTGACCTGCCCGCGGGTGACGGCCCAGTAGCCGCCCACCAGCGCCAGGGGAATCAGCGCCGCCGCCAGGCCAATGTACAGGGGTCTGCGATCGCCGACCACCGTTGCCCCACCGCCCCGCGCTCGGGGCTTGGCGTCAAAGACCCGAACCTCGCGGTCTTTGAGAAAGTTAATATCTAGACCGTACATATCTATACCTCCCGCAGACCAAGGCCAATTACCGTCGCCAACCCAGCCCGCTGGCTCTCGGGAATGTCTTCAGCCACCTCTAAAGACAGGGCCGAAATCGGGTCGATCTGGCTGGCGGGCAAACTCAGCCGCTGGGCCAGAAACTCGTCAAGCTGGCCAATCGATGCCCCTGGCCCCGCCAGCAGCAGCTGGGCCACCTCCATGTCTTCACCCTGGTTGAGGTAAAAGTCGATGGAGCGGCGCAGCTCATCCGACAGCTCGCCCAGCACCCGCAGCATGGCGGTCGTGCCGGGGTTGGTATTGCCCATCTGGGGCGCGCCAACTGTATCCATAGTTTGAATCGGCACCGTCATGCCCTGGAGCAGCTCGGTATTGCGCGAGGGCGGAAGGTTCATAGCGCGGCTGAGAGCGCTTTGAATTTGAAACGTGCCGATGGGGACGGTGCGCGAAAAGTGGGGCACCCCGTCGACCACAATCGAAATCTCGGTATTCTCAAACTCAATATCGACTACAGCGGCGGCCTCCTGAGGCGTAAACTGCCGCAGCTGCTCGCGGATAGTGCGAATCAGCGCAAAGCTGGAGGTTTCAAGCACGTTGAGCATCAGCCCCGCCTGCTGAAACACCTCTATGTAGGGGTCGGTGAGGTCTTTGCGCACCGCTACCAGCAGCACCTGCACCTTCTCAATGCCGTCTTCGTCAACGAAGTAGCCCAGTTTCTGGTAGTCGACGTCGGCCTCTTCGCGGGGGAAGGGTAGGTAGAGGCTGGCCTCCTGGTTGAGCACCATCTCGCGCAGCTCCTCGTCGTCGAGCTCGGCGGGCACCGGTATAACGCGGGTAATGGCTCGCCCTGGAATGGCGGTCGTGGCCTGCTTGACCTTGAGCTTGCTTTCAGCCAGCACCGTAATAATGGCGTCGGCCATAGCGGCGGTGTCTAAAATTTGTCCTTCTTCGTAGATGCCCTCGGCCAGTTCTACCGAAGCCAGGGTTTCTAATTTAAGCGCTGTTCCCTGCTTTTTCAGCCGGGCCAGATTAACTTTCTCGGGGGTGAGCTCAATACCAACCCCCCGAGGCTTGCGACTAAAAATGGCTTTGAGACTATCCACGGCAGTATCCGAAAAACAGGTGGGTAACCGGAAAACCTGCCCGGTTTAACGACAACCAAGCAGACCCAAACGAGCCTATTTACGCCCCCGGTAAACGCCCGTTTCAGGCAATTTAGAAGGGGTTGGATGGCCCAGCAGCTGTCCCTAGGGGAAAAGTGCTAACGAATGGTACACAATTTAATTCAGTTTTTCCACTTTTCTTTTCTACGGGCTGATTTCCTGGTCTAAAAGACAGACAAGGACCGATCTCCTGAACTCGCACCCAAATGTCGCCACTGCTCCTGAGGGAATACCGAGCAAACCTATAGCTGGTATCACCAGCGATGTTACACACAATTCTGAAAAGTGAGCACTTAATATTGAGAAAATATTGCTTTGTACCGCTTTTCTCTATCTCTGGAGTTATCGACCATGACCGCCCCCCTACTGCCCCTGGGCACGCCGCTCACTAAAGATGCCCAACGGCTGCTGCTGCTGGGGTCGGGTGAACTGGGCCGCGAGGTAGCCCTAGAGGCGGTGCGGCTGGGGTTAGAGGTGATCGCCGTCGATCGCTACGACCACGCCCCAGCCATGGCCGTGGCCCACCGTCGCCACGTGATCGACATGCTGGATGGCGCCGCTCTACGGCGGGTGGTGGAGCAAGAACAGCCGGGGCTGATTGTGCCGGAGGTGGAGGCGATCGCCACCGATACCCTGGTGGCGCTGGAAGCGGAAGGCTGGCGGGTCATCCCCACCGCGCGGGCCACCCAGCTGACCATGAACCGCGAGGGCATTCGGCGGCTGGCGGCAGAGGAACTGGGCCTGAAGACCTCACCCTTTCGCTTTGCCGGTACCGAGGCGGAGTATCTGGAGGCGATTGCCGCCATTGGCTTACCCTGCGTGGTGAAGCCAATCATGAGTTCCTCAGGCAAGGGCCAGAGCACTGTAAGCGATGAATCTGAGGTGCTGGCTGCCTGGAAGTATGCGGGGGAGGCGGGCCGGGGCAAGAGCGATCGCGTCATTGTCGAGGGCTTCGTGCCCTTTGACACCGAGATCACCCTGCTGACCGTGCGGGCGATCGATGGCACCCACTTTTGCCCCCCCATCGGCCACCGCCAGGAGGCGGGGGACTACCGCGAGTCGTGGCAGCCCTGCGTCCTGCACCCCGACACCCTGGCTGCCTGCCAGGAGATGGCAAAAGCGGTCACCGATGCCCTGGGGGGCTGGGGCTTATTCGGGGTGGAATTATTTATCGCTGGGACACCCGATCAGGCCCAGACCGTCTACTTTAGCGAGGTCAGCCCCCGCCCCCACGACACCGGCATGGTGACAATGGTGAGCCAGCACCAGTCGGAGTTTGAGCTGCACGTGCGAGCGATCGCAGGTCTACCCATCGGCGAGATTTCCCTGGTGCAGCCGGGGGCATCGGCGGTCATTTTGGCCAGTGGTCAGAGCGAAAACCCCCAGTATTCTGGACTGGATCAAGCCCTCCAGGTGCCCACCAGCAAGGTGCGGCTGTTTGGCAAACCCGTCGCCTACCCCAACCGCCGCATGGGGGTAGCGCTGGCCCTGGGCGACACGGTGGAAGAGGCTAAAGAGCGGGCGATCGCCAGCGCCAGCGCCGTGCAGGTGATCCTTTAGACGAACAAATTAGTCGCTGGACTGGTCATAGCAGTCAGCCAATGCCGCCCACTTTAAGGGAAAATAAACAACCGTAAATTAGCTCGTCAGCGCCATATGCGTTTGGCCGAGCAAGGTTGACTGTACTGCGGTAGCCCCTATCCCTGGAAATTTCATGAGACTACGTCCTTCTACCCGCTTTGGTCTGTTTGCCCTGCTGGGGTTGATGATGAGCTGGCTGGTCGCCTGTGGTAGCGGGCAGCCCACGGCTACCGCCCCCGCCGAGGGTGGCGCTCAGGAGGTGGAGTTCTGGACGATGCAGCTCCAGCCCGACTTTACCGACTACTTCAACGGGCTGATTGCCGACTACGAGGCCCAAAACCCTGGCACCACCGTACGCTGGGTCGATGTGCCCTGGGCCGACATGCAGAGCAAAATTCTTACCGCCGTCACCGCTGGTACCGCCCCCGATGTGGTCAACCTCAACCCCGACTTTGCCGCCCAGCTGGCCAGCCGCAACGCCTGGATGCCCCTGGACGACAAGGTGCCCGCCGAGGCCAAGCAGGTCTATCTGCCCAACATCTGGGAGGCCAACACCCTCAACGGCCAGAGCTTCGGCATTCCCTGGTACCTGACCACAAACGTCACCCTGCACAATCAGGAGCTGCTCGCCGCCGCGGGGGTCGAACCGCCCACCACCTACGCCGAGCTGGCCGAGGTGGCCCGTCAGGTGAAAGACAAGACCGGCAAGTACGCCTACTTCACCACCTTCGTGCCCGAAGACTCCGCCGACGTGCTGCAATCCTTTGTGCAGATGGGGGTCGAACTGGTGGATGACCAGGGCCAGGCTGCCTTCGATACCCCTGAAGGTCGCGCCGTCTTTCAGTACTGGACTGATCTCTACCAGCAGGAACTGCTGCCGCAGGAGGTGCTGACCCAGGGACACCGCCGCGCGATCGACCTCTACCAGGCAGGCGAAGTGGCGCTGCTCTCGACCGGGGCAGAGTTCTTCCCCACCATTGAGGCCAACGCGCCGGATATTGCCGCCGTCACCGGCAGCGGCCCCCAGATTACAGGTGACACCGGCAAAACCAACGTCGCGGTAATGAATGTGGTGATACCAGCCAGTACCGACGTACCCGATGCGGCGATCGATTTTGCCCTGTACGTCACCAACGACGCCAACCAGCTGGCCTTTGCCAAAGCCGCCAACGTGCTGCCCTCGACGACGGGGGCGCTGGAGGATGGGTACTTCGCCGCTGAGGGTACCAAGGGCGTGGAGAAAGCGCGATCGATTAGTGCTGAGCAGATGGACCAGGCCGAGGTGCTGATTCCTGCTATGGATGGGGTTAAGGAACTTCAGGCGATCATCTACGACAACCTGCAGGCGGCGATGCTGGGCCAAAAGCCAGTGGATCAGGCCGTCAGCGATGCGGCGGCGGCGTGGAATGGTCGGTAGAAAGTAGGGGCATCCGCGCAGCGATGCACCACTGGGAGAATCTCTGCGATGGGAGAGATTCTCTGCAATAGGAGCTTCTTGTTCAGGGTAGTTCGTAATCGTAAGCGGTGCATTACGGCGGAACGAGATTGGAATTATTAACAGCAAAATCTTCGTGCCGCCTAATGACACCCTACAAATAATTAGGATTTCAAGACAACTAGGATTTCAAGAGCTGGTCGAGGATGGTGCGGGCAGGTTGGGCGCGTTCCAGGGCCGTTTGGTAATCGTTGTAGAGCTTGAGAATTTTTGACAGGCCGCCGATGCCGCCGCGCAGTTCCTCTAGTTCGTCGCCGGAGAGCAGTTCGCCGTCGAGCAGGCGCAGAATCAGGGGCTTGATGTCGCCCACATCCTGGCGGGCCTTTTGCAGCTTTTCGACTGTGCTGAGCAGGGTTTTGAGGTCTTTGAACAGATCGTCAATCTGGTCAGGATCAACGGATTCGATATCTTCTGGTGCGATTGTATCCATCGCATCCTCTGCTGCCATGTCCACGTCGGCTTCCGCCGTTGCCCCATTCTTTACCTGAGCCATTGCCTTGTCTCCCGATCAACCATCAACGAAGGAAGTATAGCGCACAAAGTTCAGGCGTACTATTGCGAGTGTGTCGGGCCGTGAACTCAACGGCTACTCAAACACAATCGTTTCCTGCTTCTGAAGCTGCTTTTTCTCGCGGGGAGTGAGTTTGCGGCGACGGCTGGCTTCTTCTAGACGCTGCTGTAGGCGCTCGCGCTGGTCAATTTCGGGCAGCTTCAGCACAATGCCCGCTGCCAGCCAGTAATACACATTCACCGGATCCACATCCAGCGGGTAGTAGTAGGGAAAAATGCTGATGAACAGCACAAACACCCACATTGAGGCCCCATAACCCCGCAAGTTTGGATCCTTAATGGAGCGGTAGGCTTTGAAGGTAGCCACCGTCAGCGTCAGGTACACCGCCAGAGTGGCCAGCAGCCCCAGGGGGCCAATTTCGTATAGCAGCTTCGGATGGTAGGTTTCGACCAGCTCTGTTTTGCCAAAAATGCGGGCGGCGTTGGTGGCGCGGCCCACCCCCCGACCCAAAATGCCCTGCTGCTGCTTTTGCGCCCAGGCAAACTGCTGCACCACAAATTCGTGGGGTGGTGAGGCGGCCCAGCGGCTCTGGAAGCTGGCCAGTCGCTCGCTGACCACGACAGGGTTTTGGGCCATAAACACCATCAGAATGAGAGCCAAACCGATACCGATGGGCAAAAATCGCTTCAGGTTAACTACTTGACCGGTGAGAATCAGCAGCCCCACAATCGTGACCGGTACCAGGGCCAGGGCAATACGCTGCCCCGAAATCACCGACATCACCCCCACCGCTGCCAGGGAAGCCAATCCGACAATGCGCCAGATCGGGCTGCGATCGCTAAAAGCCGTACCAAAGGCAAAAAAGCCGCTGGAAATCAAAAACCAGCCCCACTGCCAGGGCGCATTAAACGTGCCCGGCAGCCGAATTTGCCCCTGGGAGGGCGCATACAGTAGAGACCCGCCGACAAAACAGCGAGCCTGCAGCGAGGCCTTAAACAGATCTTCGCCCTCGCCAACGGTGCCGGGGCACATGCCCGTTTTGAGCATGAGAAACTGCATAAACCCCAGCCCACAGCAGACCAAAATTAACACCACCTGCAGGCGCAGCAGAAAGTACACGTCTTCGCGATCGCGCAGCAGATAGTAAATACACGGAATAATCAGCACGTAGCCGATCAGCACCTTCAGCCCCAGCACGCCAATCAAAATCGGCACCTCACCCCCCGCTGCATCAAGCTGCTGCCCGCCGTTCACCACCAGCAGGGTCAGTCCACTCAGCGCCAGCAGTGCCAGCAGCGGAATTTTGATCAGCTGAGGAATGATTAGCGGCTGCCGGGTGCGGCGGCAAAACTGAATCACCCCAATCAGGGCCGGGATGTAGATTGCATCTTTAGCCAACTGCAAAATGCCGCTGCCCCCCAGGGCGTAGACCACGGTGCCGCCGAAGGGCACATAGATAATCAGCCCGTAGATGGCCTGGCGCGGATACTTGAAAGAGAGGGCCAGACAGGCGATCGCCACCACCGCCGCCAGCGCCAGCTTGGGTTCCCCCAGCAGCGCCAGCAGCACCCCAATCAGTCCGGCGACAAACAGCGTGGCCGAGAGATACTGAATCAGTTCTTTGCGCGCCTTTTGAGCCTGGCGTTTCTTGGCCCGCTCTTCTTTACGGCTGAGGGGAGGCGCTTGATCTGCCGTATCCTTTTTGCCTTTGCCTCGCCGCCGCGGTCGAGGTGCTTTTACCTGGGGCTGGGGAGTATCTACCACGGCACAATTCCATGGGACTTTCACTGTCAGGGTAGCCTCTAGCTCAACACTTTGAGCAGCACTCGTTCCATCGCCACACATTCCATAAACCACAAGCGGAACCCAAATTGAAGAACTTGGGTTCCGCTCGCAATTTTCTTGAGGTCTGCTTGTGGTCTAAATGTCTAATCGAGTTGCAACCTTAGAACCTAAGACTCAAACCCAAAATCCCAGACAATCGGCTCCCAGCCGTAGGCATCGCCCTGGGCGCGCACGTGGCCGAGGCCGGGGAAGGGCATGTGGGGCACCAGCAGCTTGCGGCGATCGCCCGTAACCGTCTCCAGCAGTTGCTTCCGCGTGGCCACGCCCTGGGTGGGGTCGGTGTCAAAGGCTACTTCCCAGTCGGGGTTTTCTAAGTTGAGGGGGTCGCTAAAGAACACATCCCCTGTAGCCAGCAGGCTGTCGTCGCCAGAGGTAATCAGGTACGAGGCTTGGCCAGGGGTGTGGCCCACTGAAGGCACTGAGACAATGCCGGGGATGATCTCATCGCCTAAGGCAAAGCGGGTGATGCGATCGCCGATCGCACCCAGCCATTTCTGCGCTACTGCCACCGTACTCGCCTGGGTGTCTGCATCGACCAGCGAGTTGGGCATTTCCACCGTCGGTGCCGTCCAAAAATTCCACTCGGGTTCAGAAATGTAGTAGCTGGCGTTGGCAAAGACCGGGTTACCGCTGTCGTCGAGAATGCCGCCGATGTGGTCGGGGTGGGCGTGGGTCAAAATGACGGTGTCAATGGTGTCGGGGGCAATGCCTGCAGCTTCCAGGTTGCGGGCTAGATATCCCACGGTAGGGCCAAAGGTGTTGCCCGCCCCGGTGTCGATCAGCACCTTGTGCTCATCGGTTTCTAAATACAGCACATTGAGATGGGCCAAGACATTGTCGGTCGGCAAAAAGTTATCCGTCAGGGCTGCTGCCGCCGCCTCAGGAGCCACATTGGGCACAAAGAACCCCACGGGGAACGACAACGTACCGTCGCTCACGACCGTTGCGCTATAGTCGCCCACCGTAAAACGGTAGCTTGTGGCATTGGTAGGGGTGGCCCGCTCGACAGCGGGTTCGGCCTGGGCCAGAGCAGGCGAGGATGGCCAGTGCAGCCCACCCAGCCAGAGAGAAACGCCAAGAGTAGCCGTGGCGACAAGGGCCATTAGGCTCCACCGCTTTGAATGCTTTGCAGCAGCTAAGAAATTGGGCACGTATCGTCTCCTCAATGCAGTGACAAGCTTTTATCGGGGGTTTTCCCCAGATATCTTCACCATGGTAGAGCAGGAGGTTTGCCGTCGCAGGTTGCTGGCTTAGGATGGGGTTTAGCGATTGAATGCGATCGCCCCCAACCTGCCAGATTAGGTAGCCAATGCCGCCGCTCACCACCGATCTGCTCGACCAAATTACCCAGCGTTTGGTGTCTGCCCTTCAGCCCGAGCAGATCATTTTGTTTGGCTCCTACGCCTACGGCGAACCCAACGAAGACAGCGATATCGACCTGCTGGTGATCGTCTCGCAGTCCGATGAGCCTGGCTACCGCCGAGCCCGGGTCGCCTACAAAGCTCTGCGAGGATTAGGAATTCCCAAGGATATTTTGGTGATGACCCGCGCCGAGGTCGAGCGCAAAAAGAACGTGGTTAGTTCTCTAGTCTGTGAAGCGCTGCGTCAGGGAAAAGTTCTTTATGGTTGATAAAGTTAGCCGCATCGATGCTCGATTTTGTCATACAAAAATTGCTCTAGAGGTTTATGTTTCAGGCGACGCGGCGGCGACTGGCGCTCTGGTATACGGCGGTGACAGCGGTGCTGCTGCTGCTGTTTGCCAGCGGTTTTTACCTCTACGTGCGCACCACCCTGGTCGAACGGGTGGATGACACGCTCGACCACGTCGTGGAAATTGTGGAGCGATCGCTGGTCATAGAACCCGATGCCGCCGGGGATCACCTCTTTGCCACAGTCAGGGCCAGCAGTTCTCCCCTGCGAGTCAACGTCGAGGCCAGCTTTCGCGATAACGCCCGCGCCGTTGAAGACGACCACATTGACCTGGAGTGGTTTGGCCCTGATGGGCAACTGCTGTGGTCTACTTTCACGGACCTGCAGCCCGTACCCCTGCACGTGAACCCTGCGGGCGAAACGGTCCAGGTGGGTCTAGACACCTTCTTTCGCCAGATTACCGAGCGGGTGCAGGCCGATGGGCAGGTGCTGGGCTACCTGCGGGTCAGCCATCCCTGGTTTGAGGTGACCAAGCCCAGCCGCCGGCTAATTGTGGATCTGGCCCTAGGCACCAGCCTGATGGTGGCGGCAGTGGCGGCGATCGGCTGGCTGCTATCGGGGATCGCGATCGCCCCCGTGCGCGACTCCTACCAGCAGCTCAAGCAGTTCACCGCCGATGCCTCCCACGAGCTGCGCAACCCGATCGCGGTGATTCAGACCAATGCTCAGGTAGCGCTTTCGGATCCCGATCCCGACGTGGAGATTCAGCAGCAGCAGTTTCAGGTGATTGAGCGGCTGACCCGGCGGCTGGGGCGGCTGGTGGATGACCTGCTGTTTCTGGCCCGCCAGGAGAGCGGCTTGATTGCCCTCACCCCGGCTTCACTCAGCCTGGAGGGGCTGCTGGAAGATGTGGTGGAAGAGCAGCAGGTGATGGCCGCTGAACGGCAGATAACCCTGCGGGTTGAAGGCTCTACAGAGGGGGCCAGTAAACAGCGTCTGGGTGCCCCGCGCCTCTTGATCGCCCCCACCGCTAGCTCGACGATTTTGGGCGATCCCAGCCAGCTGACCCGGCTATTTACCAACCTGATCAGCAATGCGGTGCAGTATACCCCTGAGGGCGGCACCGTCACGGTGCAGGTCAAGCCCGCTAAGCACCAGGGCCAGCCGGGGGTGCAGGTCACGGTCAAAGATACCGGCATCGGTATGGATGAGGAGGCTGTGGCCCACGCCTTCGATCGCTTCTACCGAGCCGATCCCTCCCGCTTGCGCAGCGGCGAACAGGGCACAGGGCTGGGGCTGGCGATCGCCAGGGTAATCGTCGAGACCCACCGGGGACAGATTCATTTGGAGAGCCAGCGCGGCGAGGGCACTACGGTGACGGTGGTGCTGCCTCAGGGGGGTGAGTGAGTGGATGGGTGGATGGGTGGATGGGTAGATGGGTGGATGGGTGGATGGGTGACGGTCCCTGAGCGGAGTCGAAGGGTGGGGGCTGTTGCGAAAGGTCAACGGAGATTACAGACTCCTGCCTGTTTTGCAAAAGAGAGTTAAAATCAGCAGAGACATTTGCACCTGATGGAAGGTACGCTGATCGCCGCGATCGCCCCCTACTTATCCGTGCTGCCCCAGCTGTACTTCCCAGTTTCAGGTGATCCCCAGGGCACATTTGCGGCCTCGTTCGAACCCAATCAATCTGCCGAGTCGCCTTCAGGGCAATGATCCCCGGCCCCAAGTTTTTTGCAAAATCCGATCCCTGGTGGCGGCACAGCTGAGTTTAGGCTGGCTGCCTGGTTCGATGCTCAATTCCTCACTCAATTTCCTTTTTCTATGGCTGATTCACTCCAGCATTCGGCGTTGCAGGCTGCTCCTGCGGCCCAGGCTTCCTATGACGGCCCCCACGATGGGCTGATCCCCGCCGTTAGCACGGGGGTTTTTGTCTGCGTCCACGGCCACTTCTACCAGCCGCCGCGCGAGAACCCGTACCTGGATGCGATCGAGAAGCAGCCCAGTGCCGCCCCCTACCACAACTGGAACGAGCGCATTCACTACGAGTGCTATCGGCCCAACGCCTTTGCCCGCATTCTCAACGATCGCGGCGAAGTGGTGCGCATCGTCAACACCTTTGAATACATTAGCTTCAATATTGGTCCCACCCTGCTGAGCTGGATGGAGCGCTACGACGTAGAAACCTACCAGCGCATTCTCGATGCCGATCGCAACAGCTGTGAGCGGCTCAGCGGCCACGGCAACGCGATCGCCCAGGTCTACAACCACATCATTCTGCCCCTGGCTAACCCGCGCGACAAAGTGACCCAGGTGCGCTGGGGCATCGAAGATTTTCGCCGCCGCTTCGGCCGTCAGCCCGAGGGCATTTGGCTGGCCGAAACCGCGATCGACTACCCCACCCTGGACGTGCTCCACGCCGAGGGGATCAAGTTCACGATTTTGGCACCGTCGCAGGTGCAGCGCTGCCGCCCGCTAGTCAGCTACAACGGCGAGCGCGACAGCTGGCAGGAAGTGGGCGGCGGCCAGATCGATCCCAGCCGTCCCTACCGCTGCTTCCTTAAGCACGCCGATGGGACTCCTGATCCCAGCCGCTACGTGGATATTTTCTTCTACGACGGCCCAATCTCGCGCGACATGGGCTTTAACGATGTGCTGAGTTCGTCGCAGCACTTTGTCGGTCGCATCGGTCAGGCCATCCACGGCGACCACCGCCCCTTCCAGCTGATTTCGGTAGCCACCGACGGCGAAACCTTTGGCCACCACCGCAGCGGGGCCGAAAAAGCCCTGGCCTACGCCGTCACTGACGAATTTCCCCGCCAGGGCTGGACGGTGACCAACTACGCCCACTACCTGGCCACCCACCCGCCTACCTGGGAAGCCGAACTCAAGCCCGTCACCGCCTGGAGCTGCTCCCACGGGGTCGATCGCTGGCAGGACGACTGCGGCTGCGGCGGCGGTGGGGTCTGGAACCAGCAGTGGCGGCGGCCCCTGCGCGACACCCTGAACTGGCTGCGCGACCAGCTGGCGATCGTGTATGAAGAGCACGGAGCGGCCCTGCTGCGCGATCCCTGGGCAGCGCGAGATGCCTACGTAGCTGTGATGGGCGATCGCAGCCCTGAGAGCCTCAGCGCCTTCTTGAAAACCCACCAAACCCACAAGCTCTCTGCCGTAGAGCGGGTCACCGCCCTGCAGCTGCTCGAAATGCAGCGCCACGCCCTGTTCATGTACACCAGCTGCGGCTGGTTCTTTGAAGAACTCTCGCGCCCCGAGGGCACCCAAATTCTGCGCTATGCCGCCCGAGCCATCGAGCTAGCTGGCGAAGTCTCGGGGATCGCCCTGGAGCCGGAGTTCGTCAAGCGACTGCTCCACGCGCCCAGCAACATCGGTGAATTTGCCACCGGAGCTGGCGTCTACGAGGCCCTGGTCAAACCCTCCCGCATTTCGCTGGAGCAGGTGGTGGCCCACTACGCTATGGGGTCGCTATTTACCGACTACCACCGCGAGCAAACGGTCTACTGCTACAGCGTTAAGCAGCTCGACTACCGTCGCCAGCGCATGGGGCCGATATCGCTCGCCGTGGGCCAGGTCGAAATCACCTCCACCATCACCCGAGAAAGCCTCAGCCTGGCCTTTGCCGTGGTTCACCTGGGCGGCTGGGACTTCCACTGCGGCATCAGCACGATGCGATCGCGCCTCGCCTACACCCGCGCCAAAGCCGCCGTCTTTGACAGCCTGAGCCAGGCCAGCGCTGCCCAGGTGATTCTCGCCATCAACAGCGCCTTTGGCCCTCACACCTACGGCTTGCAAGACCTGTTTGCCGAAGAGCGCCACCGCATGATGGGCCTGCTCTCCCAGGACACCCTGCTGCGCCTCGACCAGCTCTACGCCCAGGTCTACCGCGACAACTACGGCGTACTGCGTGCCTTTCACCGCGACGGCCTTCCCGTGCCCAAAGAGCTGCAGGTCGCTGCCGACATCGCCCTCAGCCACCGGGCCATGGAAGTGCTGCAAGCCCTGGAGCGCGAAACCAGCGATCCCACCGTCAGCCCCCTGCGCCAGGGCGAAGATTACTTGAATGAACTGGAGGCGATCGCTACCGAGGCCAGCACCTGCAATGCTTCCCTATCGCTGGCGGCGGCCAAGCCCATGCTGGAGCGCCTGATCGGGCGATCGGTGTGGCAAATCCTTAACCAGGCACCAACCAAATCCCTCGCCGCCGATGTGGATTGGCTAGGGCGGCTGGTGAATCTGGGCCAGCAGCTCTCCCTGGGCTTATCCCTGGAGCGTCCCCAGGAGCTGTACTACCAGCACCTCAACCGTCAGATTTTCGCCCTGCTCAAGCAGGCCGCTGTTTCCAAAACGGCCCTCGGTCCCGACAGCCGCGCCCAGGTCAACGACATCCTGCGCCTCGGCGAGTACCTGTCGATGGACGTAGGCGCGGTGCTGAAAGCGCTAGATCACCTCGATCCAGGTCGGCCCGCGTAGGGAAAGTACTAGAGTGATATTAATGGGATCCTTTTCCTACAGGAGAGGAGGATCCCACGAAGCGCTTTAAACCGTAGCACATAATAAAAACAAGTCCTCAAAGCCAAGAGCCTCACTATGGCTAAGCCCGTCACCATTGACGATATTTACGCTTTGTTTCAGGCCTCTCAGGAAAAGGCCGATCTCATCTTTGCCGAGTCTGAACGCCAAATGCAGGATCTAAAACGCATTGCGGCTAACACCAGTCGAGAGGTGGCAGGTCTCACGACCCGATGGGGGCAGTTTGTCGAAAATCTAGTGGAGCCTGCGGTGGTGCGCCTGTTTCAAGAGCGGGGTATTCAGGTGCAGGAAACGGCCCGCCGTATGCGATCGCAGCGCCCTGGCGCAGAGATAGAGATCGACATTTTTGCGGTTGATGGAGATGTGGCGGTTGCCATCGTACTCGTCTAGTAATCGCAAGGCAATTTCTAAAACTTCCTCAGTAGAGCGATATTTACCAGGCTGAAGCTTGGTTTCAATAAAACGCTCTTGGGTAATGTTCTAGACCTGTGGAACCGGCGAAATAGATGGGAGCGTCTATCCTCAGGTTTTCCTGTGGTCCTAGACCCCATCTGTTGCCCCCGCTGTCACACCACCGATGGGGTCAAACATAGCAAAAGTGCTGAAGGCAAACAGCGCTATCGCTGCCGTAACGGCGAGTGGGAGATCGACGAGCTGCGGCAGAAGAACAGTCGGCTCGCCGAGCTGCAGTCGAAATTGAACGAGATCTTGCATTCCTGAGTTATCTGCTAGATCCGTCCTTTGATAACCAACGTCACCTGTCTCAGGTTATTGCTTTGCTAGGCGAGTACCGCGACACGCTAGTGTAAATGACTCTGACTGATCGCCTTCGATCAAGACGCAAGTGATTCGTTGAGCCCGACAGTTGTTATCATCGAGCACGGGTTTCTTGGGAGGTGGGGCAATGATGATTGGGTTTAAGCGTGGGCTGGGCTGGGCGATCGCAACTCTGGCCTTTACCGCCCAGCCGGGTTGGGCACTGCCGGGTCAAACGGTAAACCTTACCGAAACCTGGATTCGCAACAATCCTACCCTAGAGCCCGGCCCCAACGAGCGCCTGACCATCAACCGCCTGGTTTCCCCTGGGCAGCGATTCACCTTTCAGGCGTCGGTGTTCCCGGTCAGCGGTGTGGTGCCCATCCCCGATCGCCGTCAGATTCGCACCGAGCGCTTTAGTCTGGTTGACTACGCCAACCCCATTGACAGCGATCGCCTAGATGAGTCGCTACGGGCCATCTACGGCCAGGAGATCTTCAACGACTACCGTCAGGGGACAGTGCTGCAGCGCTATCCGGAGCGGGGCCGTCGACCGGCACCCACCGACAACCCCAACCTGTTCCTGCGGGGCGAAGTGCGCGAGGGGGAACGGTTTGCCTACTGGCAAGAGATTGCCTACGATCGCGCTGGCAATGCCTACCTGGGCCGCATGGCCGTGTTTCTCAAAGCAGACCTGCCGGCCCTGGAAGCTCAGCTAAACCTTTGACCCAAAAAGCCTAGCTGTGAAGGCAGGTGGTGGCTAGGGGCAGCATCGCCACCACTAACCAGGCCAAGCGCCTCAGCCCTGGAGTCTGGGGTTCAAACTCGGGCGCTGGGGTAAGCAGCGCATCGACCCGTTGTTCTAAGCGGCTAACTGACAGCGGTTCATTGAACCCCGCGCAGGTGTCGAGGCTAGCCCCCAACTCTGGAGGCTGCATAGCCAAAGTCATCTGGCGGGCCAGTTTTACCAACAGCTCTGCCAGCAAGAGGCGATCGCTGCTGTTTGCCGCCTGCTGGTCGGCCCGAATTTCTCGCAGCAGCAGCAGGTCTTCCCACAGGGTGGTGGTGTTGGGTAGCCAGAAGGCAAATCGCCGGAGCAGGCTCAGCCCCCAGAACCACAGCGGATCATGAAAGTCGGCGTGGGCCTGTTCGTGGGCCAGCACCGCCCGCTGCTCGGCGGGGGTGAGCTGGTCGAGCCAGCCCTGGCTGACGAGCAGTGCCGATCGCCACAGCCCTACCTGGGCAGCCATCGGTACATCCGTAGGCACACAGCGAGCAACCTCTCCCTGCGGCAGGGTGATGGTTGGGTATTGTCGCAGCCGCCAGTGCGTCCACAGGGCGCGACCCAGCGAGTAAACCAGCACCCCGCTAAACCAGAACAGCACGCCCAGGCTAACCCAGCACCCCACCGGGCTAACTGACCAGCCCATCATGGTGCCGTGGTGCCCCATGGAAAGCACCGCCCCAGCAACCAGCACAATGGTCAGAGGCGGCAGGCAAAAGTGGCCCAGGGCAGACTCCCAGCGGACTTGCCAGGAGCGATGGGACGCTTGGCTCTGGCTACCGCGCCACTGCCACCGCCAGACCACCGCCAGTAAAAATGTGAGCAAAATCAGGCTGCTGTGCATCAGGCCTCCTCCTGCCGGTTGTCGCGCAGGGCGCGCAGACGATCGGCGATCGCATCTAGCTTCTCCAGATCGGCAACATCCAGGCTATCGGCAAAGGCGGCCACAATGTCAGGGCTGCCGATGGCCAAAAAGTTTTGCAGCTGCTGATGGGCCGTCAATAGCCTGGCGTCTTGCTGCGAAACGGTGGGCTGCCAGCAGTAAACCTGCCGCAGTTTTCCAGCGCCCTCTCGCTGAATCGTCTCTCGCCGTAGCCAGCCTTTTTTGGCCAGCCGCTGCAGCACCGTTGTGATGGAGGCCTGGGTGAGGTCGCGATCGGGGTCGGCCAGAATGTGGTCGTGAATCTCTTTGACCGTCGCGCCACCCTTGGCCCAAATAATCGTCAGAATTTCGGCCTCTAACGGCCCGAGGGAGAGCTGGTGGGGACGGTGGCGGGGCAGGGGGGACATGGAGAGGATGAGAGGTATGGGAAGGGTGAGGCTGAGGGGAATAGGTTTTAGTTTAGGGGATGGAGCGTGCCAGGCGCAGGTTTGCAGTTCGTAATATTTGACGGGCTGTCTTTTGATTGAAATGGCTTTTGCCCAGACAATCCTGCAAGAGAGGATTCTGATTTGTAAACAGTAATGAAAAAAATCGCTTTAGTGCTGGCAGCGATGCTGGGTGCCTTCACGCTCTGGATGGCACCTGCGGCTCAGGCGGCTGATTTAGGGCACGGCGGTCAAATTTTTGGTAATAACTGCGCGGCCTGCCATATTGGCGGTGGCAACGTGGTAAATGGTGCCAAAACCCTGAAGCAGGCTGATTTAGAGAAGTATGACATGGCGTCTATCGAGGCGATTACGACCCAGGTAACTAACGGCAAAAACGCCATGCCCGCCTTTAAAGGGCGACTGAGCGATGAGGATATTGCCGACGTTGCGGCCTACGTGCTCAGTCAGGCTGAGCAGGGTTGGTAGGTTTAGGCTTCTTTCTCCAGTTCCCTTTGCCCTGCTTGTGTGTCTTAACTCTGCAAGCGGGGTTTTTTATCGTCGGAGGTGGCGCTATGCATGGTTCTCGATTGATAGCAGTTTGTTTGGGTCTGCTGCTTTCCCTGGGCTGGCCAGGTTTAGCTCAGGCCAAAACACTATCGGCTACGCCAATTGCCTCTGGCGATCGCTGTTTAATAGCCATCCAGCAGGAGCGCTATGACGATGCGATCGCCGCCTGCACCCAGGCGATCGATCGCGCAATCAGCGCCCAAACGGCAGCCGCTGACTATCGACTGAGCCGGGGGCTGGCGTTCTACCGCAGCGGCCATTTTAGCGAGGCGATCGCTGACAACACCGAGGTTCTGGCCACCCACCCCGACGACTACCGGGCCTACTACAACCGGGGGCTAGTTCACATTGCCCTGCACAGCTTTGAGGCAGCGATCGCCGACTTTGACCGGGCAGTGGTGCTGGCCTCCGATCCAATGTCCCTGGCCGACATCTATGACGATCGCGGTTTGGCCAAGCTGATGGCCGCCCAGCCCCAGGCCGCTCTGCGCGACTTTGACCAGGCTCTGGCGATCGATAGCAGCGATACCAGGGCGCTGTTTAACCACGGCTGCGCCTGTCACCAGTTGGGTCGCTTCAGCGATGCCCTGGCCGACCTCAATCAAGTGCTGGCGCTAGAGCCCGACCACGCCCGCACCTACCTGAAGCGGGGGGTGCTGAGGCATGGCTTGGGCGATCGCGCTGGCAGCCTAGACGATTTGCGCCAGGCTGCTGCCTGCGCCCATGCCCAGGGGCAACCCCACCTGCACCACTACATTCTCACCCTGCTCAATGAGTGGCAAACCCCCAGCACATCGCTGGGCTAGAGGGCTGCGCCCAACAATTTCCTTTCGATTTATTGAAGTACAAACAGATAGAGACCGATGCTATTTCATTCCACTGCCAAAACGCTGCTCAAACCGACTCTGGCCCTGCTGACCCTGGCTCTGGCCCTCAGCGGTGGCCCTCTCGTCTCCCGGGCCGATATGGGGCATGGCCACACCTCCACTCCCGGTATGAGCGATAGTCATGGCGACGGCCATCACAGCACACTCGAAATTCCAGCGGGACAGCCAGTACCAACGGTCAATGTGGTGGTCTACCCGGACCCAATGGAAGGCTGGAACCTGGAAATTCAAACCACCAACTTTAGCTTTGCCCCCGAGCAGGTCAACCAGGCCAATAGCCCAGGCGCAGGCCACGGCCATATCTATATCAATGGCGAAAAAGTGTCGCGCATCTACGGCTCCTGGCTGCATCTGCCTGAGTTGTCCAGCGGACGCAACGAAATTACCGTAGGCCTCAACGCCAATAACCACCAGGCCCTGACCCACAACGGCCAGAAAATCGAATCTACCGTTGTTGTCGATGTCCCCTAGGCGATCGCCCCACAGCCTGCCTGTATCGCCTGAATCCTAACCTTGCCGGGCAGCGGTGATGCCCCGATGAAAAAGTTTTCATCGGGGCATTCTGGATAGTGAAGGCGTCAGCACTCCTATCCGCTAAGCTAAAAGCATTCACAAATGATGCCGTGGCTCAACTTTCTCTCGCTAGTTCCGGCTACTACCGTCACTCTGCTTCTTATCAGCATTGCCTTTCTGCGGTTTTACAATGAGCAAGACTTCACCTTCCTCGGCCTCATCGCCAACCCCAGAATCTGGAGCAACAGACTCACTGTGGCGGCCCTCACGGCTGCAGTGGTTAATTTCGGTGTTGAGTGGGACCGTCGAAACCGAGAAGCAAACCTCTTGGCTGCGGAGGCACAACGCAGAGTTGAAGAAGAGCAACGCAGAGCTGAAGAAGAAGAACAGTCGTCTCGCCGAGCTGCAGTCGAAATTGAACGAGATCTTGCACTCTTAAGCTACTTAGCTGATCCATCGGTGGAAAACCAGCGCAAATTGATCCAGGTTCTGGCGTTGCTCAACGACTATCGAGATTCACTGAGCTGAACTGTGGACAGCACCCAGTCGCGCAGCAGGCTGTTCACCTGGTCGGGCACCTCGTCGTGGGGGCAGTGGCCCGCCTGCAGGTAGTGCTCCGTCAGCGAGGGATAGTGCTCGCGGAACTGGGCTCCCTTCTGGCGGCAGTTCATCCAGGGGTCGCCTTCGCCCCAGAGCATCAGCAGGGGGCGGGTAAGTTTTTGCAGCAGCAAGTCCACCTTTTCGCCCTGGCGAGATTTAAACACCGAGGCAAATACCTTAGGCGCACCGGGGTCGAGGGCGGGGCGGCGAATGTCTTCGACCAGCTGGTCAGTGATGGCCGACTGGTCAAGGTAGACCTGCTTGAGGGTACGGCGAATGGTGGCGGGCTGGCGCACGTACTGAAACAGCAGCCAGCTGGGCAGCGGCTGCAGCATGATCG
>PYER01000099.1 GCA_003017855.1 filamentous cyanobacterium CCT1
CTGCTGATGGCGGCGGGGTCGTTGGGCGTGCTGTGGTGGTCGATTCGCGCCTACCGGCCCATCCCCAAGGACATGTTTCGCCTCAAAGCCTCGGGGTCGGGGCTGCTGTGGGGCCTGGGCGGCTACTTTGTGGCCCTGCCGCTGATGTTTGGCGTCGCCCTGCTTAACCAGAAGATTTGGCAGGGGCAGGGGGGCAGCAATCCACTGCTGCAAACGGTGCTAGAAGAGCAGGACGGGGTGGCCCTGCTGGTGTTCTTTGCGACGGCGGCGATCGCGGCTCCCTTGTTTGAAGAAGCGCTATTTCGCGGCTTTTTGCTGCCCTCGCTGACCCGTTACCTGTCGGCAGGCTGGGCGATCGCCCTGAGCGCCTTTATTTTTGCCGCCGCCCATCTGAGTTTGTCGGAGGTGCTGCCGCTGACTGTGCTGGGGGCAATTCTGGGGTTTGTGTATACGCGATCGCGCAACCTGCTCTCGCCCATGGTGCTGCACAGCGCCTGGAACAGTGCCACCATGCTGGGCCTGTTTATTTTGGGCGGGTAGATCCTCTGAACTAATGGGGCGCTATTATGGCCCCATGATCACCCTCCTCCACCTGTCCGACATCCACATGGGCAGCGGGTTTGCCCACGGCCGCCTCAACCCCGAAACCGGCCTCAACACCCGCCTGGAAGACTTCATTGCCGCCCTCACCCGCTGCATCGATCGCGCCCTGGCCGAGTCGGTCGATCTGGTACTGTTTGGTGGCGATGCCTTCCCAGATGCCACGCCGCCGCCCCTGGTGCAGCAGGCCCTGGCCAGTCAGTTTTGTCGGCTGTCGGCGGCGGGCGTTCCTGCCGTGCTGCTGGTGGGTAACCACGACCAGCACGCCCAAGGGTTGGGGGGGGCCAGCCTATCGATTTATAGAACGCTGGGCGTACCGGATGTTGTGGTGGGCGATCACCTCGAAACCCACCGCATCGATACCCGCAGCGGCCCGGTGCAGGTGGTCACCCTGCCCTGGCTAACCAAATCGACCCTGCTCACCCGGCCTGAAACCGAGGGGCTGTCGATGACTCAGGTGAATGAGCTGCTGCTGGAGCGCCTGCGGGTGGCCCTGGAGGGCGAAATTCGCCGCCTCGACCCCAAGATTCCCGCCATTCTTTTGGCCCACGCTATGGTTGACACCGCCAGCTACGGGGCCGAGCGGTTTTTGGCCACCGGGCGCGGCTTTACCATCCCTATGGCCCTGCTAGCCCGGCCTTGCTTTGACTATGTCGCCCTAGGCCACGTTCACCGTCACCAGGTGCTCTGCGAGCAGCCCCTGATGATTTACCCCGGCAGTATCGAGCGGGTCGACTTTAGCGAAGAAACCGAGGATAAGGGCTACCTGCTGGTGCAGGTGGCCAAAGGACAGGCCGAAGCCGAATTTTGCCCCCTGCCGGTGCGCCCCTTCAAAACCATTGAAGTCGATCTCACCCAGGCCGAGGCTCCCCAGGCCCAGCTAGAGCAGACCATTGCCAGAGCCGACATTGCCAATGCCGTGGTGCGCTGTCTCTACACCCTGCGGACGGACCAGGTCGACCAGATCGACCAGAGCAGCCTGGAAACCGCCCTGTCCGCCGCCCACACCTACAGCCTGCAGCCCGAGCTTAAGGCCCAAACCAGCCGTAGCCGACTGCCCGAGTTGGGTACTGACAGCAGCCTCGATCCCCTGACGGCCCTGAACGCCTACCTAGCCAACCGCAACGACCTCGGCGATATTGCCGAGGGCATGCTGACCGCCGCCGCCGCCCTGATGACCGACGAGGGCGAGGCCGATCTGCCCCTCGACGACATCGATCTAACGCTCGACGACATCGACAGCCTCGCTCTCGAAGAAACGGCTCAGCAATTGCGGTTGCTGTAATAGCGGTTGCTGTAACTGCTTGCAGAATCACCGCGTGCAGTACCATTGAGCCCAGACCTTGAGCCTGGTGGAACCCTAACGGCCCATGAACGAGGGCGAGTATCAACGCCGCATTAGCTATCGCCTGCTGCTGACGACCCTGTGGGCAACCCTGCTGCTGCTGGCCGTACAGGCCATTGGGGGATGGGCCAACCAGTCGCTGACCCTGCTAGCTGAGTCGCTGCACACTCTGGTAGATGGCTTTAGCACGGTACTCAGCCTGGTCGCCGTCACGTCGCCGCAGCGCCAGATGGGCCGCGAGGTGTGGGGCCACGGGCGGGCCGAAGTGGCGGGCACCCTGATGCTGTGCGCTTTTCTAGGGTTCACGGGGGTCAGCCTGCTGTTCGTGGCGCTGGGGCAGCTATTCAGCAGTCTCACCGGGGCCGAGAACCCGTTCCCGGTGGCGATCGACCCCAGAGTGCTGCGCTTTACAGCCGCTATGGTCATTCTCAACGTGGCGCTGGGCATTTACGCCAGTTACCAAGCCCGAGGCCTCAGCAGCCAGGCCCTGAAGCTGAATACCAAACACTTTTTGGCCGACGCCTGGTTGAGCATTGTCATGGTGGGGGTGCTGCTGGCGATCTGGCAAAATCAGCGCTGGCTCGACCCGGCCTTTGCCCTGGTGCTGCTGCCCCTGGTGGCCCGCAGCCTGTGGCGCGTGCTAAATGAACAGCTGCCCCTGCTGCTGCGCCCGACCGCGATCGCCCCCGAGGCCATTGCCCACATCGCCACCCAGGTAGACGGCGTCACCCGCTGCACCCGCATTCGATCGCGGGGCATGGTGGGTCGCCAAGTGTGGATTGAAATTCACCTGGTGCTGCACCCCGAGTTTGTGGAGGCGGCGGAGGCGATCGGCGAACAGATCGACGCGCTGCTGCGCCAACGCTACGGTCCCCTGCGCACCCAGGTCTGGGTCGAGCCCACCCGCACCAGCCAGGACGCCTATTTTGAGCCGGGGATGCCGAATTACCTGCCGCCCTCATCTGGGAATGGGCAAGACTGGGCATAGGGAGAATTTTAGATTTTGGATTTTAGGTTTTGGATTAACGTCAGTTCGGGGTAAGACTCTCACGGGTGACGTAACGTGACGCAGCGTGGGTCAAACGCAGTGCGACCCACGGGAATTAGCAAACTCAACTCATAGGCCCGTGGGTCTCGTCCCTCGACCCACGCTACAGCGGCTTCCTCATACCCTCATCTTCCTCACCTACCTACCCACTCACCTACCCACCTACTTACCCACCGTCGGTCCACTCTGCATCGGCCCCAGGTAGCGCGTCAGGTAGGGCGAAAAGACTTCGTAAATCAGCGTCAGGGGCTTGCCCCGGTGCCAAAACAGGTAGTGGCGGCCCCAAAACGGTCCGGTCTGGCCGAAGGCGTCTTGCAGGGCTTCCGAATCGCCGTAGTAGAGGCCCTGAATATCGCGGTATAGCTCGGTGCGCAGACGGGCTAGACTGGCCCAGATCGGCAGCGACTTGTTTTGCAGATACTCATCGACGTGGCTGGCCTCCCACCAGGAGGTGGCGTAGGCGAGGCGCTGACCTGAAGCGGTGCGCAGCCACACCTGGCGGCGCAGCCGGGGGCCGGGCACCACGCGAATAATATCCGGGGCTCCGTCGAGATCCATGCCCACGGGCGACATATCGATGACGTCAACTTCGGTGCGATCGCGGGTCAGCAGCTGCAGGTGGCGGGTCGGTGAACCATCTCCCAGCAACAGTATTTGCCAGGCGGGAGCAAGCTGGTCGTGGGGCAGCCCTTTTTGCACGGTAGGCTGTCCGGCTTGCCAGCGGGGGCGGAGGGCGTGCCAGCCGCAGGGCACTGCTGGATCAATCAGGGGCTGTAGGGCAGAGGCCAAGGGTGTTACAAAAATTCACGTCTTACTCCTATGCTATCGCGACAGCATTGCCCTTTCCAGCCGAAGCTAAAGAATCAGCCTGGGCTACAGTTAGTCAGGTCATCACCGAGAGGAGTGCGCCACTATGGCGGAGGGGATCAAGCTAGCGGTCAACGGCACCCTGATGCGGGGGCTGGCGCTCAACACCAACCTGCTGGCGGTCGGGGCCGAGTTTCTCTGCGAAACAGCCACCACCCCCGACTACCGCCTGTGGTCGATCGACGACATTCACCCCGCGATGGTACGGGTGAGCCAGGGCGGAGTTGCCGTTGCCCTGGAGGTGTGGCAGGTGCCCCCGGCCGGGTTGGTGCAGGTGCTGCTGCAGGAGCCGCCAGGGCTGAGCATTGGCAAAGTGACCCTGGCCACGGGCGAAACGGTGCTAGGGGTGCTGGGCGAACCCGTGCTGTGCGAAGGCCAGCGGGAGATCTCAGCTTTTGGCGGCTGGCGATCGTACTACGGTTCCCTGGAGCGAGAGAGCCAGCTACAACCCCAGCGATCGCAACCCTCCTGACCTGAGCCTCTTACTCAACCGTCAGCAAGTAGCGCCCGCGCCCGCCGCGCTGGTAGCTGTTGACCAGCACGCTGTAGGTGCCGTCTCGGGGCAGCTGCACGGCAAGCTGCGAGTTGGTGGTGTTGGGGCTGGCGTCGTCGTTTTCGCCCACGCGGTTGCGGGCCTCGTCTACCAAAATCAGGTAGGTGTCAAAGTCAGGGCTTTCGAGGCGAATCAGCACGTTCTGTCCGGCTCGGCCCTGGAAGGTAAATTCCTGGTAGTAGGAGCCATCCTGCAGGGTGCGATCGCCCGGCCCCAGCGCCCCCTGCTGCCGCAGACCCACGCCGCTGGGTCGAGTTGGGGCCTGTCCATTCCCCTGCCCACCGCCACCCTGGCTCAGGCGCAGCTGGTAGCTGCCCGATTCCCCCTGGGAGACTGTGTTGGCCAAAATCAGGTACGACCCGGTGTAGGGTAGCTGCGTGGAGATGCGGGCGTTGAGGCTGCCGCCGCTGTCGTCATCCTGGATGGAGAAGTCGTCGCGATCGGGGGCCAGCAAAATTAGGTAGGAGTCCACATCCTGGCTGCTCATGTCGATGGTGACGGTTTGCCCCGCCTGCCCCTCAAACCGGTAGGGGTTATAAAAACTGCCGTCGGGCAGCACGTTGCTGCTGTCGTCGAGCTGGCCCTGCACCGTGGCGCCCGCTGCAATGGGGGCTGGCTGGCGGTTGATGCGGCTGGTGGGGGCCGAGGCGGTGGCCGTACCCGCTCGCACCGAGGCGAGGAATGTCTGTACCGCATCGGTCGGAATGGCAAAGCCAATCCCCACGCTGCCGCCACTATTGCCGGTGGTAAAAATTGAGGTGTTGACGCCGATTAGCTGGCCGCTGCTGTTGAGCAGTGGCCCCCCCGAGTTGCCAGGGTTGATGGCCGCATCGGTTTGAATCACATTGCGCTCGGTGTCGATGCGGCTGACGATACCCACCGTGAGCGTGCCCTGCAACCCAAAGGGACTGCCGATAGCAAAGGCGCTCTGGCCCACCCGCACCGAGTTGGGCGGCGCAATGGGCACGGTGGGCAATCCAGTCGGGTTGCCCCGCAGCCGCACCGCCGCCAGATCGAGACGATCCTGGCCGTAGCCCACCACATCGCCCTCAAAGCTGCGCCCGTCGGATAGGCGCACGGTCACGACGCGATCGCGGCCCACCACGTGAGCATTGGTCAAAATTAACCCGCTGGCATCGACAATGCTGCCGCTGCCGCCGCCAGTGCGAGTGTTGATCGCCACCACCGCCGGGCTGGCCTGTTCGTACACCCGAATGGTCATGGCCTCATCCACCGTAGACTGAGCCATAGCGGGCGCGGCATTGAGCCCAGGAAGTGAACTGGCAGGTAGGGTGACTGGCGCCAGTGCCAGCAGCGCGCCTAACAACAGGGATCTTGATGTGAATTTTGTGGCTGCCATTTTCACCATAACGTCCTTCTTAAGCGCAATTGAGCGCAAACCTTGCGTATGCCCTACGTTCAAGTTACTGAGCAAATCAGCGTAATGGCTGATACCTCAGATCTACTTAAAATTTTCCCTATAGTCAGGATAGATCGCCACTTCAGGCCGACATCAGGGCTGGGGGCCACCTTGCCAATAGGTACATTGGACCCCGTGGGTCATGGCTAACCCGTTCTCAGCCGCTTTGCCCTCCCGCTGCCAGGGCAACAATACGGCGATCGCCACACAAGACCATTACCAGTCAAGCTTTAGCAAAACCTCGACTGTGTTGCTGCGGGTAGATAGGGCATTGCCCAACAGATCAGCACCGTAGCGGTAGAGCGTGTTTTGCCAGGACACGACGAGGTGCGGGTTCAGGTGGTCGATCGGCAGGGCAATATCGGCTGCCAGACCGTACTGGGGAGCGCTGGCGGCGTTATCAAAAGGGGCCCAAAATCCGGCCAATGTCAGGTCGGGGCTGAGATTGACGACCGCGTCCAGAACGGTGCGGCTGGCCTGGGAGTTGGGCAGCAGGTCGCCAATCACCTGGGTAGCGCCCAGGGTAACATCGCCCAGATTCAGTCGGGCTTGAAGGGTGACGTCGCTGCCCTGGCCCTGCTGTTCGATATCTTGTAGGGTTGTGTCCTGGTCAAGTGCCCAGTTAAAGCCGCTGCCTAGGGTGAGACTTTGGCGATCGCTCAGGGGCAAGCGCTGGCTAACGCCCGCTGAGAGGTTGCTGTAGCGATCGTAGCTGGGGTTGATGTAGCCGATCAGCCCGGCCTGGTAGGCAAAGCCGTCGGCGGTCTGCCCCTGCACATTGGCTCCGCCGTAAGCCTGTAGGGTGGGGCCAGCCAGGGTGCCCGCATAGTAGCGAAAAATGCTCGAATCCCCCGTGACGTTGCCGGTGAGGCTGAGGTGAGGGTGGTAGCTGATGCGATCGGTCTGCACGAAGCGATCGAGGCGATCGCCCTCCTGGGCAAACAGAGTGAAGTAGTTTTGGCTATAGACGTTGCTCAGGCTGCTGCTGGCAAAGGTTTCGCCGTTGACCACCGAGAGCACCTGCGGCGCATTGAGGCCACCGCCCTCGCCACCGGCCGAAAAGAGGGTTCTCGGCGGGCTGAGGTTGGCGAAGCGGCGCTCAGACTGGTAGCTCCGCTCGGTCACGGGCGAAAGCCCCAGCCAGACGGCATTGAAGTTAGCCCAGGGAGCATTTCGCCCGGCTTCGGCGGCGGGGAGTGTGGCCGAGGACCCCACGCCCGCCTGGTACAACGTCAGGCTGTTGGCTGGAATGCGGGTATTGTTGGCGGCAAAGAAGAGCCCCTGGTTGAGGTCGGGATTGCTCGGTACTTCGCTGTCGGGCACGAAGGGCTGCACCTCGGGCAGCAGCAGGGCGATCGCCGCCAGGGCCAGGTTGACGACGGGCTGATCAGCATCCAACACCATGGCAGGGCCGCGTATCGTTCTCGCCAGGGCGGCCTGGTCGGCGTTGGCGACCACCGTCTGAAACACTTCTGAGTAGGCGATCGCAGGCACCGTATCGAACTGCTCGTAGCGCTGGGCCGTGCCGCCGGTGGCGCGACCGTTGCCCGCCAGGGTAGTGGTGTTGGGAAAGTATAGATCGAGCCCCAGGGCCTGCCCCTCGGCCCCGCCCTGAAACCCAGGGGCTTGAATGGCCGCTAAAGAGGCCGGGCTGACCACATCGCCAAAGTCACTGGTCTGATCAATCTGGGTCGGCTGTAGGGTGTCAGGGTCAATGCGATCGCGATCGGTCACCAGGCCGGGGGTAAAGGTGCACACCGCGCCGCTGCCATCCAGGCAGTCGGCCAATAGCGTCGTCTGAATCTGCTGCCCCAGCATCGTGACCGGGTCCTGGCGGGTAATGCTGAGCTGTCGCTGGCGCAGCACGGTTTGACCCCGCAGCAGTCGCTGAGACTGCCGCAGAACCGTTACGTTGCCCGCCGTAGTGCTGCTCTCCAGGGTGCGATCGAAGACGGCTCGCCCCGCAAAGCCGAGGTTAGTGCTGCGATCGTCCCCCAGCCGTAGCCCGACTGCCGCCCGGCCCGTCTGCTCGACCTCAATCAGTTCGCCATCGACAGGAATGCTGGTCACCACCGGACTGAGCACACCCGGCTCGATCGCCGTGGGAAAGTCCTCCTGACGCCGATTCTCAAGCTCAGCCACCGGGGCAACCGAAGCGTCAGGGGCGCGGCCAGCCATCGACGGCGATCGCGAGAACCGGGGCTGGGCAATGAGCTCTGGCTGAGGCTGGATCAGATCGCTGGCCTGGGTGCTCACCCCGGCTAAGGGCTCTGCCGCTGGGGCGATCGCCAATGCTGAGGTAGCTTCCGAGGCCGAGTACTCAAGGCTGGATTCCTCCCCACCATTCGCCGGGCCACCTGCTGCTTGCGATCGCCCGTTGCTCTGCCCCTCGTCGCTAGCCAGCACCGATGCACTGCGGCCATCGGCAGGCTCAGACAAGCTTTGAGAAAATACCACCGTATTGGCCTGCTCTGGGGGGATAGGCTTTGTGACTGACACGACTGCGACCTCCGGTGCCAGCGCTGGCACGGTTTGGTCAGGTGGTTCTGGGCTCGGCGCACCTTCGCCCGACCCAGGCGGGGCGACGACGTTGCCCCAGGCTGGCGTTGACAAACCCACGGCAAAAACACCTGCCTCTAACGCCCATAGAAGGGAGGCAGAAGTCAACCCAGCTGGTTTAGAGTCTAAATCTGAGGTAATCAAGCTCTTTTTCATTTAGGAAAAGTTGTATTGATGCGATCGCTTTAAAGACCAAGTTTCTCTATCAATCAAAAGACCATTTACGAGACCAAACCAGCAGCAATATTGCCGCCAGCCTCTTAAGAAAGCCCGGCAAAACCTCGTTTATAGTGGCCCTCGACTGAGGGAGTCACATAATTACTGAGTTCCGCATCCCCCCATCCGTTCAAGTTTTATCCTGCCCAATACCAAGGGGAAGAGGGGATATCGCTCGCACTATGCTTAAGTGAAACCAGCCACGGCAGTCACAGATAAAATTTGACTAAGACTGTTTTTACGAATATTAATACCTGCCATTTCAACAGTAGCTTGTTGACACCTACCGTTTAATCTTTCAGGTCAACGAAATCAAGATCCGCAAGAATTCGCCGTTTCACACTATCTTTATAGGACAAAGATAAACTTTGTGGAACTCACGGATGTTTTTTGGTTCCTTTACAAAAAACTCTCCCTATAGCCCTTAAGTTAGTCAGTGGGAAGCGCAACTACCAGTACCCAAAAACCTAGATACATGCTTGGGTATCTGTCAATGAATTTGTTTTTTAACGTTGAATCCAGTAGCGCATCGATCTTTCACGGCGCTACCAACTCGCGTTTCGGTTCTCAAAAGGAGCTTTTTTGATGTCTCAGATCAAAGTTTTGAGTGTGTTTGCAACCCTTGCGATCGCTGGTTTTGCCAACCCTATCCAGGCCCAAGAAATACCCTCTCAAATTTCTACTTCAGTCGGCTTTACGCTGGCCCCCAACGGCGCGGTCAGCAGCCTGACACTGTCTACGGCGCTGAGCGATACCTACACCTTTAGCTCGGCCATCAGCAACAATGGCGGTGTTTACACCGAAGCCTTTGCCTCTAATACCAACCTGGAGCTAGGCAAAGCAGGCTTGTCCCAGGGCATTGCCAACGGCAGCGCTATCTCCTACGAGGGGGCTACAGGCGGTCCTTCTACGGTCACAATTGTGGTGCCTGAATTTACCAACGTCGTCGTTGAGCCCAGCATGGTTCAGCCCAGCGTGCTTCCTCCCGACAAGTAGACCCCCTCGTAAGTGGTCTGTCAACCCTGAATTTATAGGGTTTGGGTGGCGCGCCAGCAGAACCAAACAAGGTTAACTGCTGTTGCGTTTCGGCCAACCTACAGGAGCCCTAATTTTTAGTCTTGACGCCGCACTAGGGCGCTGACGCACCTGCAACGTCCCAGTAATAACGAGCCCTCCCCCTGCATGCAGAGGGAGGGCTTGCCGCTCAAAGGTATTGAAGCGAGGGCTTTACTGGCTCACCGAGGGTGCCTTGAGCACCGGCAGAGCGGCGAGCGGTACAGCGCTTTCAGTACTGGCGCTGCTGACAAACACCTGACCTAGCCGCGCCGTCAACTTCTGCGTGGTGGCGTCGTAGATCTGGGTCAGCATCTTGGGGTAGAAGCCAAAGCCAATGATCGGCACCAGCAGACAGGCGATGATAAACACCTCACGAGGTTCGGCATCGGCCAGCACCTCGTGCTCGACTAGCTCCTTGTTTTCGGGGCCGTAGAAAATCTCCCGCAGCATCGACAGCAGGTAGATGGGCGTCAGAATTACCCCGATCGCCATAAAGATAACGGCAATCAGCCGGAAGGTGAAGCTATAGGCATCGCTGGTGGCAAAGCCCACAAACACCATTAGCTCGGCTACAAAGCCGCTCATACCCGGCAGCGCCAGTGAGGCCAGCGAGCAGGTGGTGAACATGGCAAAGATCTTGGGCATCTTTTTGCCCACGCCGCCCATCTCTTCAAGAATGAGGGTGTGGGTGCGATCGTAGGTGGCCCCCACCAAAAAGAATAGGCTGGCCCCAATCAAGCCGTGGGAGACCATTTGCAGCACCGCGCCGCTCAGCCCCAGGTTAGTGAAGGAGGCAATCCCGATCAGCACAAAGCCCATGTGCGAAATTGACGAGTAGGCAATCTTGCGCTTCAGGTTGCGCTGGGCGAAGGAGGTCAGCGCCGCGTAGATAATATTCACGCAGCCCAAAATCACCAGAATGGGGGCGAAGTAGGTGTGGGCATCGGGCAGCATCCCCAGGTTCATGCGAATCAGGGCGTAGCCCCCCATTTTCAGCAAAATACCCGCCAGCAGCATGTGAACAGGGGCCGTCGCCTCGCCGTGGGCATCGGGCAGCCAGGTGTGCAGCGGAATAATCGGCAGCTTGACCGCGTAGGCAATCAAAAATGCGCCATAGAGCAAGAGCTGCATCCGCAGCGGATAGACCTTCTCGGCCAGCAGCTGCATGTCAAAGGTGATGGTGTCGCCGTAGAAGGCCATTGCCAGCGCCGCCACCAGAATAAACAGCGACCCACCTGCCGTGTAAAGAATGAATTTGGTCGCTGCGTAGAGCCGCTTCTTACCGCCCCAAATCGAGAGCAGCAGGTATACCGGAATCAGCTCCAGCTCCCAAAATAGGAAGAACAGCAGCATATCTTGCACGGCAAACACGCCAATCTGACCGCTGTACATGGCCAGCAGCAAGAAGTAAAAGAACTTGGGCTTGAGCGTCACCGGCCAAGCCGCCAGGGTGGCCAGGGTGGTGATGAAGCCGGTCAGCAGCACCAGGGGCATCGAGAGGCCATCGACCCCCAGCGACCACTTGAGGTCGAGCTGGGGTACCCAGGTGTAGCTCTCGACCAGCTGTAGACCGGGCTGACCAAAGTCATAGTTGAGGTAAAAGGCCGTCACGATCAGCACAAAGTCGATCAGGCCGACTGAGAGGGCATACCAGCGCACCGTCTTGCCGTTGTCGTCGGGCAAAAACGGAATCGCCGCGCAGGCCACCAGCGGCAGCAGCGTAACGGTCGTCAACCAGGGAAAAGTCGCGAGGTCCATAGAGCTTCTCGTCGCGGTATCTAAAAGGGGCAAAAACGGGGCTTAGCTATGACTCTAAGGGTAAGAAAGTAAGAGTGAGAGCAAATTAAACGATTTTTATACGAAGGGAAGAAAAAGTGGGTGAGTGGGTGATGTAGGTGGGTGAGTGGGTCTCAGCGCAGAATTTCTCAACTCAGCAATACTCACCTACCCGCCGACTCACCCACCCACCTACACCTAGGTCACGCCCGAAAGCAGCACTAACCCCAGCACAGCGCCAAACACGATCAGCGCGTAGAACTGGGCGCGGCCATTCTCCAGGTATTTGAGCCCTTCCCCCGTCACCAGGGTGACCAGGCCCGCCAGGTTGACGATGCCGTCAACGATGCGGATGTCGATTTCAAGCACCTGTTTGGCCAGCTTGCGGCTGCCCTGCACAAAGACAACGTCGTAGATGTCGTCGATGTACCACTTGTTCAGCGACAGGTTGTACAGGAAGGGGATCTTGGCGGCGATCGCTTTCGGATCAATCGCCTTGGTGCGGTACATCAGCACTGAGATGATGATGCCAACGACGGCGATCGCAACCGAACTACCCGCCATCAGCACAAACTCGTTCCAGTCGAAGGCCTCTGCCGCTTCCAGAGCTTCTACCGCCTCCCCCGGGGGATGGATAAAGGCCTCGAAGTAGTTGGCGAAGGGGGTACCCACCAGACCAATCAGCACCGAGGGAACCGCCAACGCCAGCAGGGGAAAAGTCATCGACAGAGGCGACTCGTGGGGTTCGTGGGCGTGATGGTCATCGTGGTCGTCGTGGGCGGCATCCAGGGTCAGTTCCTGGGGGTTCATCGCCCCAGGGCCAAGGGACATGCCCATACGCTGAAACTGCTGCCGCTTCAGCTCGCGGCGAATGCCTTCGTCGTTGCCGCGGAAGCTGCCCTCAAAGGTCGAGAAGTACATGCGGAACATGTAGAAGGCAGTGATCCCCGCCGTCAGCCAGCCCACAGCCCACAGCACCGGGCTGACCGCAAAGGTGGAGCCGAGAATTTCATCTTTGGACCAGAAACCGGCAAAGGGCGGAATGCCGCAGATGGCCAGCGTGCCAATCAAAAAGGTGATGGCGGTGACAGGCATGTACTTGCGCAGACCGCCCATCAGGCGCATATCTTGCGCCAGCGCCGGGTCGTGGCCCACGACCGCTTCCATACCGTGGATGACCGAGCCGGAGCCCAAAAAGAGCATAGCCTTGAAGTAGGCGTGGGTCATCAGGTGGAACAGACCGGCGCTGTAGGCCCCTACGCCCATGGCCATTACCATGTAGCCCAGCTGCGACATGGTCGAAAAGGCCAGCCCCTTCTTGATGTCGTTTTGGGTAATGGCGATGGTCGCGCCCATGAAGGCCGTGAACGCCCCGGTGTAGGCAATCACCGTCATCACTGTGGGGATGTGCTCAAACACGGGGTACATGCGTGCCACCAGGAACACCCCAGCCGCCACCATCGTCGCAGCGTGAATCAGCGCCGAAATCGGGGTGGGGCCTTCCATGGCGTCGGGCAGCCACACGTGGAGCGGAAACTGAGCCGACTTGGCCACGGGGCCGAGGAAGACCAGAATGGCAAAGACAGCGGCAACGCTGGCTGGCAGGCTGCCCACATTCACCAGCTCGGTGAGCCGCTCGCCCATGACGCCAAAGTCAAAGCTGCCGGTGGCCCAAAACAGACCCAGCAGGCCCAACAGCAGGCCAAAGTCGCCGACCCGGTTGGTCACGAACGCCTTTTGGCAGGCATCGGCGGCAGGCTTGCGGTTGTACCAGAAGCCAATCAGCAAGTAGGAACACATCCCTACTAGCTCCCAGAACACGTACACCTGGAGCAGGTTGGGGCTAATCACCAGACCCAGCATCGAGGAGCTAAACAGGCTGAGGTAGGCGTAGAAACGCACATAGCCGGGGTCGTGGGCCATGTAGCCATCGGTGTAGATCATCACCAGGAAGGCGACCGTGGTGACCACCACCAGCATCAGCGCTGCCAGGTGGTCAATGGTATAACCCATCTCAAGGCGAAAGTCGCCCGCCGAAGCCCACTCAAACATGGCCTGGTAGGGGGCGTGCCCCTGCCACTGGCTCCAAAAAATTAAAAATGACAATACCATCGCCGCCCCAGTCAGGGAGACGATGAGCGCCGCTGAGGGCTGCCTGAGCTTGCTGGTGGCCTCGCCGTAGGAGATTAACCCCACACCGACGATGGTCGCCCCAATTAGCGGCAGCACTGGTATCAGCCAGGCGTATTGATAAAGCGTGTCTACAGAATCCATCTTGACTGCCTACTCCAAGAGCTTGAGTGAGTTGGCAAAAAACCGCTTACATTCTGACATATCGTTTCCCAGGGAAAAGTCGGCTTGATAGCAAAGTTGGGGTCTAAAACACGCGATCGCCCCTCAGCTATTCACCCTAGAAGGCCGCTGGAGCGATCGCTCAAAGCGGCTCATGGCCTAGCCTAGGGCCATTGTGGCGACCTGAATCCCACACAAGCGATTTTCTTAAGAAAGATGTCCGATTCGACGAGTATCTACTTCCCAGCAGCAAAATTCAGCCGTTAAGCCATAATTAATCTGCCCTATGGACTATATACAAAGTCCAATAGTTAACCAGTCAATGATTTATTCTGTCACCGGCAAGGAGCATCGTTAATTAGTCGCCCCTATGAAGCTCTGGCTCGTTTGCTTTCTAATTTTGTTCTTTGGTGCCGAGGCCGCTGAGTGGCTGGGGCACCTGCCCTGGGTCAGCAGCGTTGAGCTGTCGATGCCGCTGACGATCGCGGGCGGAATTGGCCTGGCTATCGCCTCCAACCACCGTCACTGGCCCAGCCTGGGCGCGATCGCGGCAAAAGCTGAAACGCGACCGCTGCCCACAACCACGCCAGCCACCAGCCCAACGACTGCCCCTGCCAACCCGCCGCCGAGGGACAGCCGCAAAACAGAGTCAATTTCTTTTGAGATCAAGAAACCGCAGGGGAAGAGAGATGGGGGATGAGATGGAGGGATGGGTAGATAAGGGGTGTAGACGCGAAGCGGCTTTCCAGAGGGGAGAAACGGACGAATTCAAAATTCAAAAGTGAGAATTCAAAAATTTGAATTTTGAACTTTGCACCTCTTCCTTACCCTCACCTTCCTCATCTCCCCATACTCCGCTTCAGATCCTCCAGTTCCTGCTCCGTCTCCCAGCGCTGAAATGACTCTTCTAGTGGATCCATAGGATCGCGGCCAAACCCGTCAAAGGTGGTCTTGGCCCAGCCGGTGTCCCAGCTGGTGCGCTGAGCGGTGCGCTGAGCTTGGGTCTCAGCAATTTTGGCTTTGAGTTCGCGGCGGCGATCGTGAATTTCTTTTTGCAGGGTGCGGGTTTGTGCGATCTGGTCTTTCACCCCCTTGAGCTGGCCCCAGTACTGGTTACCCTGACGCAGCAGCGCGGCTTCCCGCTCCTGAGCCGCCTTGACCAGATCTACACGGTTGGCGGCCTGAGCTTTTTGAATGCGGCTGTGCCAGCGCTGAATATCTTGAGCCGTGGCGAGAATGCTGTCTTCGAGCTGCTTTTCGCGGCGCTTGAGGTCGCCCAGCAGGCGAATCGCGTCTTGCTCCTGGCCCCGCAGCTGATCCTCCAGGCCCCATAGCTCCAGGTGAGGGTTGGCCTTAAGAAATTCGTCGAGCCGGGTTTCGAGAAATCGGCTCAGGTCTTCAAAGAGGCCCATAGTTTACTCCTGCCGCAACGCCTGTATTCACCTGTATTCAGAATAGCGGTTCTGTGAGGCAGCCCATGGGCTGCTCTGGCCGGGTTTACCCTTGAGCGGCAGGGCTAGTGCCAACGATGGCAGAGGCCTTCCTTGAGCAGCGACACGAGCGCCTGTGGACGGCCCCCGTTCTAGCAATGTAATTTTTCTCACCGATCCAAAATCTTGCTTATTTTTTTGGAGCGTTGCGAAACGTAAAGTTTAGTGAATTTAACGCACGCTTTTCCGGAATTCTATCAAGTTGGCTAGCCGTGCTGGGCTTACTATGACTTTTAAACTTGGTTTTTAAGCGTTGTTCTAACACCCTATAGCGTCGTTGTGTGTTCCTATGCTGTCCAATTTCTCGGGATCGACCACCCCGCCAGTGGGGCTTCTAGAAAAAGTTAGCCCTACAGCCAAATCGGAAGTTCTCTCGCTGTCGGAAGTTTGGGCCAAGAAATACATCAAGGATCTGCATCGTCAAGATCAGGTGCTGCAGGAGTTAGACCAATCCCAAACTAGGCTAGATGTGGCACAAAAACTGATTGACATTTTGCGATCGGTCAGCGCTCGAGCCTGGAACAAAACAGAAGTGTTGTTGGCCCACGAAATCAGGCGGCACCAGATTAGCTCTGATCTCGTTGATCCCTGGACCATTTCTAAAGATGTTCATTTAGTCTACGAAGAAGCGCTGGCCGCCTATGCCAAGGGAGTAACACCTCAGCGCTTTTCGGTGGCAGCTTCAAAGCGACTGGGCGCGATTCGCCAAAAGCATACATCGGTCGACCCCAGAGTCATCGGGTTTGTCAGCATGCAGTTTCACTACTGTGGTCAACTGCTATCGGCAGAAGCCTGCGAGACCGAGCGGCAGGCGCTGCAAAGCTACTTTAAGGTGGTCGACGATCTGCTGTATATGCCTCTGCACCGAGCCTATACCGCCGCTGCTAAATACGATTACCATCATCCTCGCTTAGAGACTGTGCGGCTAGCATTACCGGCCACCAGCCGCATTGCCAAAAGCATTGTGAATCAGGTCATCAAGCTGTGCCCTGACTACGTCAGCTATACCGGGTCCCTCAGCAGCGCCAGTGTACGCACCTCTAGCATCCGCGATGTGGAGATGTTTCAAATTTACTTGTGGACCTGCATGCTGGAGAACAATATCTCTGCGATCGCCCAGGAACTCTTCCCGCTCTGCGTCATGCTGTACCCCACGCTGAGGGTAAGCTGGGGGCTGGTGCGGCTGATGGTGAACCTGCTCGACCAGGAGCTTTCGGCCTGCGTGGGGTCAATCAATGTGCAGTACTATGACCCTCACTACAACGCCATGCTGAAGATGTTTTCGCCGTCTATTTTTCCAGAAATGTGAGGGATGTCTTAGGACAGCTGAGGGCAGAGGTTGGTCAGATACTGAACGACACCAGGCTGCCAGGGGCGACGATCGCGGCCTACATTGACGGACAGCTTGCCCTCGAAACCAGCATTGGCGATCGCGATCTGCAGCGCACCGTGCCGCTGCCCGTCGACGCATCCTTTTACATCTACAGCGTCACCAAAACCCTGATTGCTGCGTCGGTACTACACCATGTGAATGCCGGACAGCTTAATTTGGAGGCACCAATTCAGCAGTACTGGTCGGAGTTTCCGGTTGATACGCCCATCACCCTGCGTCAAATTCTGAGCCACACCAGCGGACTGCCCGACTACGGCGGGGTAGCGGCCTATCACGAAGCCGTGAGAGTTTCCCCCGGTTTTCCCTGGTCGTTTCAAGACTATTTGAATGTGGCCCGCACCCGCGAACTGCTGTTTGAACCGGGGACAGACTGGTCGTACTCCAACATTGGCTACCTGGCGCTGAAAACGCTGCTGGAGCAGATTACGGGGCGATCGCTTCAGGCCATTTTAGACACGCTGTTCTTTAACCCTCTGGGGCTGGCTCACACCTTTGTCGCCACCTCTCTGGAAGATGTAGTCAACCTGACTCCCGGCTACACTCGGGCCTTTGGCGATGATGAGTTGATCAACATGGCCCAGCGTTACCATCCCGGCTGGGTGTCCCATGGCGTCGTCGTGTCTACCGCCGCAGAGCTGGCCGCCATGGTAGACGCGCTATTTGCCGGGCAAATTCTGGATTTGCCCCTAGTGAACGTGATGGCCCAGCCGGTTCACAGCCTGGGGTCGCATCCACCATTACAGAACGTGGGCTGCGGATTGGGCCTGTTTATGGATACCGACTCCCCCTACGGCCAGGTCGCGGGGCACAGCGGCGGCGGGCCAGGTTACTCGATCGCGGCCTTTCACTTCTCAGCGCTGGCGGGTTGCCCCACCACCATTGCGGCTGCAACCAACCAGGAAGGTGACAACGTTGGGGTCGATGTGGCCTATGCCGTAGCCCGCGCCCTAGCTGAGGCGTAACCTATTGCTACAAATTGTTTGACGTTGGGAATTCTCCGCAGCTAGCGGGAAAGCTAACGCTGTGAACGCTAGACCCGCCCCCGGAGACTATTATGACAAGCAAACGCGCCCCCCGCAGAATTTTTCCCAAAGTGAGCACCATGCCACGGCCGCAGACCGAGGCCGCCCAGTACCTTGACATGTACAAGCTCACCGTCGAGAAAAAGCGCCTTCAGCAAGAGCTGGAGTACATCGACGAACGGCGGCAGCGGCTATGCGATCGCCTCGCCGAAATTAACCAGCAAACCGAAAACCTGGATGCTCAGGCCACTGTGTTGCGCCAGCCGACTCAACCGATCGCCAGACCGCAGGGGATGAGCTTTGCCCCCACCGCCAATGTGTACCTGCCGGAGCGCACCACCTCAGCGCCCGACGACTACAACACCCTGATGCTGGATTATTGAGCAAGCTAGCCTTCTCCCCCAGAGAAACGCAGGGCTTCGACTCCGCTCAGCCAGCGGTTGGTGGCTGAGCGAAGTCGAAGCCCTAAGTCTCCGGTCGAAACCCTAGATCTCCGCCGGGAAAGCCACTCGATAGAATAGAGCCATGAAGCAACTTCTTCTTCTGCTCATTCACGGCTATCGGCGGCTGATTTCACCGCTGTTTCCGCCCACTTGCCGGTTTAACCCCACCTGCTCGCAGTACGCGCTGACCGCGATCGAGCGATTTGGTCCGGTGAAGGGGAGCTGGCTAGCGGCGCGACGGATCACGCGCTGTCATCCCTTTCATCCTGGCGGTTATGATCCGGTGCCGGAGGGAGTGGCTGAGGGTGAGATAAGTGGGGAGTAGGTGGGTGGGTGGGTAAGTGAGTAGGCGGGTAGGTGAGTAGGCGGGTGGATGAGTAGATGCTTGCTTAGGGGCAAACGGTGTTTGCCCAATCTACCTAGGGAGACCAAGGTAAATTGAGCAGCCGTAGGGTGCATCCGCGCAGCGATGCACCGCTTGAGCGTCCCCTAATGCAAGAAATGCCGTACGCCGGTCATGGCCATGATCAGGCCTAGCTCGTTGGCAGCTTTGATTGAATCCTCATCGCGGCGGCTGCCGCCGGGCTGTACCAGGGCGCGAATGCCTGCGGCGGCGGCGGTGCGGACCGAATCATCAAAGGGGAAAAAGCCGTCGCTGGCGAGCACGGCACCCTGGGCTTTTTCGCCCGCCTGGGCCAAGGCAATGCTGACTGAGCCCACCCGGTTCATTTGCCCGGCGCCAATGCCGAGGGTCTGCTGCTGGTGGGTCACTACGATCGCATTCGATTTCACGTGCTTGACCACGCGCCAGGCAAACAGCATTTCGGCCAGCTCGGCCTCGCTGGGCTTAGCCTCGGTGACGATCTGCCAGGTGGCGGGGTCGTCGCGGTAGGTATCGGGGGCCTGCAGGAGGAATCCGCCCGCGATCGCAGTCACCCCCTGCTTTGGCCCCGTCAGCAGATCCTCCAGCACCAGCACCCTCAGGTTCTGCTTTTTAGCCAGAATGTCGCGCGCGGCTCCGTCGCACTCCGGCGCAACAATGCATTCTAAAAACGTACCTGTCAGCTGGTGGGCAGTGTCGGCATCAATGGTGCGATTCAGCACCACAATGCCGCCAAAGGCCGAAACATCATCGGCATCGTAGGCGCGGCGATAGGCGGTGGCCAGGTCATCGCCCATCGCGACCCCGCAGGGGTTGGTGTGCTTGAGCACGGCAGCAGCGGGGCGATCGCTGGGGAACTCCGCAATAATTCGCCGCGCCGCTTCGAGATCGACCAGGTTGTTGTAGCTCAGTTCTTTGCCCTGCAGCTGCTCGGCCCCGGCCCAGCCGGTGGGGATTGACCCGGTTCTGTACCACGACGCCACCTGGTGAGGATTTTCGCCATAGCGCAGGGTGGCCTGCTGGCGACCTGTCAGCGCCCACTGCTGGGGCAGCACATCGGCTGCGCTGGTCGATTCGGTCAGGTAGGTGGCGATCGCCTGGTCGTAGCTGGCCGTATGCCAAAATGCCGCCCGCGCACATTCCTGCCTAAACTCCAAGGGGACTTGTCCCTCGCTCGCTCGCAAGGCATCCAAATAAGGCCCGTACTGCTCGGCGCTGCACAACACCGTCAGGTAGGCGTGGTTCTTCGCCGCCGCCCGCAGCAGCGTTGGCCCACCGATGTCGATGTTCTCGATCGCATCGGCCATGGACACGCCGTCTTTCGCGATCGTCTGCTCAAAGGGGTAGAGGTTCACCACCACCAAATCCAGCGGGCGAATGCCGTTGTCAGCCAAATCTTGCTGATCTTCCGCCAAATCTTGCCGCGCCAAAATGCCGCCGTGAATTTTAGGGTGCAGTGTCTTCACCCGCCCGCCGAGGATTTCTGGTGAGCCAGTGTAGTCAGACACTTTGGTGACGGGGAGACCCGCCGCTGCGATCGCCTTCGCCGTACCGCCACTGCTAATTAGGTCAAAGCCAAATTCTTCGACCAGGGCTTTGGCCAGATCCACCAGCCCAGTTTTATCGGATACGCTCAACAGTGCCAGGCGCGCCATAGCTCTCTCATCCCCAAATTTGCAGACCCTATATACTATCCCGAAACCCATCCCCCCTCATCTACCCCCTTCGACTCCGCTCAGGGTCCGTCACCCATCCAC
>PYER01000009.1 GCA_003017855.1 filamentous cyanobacterium CCT1
CCCGCATTCGCGCAGGCTATGCCCCCCACAACATGGCCGTCATTCGGCATATGGCCCTCAACCTGCTCTCACGAGAAGCCTCAGCCAAGGTTGGCAAGAAGGCGAAACGCCTTAAAGCTGGCTGGGATAACACTTATCTCACCGAAGTCCTAGCCACGGCAGGGTGAGTATGCGTTTGCCCTGCAAAACAAAGCCTTTGTCTTGTTCGGGACGCAGCACCACCTGTACAATTCTCTGACAGACATCCATCACCCCTGGTTGACTGACAAAAGTTGATTGAAAGGTGCTGAACAGCCTATGGTGCGATGGTTTCAGGGATCTAAGGAGAGAGGGGAGCCAGCGTTCTAAGCTTAGATACCACTCAAAAGCGTAGAGGCTGTGAAAAAAACTCCCCCCTCTACAATGCCTTGAACGCCTGGCTGGGTCAATTGGTGCCCTGGAACCATCGGGGCCATTTGACGACCTCCCTATGGATGGTGGTGCCTTGCTCCAGCACGGAGAGGTCAACCTGACGCGCTGGCTACACAACAGTCGTCTGAACCTCCATCGCCTGTACAAGCCCTTAATTCAAGCAGCATTGGCCCATTGGGATGAGGACTGTTTGTACCTAAGTTTGGACACCTCGCTGTTCTGGGATGAGTATTGCTTGATCCGCCTGGCAGTGATGCATCGAGGCTGAGCCTTGCCCGTGGTCTGGTGGGTGCTCCGGCACCGCAGTGCGTTCGTTGCCTTCAGCGAGTACCGGGAGAAGCTTTACCAAGCCGCCCATCGCTTGCTGGCGGGGGTAAAGGTCGTCGTCCTAGCCGACCGGGGCTTCATTCACACCGATGCTATGGCCACTTTGACGGCTGAACTCGGGTGGCACTAACGTATTCGAATCAAGCGCAATACCTGAATTTGGTGGGCGGGTCAGGGGTGGTGCCAATTAAACAATATTCATCTTCAGCGCGGGGAGGCCCTCTGTTGGCACACGGTGAAGATCCACAAAGGGGAGTGGTATGGCCCCGTGCATGTCGCCTTTGGCACCAACAACGTCAACGGCGAGTTTTGGGCCATCGTCAGCGATGAACTCACCCGCCTGCACACCTTCGAGGAATACGGCTTGCGCCTCGACATTGAGGAGGCGTTTCTCGATGACCAATCCACCGAGTGGAATCTCCAGAAAGCTGAGATTGACTCCGTCTGCGCCCTCTCCCGGCTCTGTTTCCTCTTAGCCGTCGCGACTCTCCACATCACCGCAAAGGCATCGAGGTCGTCGCCGTGGGCAAATGTCGTTGGGTTGGCCCCATTGGTTTCGCGGCAACAGCTACTTTCGCATTAGGGGGGATTGCTGAAAGCCGCCCTAAAGAACGGGTGGCCACTTATCCGTCACGTCTGTTTCACCCATAACCGCGACCCTGAACCCGCGATGGCCTCTCGCAAACAACACCAGCAACGCACCTATCGAATCGAGCCAAAATACATACGTACTGCCACACTACTGATTAGTTTTTCAGTCAACCAGGGGAAATCTACTAAAGCCAATTTTTAACTATTGCATACAACTTATCGTTTACTTGCTGAATGCTCCAAGATGCAAGCGTCACTATCAGAAGGCAAACGCTAAGTAAGTATAGCAGTTGAAAAATGCCAATCTCAGGAAAATAAAAGGCTTTCATAGTTACATAAATAGGACGATGAAATAAATACATTGCGTAACTACTATAACTAAGAAAAAGCATAAGACTGGTACCAGCAAACGCATCTCGATTTCGATAACTTGCCGCAAAGATTAGATATGAAGACGATAATATAAAGGGAATTTCTTTCAGTTTTTCTATAGTCCACCAGTCAGTTTTCATCACATAGAATGACAAAGCCATAATCAAAAGCATAGTAGTGTTTCTAATATTGAAAAGTGAGTTTTCTATACCGTAGAGAGCGCAATATATACCCACAACAAAACAGGGAAAATAAAGAATTAATCTAATATCCACTGTTTTAAAAGCGGCCATTACTACTATTGCAGAAACTATTGTTAAGCCGTTAAATAGAATATAGTTTTGATGTTTTTTGCAAGCTTAACAAAAAAGGTACCATTAAGTAAAATAGCATGATCATCGTAATAAACCATAGTGTTCGCGGAGCCGGTCCGTAAAGCATGGATACAAAGAATAGAGATTTTATAGATGTTATGCCATTGTTCTCTTTGCAAATGAAAAATAGGACTACAGCAATTAAATAAAGTGGATATATTCTGACCAACCGCTTCACATAAAAATCTTTTATCCCTTGCGATCGCATGACAGACTTTCCACTTAAAAAGCCCGATATCAAAGTAAATAGCCCAAGGGCTATCAAGGTAATCTTCTCAGAGGCTGGATATAGGTTTTGCGGAAGAAATTCAGTGTAGTCAAATAAATGCCACTAACCAACGATATATAGTATACTGAAAGCCTTTAAGTAATCGATAAAAATTAATTTCTCACTATTTTTCATAAAAATTCCCAAGAACTTTATAAAATCAAAACATACAAAAGTGATTGAACTATTGCCTAGAGGAAGGAATATAGCAGTCCTAAATCAGTTGTGAGAGTGGGAAGCTTTTTGAGGAAAGATTTCTGTAGAGTTTTTTCTCACAATCCAATTAGGATAGCTATATTAGACAAAGCGTACTTGCTTTTTTCTACTCAACTAAATTCTAGCTGTGAATTATCACTAGTCATGCTGGATTAGTGGGTAAACCCTAATTTTCTTCCGAAAACCTCAACACCATATCGAAGTAATCGATAATTGATGTTTGGATCTATGTCTCTGAGAATATTATAGATTCTTAAATTTGTACTAAAGGGCAGTTTTCCCGATACCATTAATCGCACCCACCACTCAACATCTGGGTGAAAAACCTGCTCCCAAAATGGCTCTGGTGCCTGTATTTGCTGTAGAAGATAGCGTATTACTATTAGCCTGTCTTCCAGTTCTAATACTGACCCCCATCGTAGTATTTCTGACAGTATTCGCGTGAGATCTAAAGTAATTTAATGGTTCGGCAATATATGCGACATCTGAAAATGCTAATATTTTTGCGTAAAGCAACCAATCTGCTGAAAACCGAAGCTGTGTATCAAGCTTACCAGTTTCAACAAAAAACGAACGCCGCATAAGAACAGCACTTGCATTAGGTATGGTGCAATTAAACAAGAGATACTTGCATTCATCCCTTCCAACGTTAACAAAGTCATTAGACCACCTGACTTCATCCAGGTGATTAGTCCATTCTTTACATAGCTGAATCCTCTCACCTTCACCATTTATGTTCCAGGATTGAGTATGTGCTAAACCAACGGACGAGTGGTTTTCTAACCGTTCAACTAACTGGCTTAACAACTCTGGTGGCAGCTATCATCTGCACCAGCAAAAAGTAAATACTCTCCTTGGGCTAAGTCTGCCCCATCATTCCACCGCTTGTATGGCGAGCCACTATTTTGCCCATAAAACTGAGTTTTAATTCTAGGGTCGGATAAATACTTTTGTATAACTTCTAAGCTATTGTCCGTTGAAGCATCATCTAAAATGATTAACTCAAAGTCACTGTAGGTCTGATTCAATAAACTTTGAATACGCTCATCTAAATATTGAGCATAGTTGTAATTGGGGAGTACTATACTTACTTTAGACGTATTGGGATGGCTCCTCTCAATGGTTGTCAAAGCCCGTTATGCATCCTAAAAAATTAGCTAATATCCGTTTCATTAGAAGCCTTGAGGTGGTCTACTGACCAGTGCTCTGGAAAGATTTTTGAGTTGACTAACAACACGATTGACCTGATTGTAACCTTGCTCACTCAGGGTGAAATACAGAATTATCTTGCTGAAAAGATAGATAAAATCTCTTGAAAAACATTTATTAGGATATATCTGAAGTACTCGCAAGCATAAATAAACAGCTTGCTTGTAATTTCTGTTAACTGTGTAAGCTTTTAGCGCCAGAACATAGTATAGGTTACCGTAACTCTCCTTTTTCTTGTACTGCAAGTGGGGGGGGGCATCATCAAACATTGAATTGATCGCTTGTAACCCACCTCTCAACATTATGTCTGTGTTCCTTGAAACGCTACTTGAATGTTGCCTGTAGTGAACCAAAGGTTCTTCTATTACTTGAAAATTATATTGAGAGGCAATACGCACCCACATATGCCAGTCACTAGGTCCTTTTATAGATTCATCGAATACTCCGACTGTATCAAAGCAAAGGCGGCGTACCATGGGTGTACTACCACAAGGAACAAGATTTTTGACTAGCATTGTTTCATAAACGTTTCCTGGTTTATAAATAGAACCTGCGGTGAAAAGTTTTTCCCCCTCTGAATCCACGAAAAATACTAATGTATCCACCAAACCAACTTCGGGGTTATCTTCCAGACAACGAAACTGCTTCTCTAGCTTAGTTGGTACCCAAACATCATCTGCATCTAGAAAGGCAATATACTTCCCCTGAGCGTTAAGTATCCCAGTATTACATGCACCTGCATAACCCTTGTTTTCTTGTGAAAATAACTTGACTCGAGAATCAGAAATTGTTGTAAACCAATCCTTAACATTGTCTTGACTACCATCGTCAATGATTAAGACTTCAAAATCAGAGAAAGTCTGTTGTAACACACTATTTAATGTGGTTGGCAAAAACATCATTGAGTTATAAGACGGGATGACAACGGAGACGATAGGTGCCATAAAATTGCTCCTAGTTAAACAGCTGAATTTAAAAAATGTTTGACCTTGTGACTTTCCTTGATTGCCAAGCAAATAATTTGACAGATTTTACTAATGTCTTCAGGGGTTACTCCAGTGCCTGTTGGTAAGGACATCACCTTTTCAGTGAGGGCTTCAGTTTGAGGCAATAACAGTCCGGCATTAGGGAAATAGGATTGATATGGATGCATTTTGTGACAACCGGGGTAAAAGTAGCGACGAGCTAATACATTTTCAGCGTGTAGAACCTGCACCAGTTCGTTGCGGTTGATGCCAGCAATCGCGGGGTCAATTTCCAGAATGATGTATTGATAGTTGTTCTTCTCTAACTCGTTGTAAGCTGCCAGCTTTACCCCATCAATATCTGCTAACTCTGTCTGATACTGTTTGTAATTGCGGTAATTCTGCTCGATGAACGTATCAATGCTCTCTAACCCCGTAACGCCCATAGCGGCTGCAACTTCGTTCATCTTACCGTTGGTGCCGACGTAAACCACATTGTCGTAACCAGGTCCAAAACCAAAGTTTTTCATAAGACGAATTTTAGCTGCTAATTCGTCGTTGTTGGTCACAACTGCGCCACCTTCAAAAGCATTTAAAAACTTCGTGGCATGGAAGCTAAAGACTTCTGCTTCTCCAAAATTGCCAATCATTTGACCATTATGTGAGCAGCCCACGGCATGAGACGCATCAAACGCCAGTTTGAGATTATACTGAGCTGCAATCTCAGCTAGTTCTTCGGTTTGACAAGGTCTTCCCCAAACATGAACGCCTATAATACCCGAAGTGCGGGGAGTAATTAATCGCTTTACTTGATTGGGGTCAAGCGTGTGAGTAGCAGGGTCAATATCGCAGAAAACAGGGGTAATCTCTTGCCATTGCAAAGCATGGGCTGTTGCAACAAACGTGAAGGATGGAATGATAACTTCCCCAGTTAGCCCTAAAGCTCGAACCAAAATTTCTAAAGCAATGGTGCCGTTACATATAGCGATGCAATGCTTCGCACCTGTGTATTCAGAAATTTTCCTTTCAAATTCCTGAACATAATTGCCATTGTTGGAAAACCATTTGCGATCCAAAATGTCGTTAATTCGCTCCAACAAGCGATCGCGATCGCCAACATTGGGTCGTCCAACGTGAAGCTTTTCTTGAAAAGCCGGAGGATTTCCAAAAATCGCTAATTCGCTAACTCGATTGACCGTGTACAATTTCAAAGCCTCACTATAATCAAATTAATGGATGTATTGTTAAGCAGCGAGCATACATCTGCATCAAGGAGTTTACTGAAAAGATCTTTAAAGAAAACTAAGATGCCAGACCTTTTACTTTTAATTAACTTGGAAGTAGACTAAAACCTCGTCTTACACCTGCTGTCATAATATATCGATACCGACTGCCACTTAATATTTTATGCCATACTTTACAATAATTTTGCAGATAAAAATTTGGGGTTTGTGCAATCTGGGCTAGTTAGTTTTAACCCACAAACTGAAGTCAACTCAATCACCTCAAGCCGATTTGTGTAATCGAGTTAATCATGCTCGAATCTTGCTCAAGGCTATTGATAAATGTCGATTGCATGGAGAATGGAACTACCGAATTGTGTCGCGAAAGGATACTTCGTTACTTAAGTTATTGGTGTAAGCATCCTTATTCAAATTTTGAGAGGTTTACAATCTGAATTGAATTTGAGTTCCAGACCACCTTAATTAAGGGTGAAATCGCTAATGACGTACGGCGCAAGTACCAACCATAGGCTATAAAGTCATCGGGGCGATCGGGCGTGGGAAAAAAGTTGGTGCCATAAATACCGGAGTGATTACTGCCTGTGACAACGGGCGTAGCACTTGCTGGCTCAAAGGGTCCGTCGGATGATCGCTCACATACCAGTACAGCGTAGAGTCGGTAATTTGGCGTTGCTCGACTGTCGGCAAGCATTTTGGATTGAGCTTTGTTAACCAGCAAGAAAAGAACAAATGATAGCGTCCCTGCTTGTAGATGATTTGAGGACGCTCCATCTCATAAAATGCCGATTCCTGTGTATCTGGAACAAGGGGCAGTGCCACGGGTGGTTGTAATTCGTAGGGACCAGTGATTTCGTCTGCAATCGCCAAGCCAATACAGCCGCGATAAATACTACTACTACTGGCAGCTTTAGCGGATGCACAAATATATATATAGTAGCGCCCCGTCTCAACATCTCGAACCACATAAGGGTCACGCCATGGAAAATAATCGTATTCATAGCCACCCAGGGGACGCTTGAATCGACTATACCAAGGGTTTTGGGCAGATGGTTTAATCAGTTCTGTAGTCAAATATCGCTGCCAGTGGACTCCATCCGTAGATGTTGCCAACCCAATGCCCTCATTCAGAAATTCTGCTCCCGGCCCTGCTGCCGAGTAGAACAGGTAATAAGTACCGTTCTCTTTCAGCGCGCAACCTGCCAGCATCCGTCCAGTTTCCCAAGGGTTCTGATCTGAGGCTGCTAACGCCACTCCCGTATCCTGCCAGTGTTTGAGATCAGTTGAAGTGGCACTATGAATTTCTCCTTCAATCTACCAGGCATCCGCATGCGGCGACCCCTGGAGGTAAAAAAGACGATAAGTTCCCTCATCATTCAGCAACCACGGGTCCCAACTAGGATTGCTCCGCCACAAGCGAAATAGAGCTTTCCTGGCTCTGACGCTTCCTTTTGGGAGTCGGCTTACCAGTTCTAATGTGCCTTGATACAGATTACTGTTAAATCTCATGGTGCATTCATTAAGAGGGTGTAAGGTATGAATTTCTGGGTACGGGCTACTACGTTTCAATCGTAGGACGAGATGAGGCAGTGGTACGACAGTATATTCGAGAGCAAGAGAAGGAGGATCAACGCTTGGAGCAACTGACGCTATGGCAGTAGGAGTGAGGGTGAGCAAGCCGCTTTGAACGGCTCCCCTACTCTAAAGCCTCCAGCTTTGCCGGAGGATATTTACTTGTCTTTGTAACCTTTTCCACAGGCGCCGCTTTAAGTCGAACCGATACCCTTTCCAAGCAGTCATATCTACATACTTGAAGAATAGGTCTTTAAAGGGATGGGGTACTTTCGTATTCCAGGGTTTACCCCCTGTTGCATAATGAACGATATAAGGAGCAGCCACTAAATTGTTATACATTTCTTCTGAAAACTGGCTTTCATTCCAGGACGCATAAGTAAAGATTTGTGGTTGCTGATTCCATCTAGGGTCAATTTCTATCCACCTATTAGCCAACATCGCATTCAACCCATCCTGGTCATGAGCATTAACATACTCTTGATTCGTAATCAAATACTCAATTACTTTCTCACTGATATGCTCAGTACGCCATTTATCCAGGTTTATAACCAGTACACCTGCGTTAAAGTATTTATGATCTGGCTCCAACCCTAATTCCTTATATTTTCGCAGTCCCCAATCAGAAGATACAAATGGAACACCAGTGTCTTGCACAGCCAAAACATAACTTTCCGAAAGTTCTAGATTCCATAATTCTGCAATATTACGACAAATGACCACATCACTGTCCAGGTAAATAGCCTTTTTGACGTTTAGTGGCAGAAGTGTTGGGATAAACAGTCGGTAGTAAGTAAAAATTTTAACTCGCTCTGAACCAGGCAACTCAGGGATGTCTTTTATCCAATCATCTGGAATAGACAACCACGTCAGGTTACATGCGTGAGGCTTGAGGGACTTTAAAATCTTGTGCTTGTTGCGATCGCTAATTCCGCCGTCAATGATGTACAGGTCAACCACCTGAGCAGCACGTAAATTCTCAAGTAGTGAACGTAAAGTCACAGCTAACGGCATTGAATAACCGTCATCTGCAGCGCAAACTACAACGATAGATTCGTCATTCGGGAGTACCATACGCTATCTTTTTCAATCCATTAACGATTTGTTTACTTCGTCCCTATAATTGTGATGCCTCTAAACAAGAAGGCTTTGGTAACCCGCTATTTCCACGCCGCAGGCAGTAAATCAATCAAGTTCTCAGCTAACTTGACAAGTAGTCAAGTTAGCTAGATTGAGAGGAATATTCAACCGAATCCCTTTGCCATATTTGTGGTCGCCCAATACGGGAATGTGTTTTTGATGGGCAGTAGCCTCTAGAAAATGAAAATTCCTTGCTAAGCAGATAAAAGTACTGCCCGCAATAGGGTTTGACATTAATACCCTGCTTAGAGCAAAGGCGCCCCCCCCGAGATGCTATGCAACAGTTGCACAGCATCTTGTACAACAAATTTATAGAGTTTTTAGCAGCTTGAAAGGCAGCTACTCTAGCAAGAGCTACTCCCTGTTGTGTCTCTTTAATGACTTTTACACATGGACAATCTCGGATAAATTCTTGAACATAATCAAGCTGTATAACAGGAGTTGAACTATCATTATCAACAATGATAAATTCAACTGGAGTATCTACGGGAATTACTAAAGACTGTATTAATTTAAGCGTGCGGCGAAAAACTTGCTCGTCGGGATTGTAAATACAAACTAAAAGACTAAAACCAAGTGCTAGATTATCCATAAGACACTCTTAAATCCTACAAGTAAAGCATTAGGTATATCTGAGCTATCGATCACCTATATTTTGAATATTCACATAACTTGCTCATATCACTTCAGGAGTTTTTCGTAGATATGAAACCGTTTCTCAGCTACGAATGATTGAGAATAACCTGCACGCATCAGTTCTTGAGCGTTTTTGCAAAGAGTAAATGTACGGTCTAAGTCAGTAAGCAAATACTCTACTGCGAAGCAAAAAGAGGCGGTATCATCAGCAATCATGACACTTTCCATATGCTTAGCGCTATTTCCCATTAATCCCTGAGGATGAGCAATTACTGGCATTCCTTGAGCCATAGCGGTCAAAGTTTTTGCTCTGAGACCTGAACCTAGCCTCATTGGAGAGATATAAATACTACTTTGAATCAGTGAACTTAAATCATCAACAAAGCCAGTAAAAATTACTTGACTAGGGTGCTCTATGTATCTCTGTTTAGTTCCTTTATCCCAAGTACCAACAACGTAAAGGCGTAAGCCGAACTTCTTGAAAATTTCTATGGCAGCCTCTTCTAGAAACCACTCAATCCCGTCTTTATTTGGAAGATGATATTCAATGCCTACAAAGAGCAGCTTGTCTGGTCGAGAAAACTTACTTCGATCTAGTTCAATAAAGTCCTGATCGAGTACAGGATAGGGGGCTAAGACAACCTCAGGTCTTTTACATTGCGCATTCAAAGCCTTGTCAAGCACAGAAGCTTCAGCTTCTGTGTTGGCTATGACAACATCATACTGTTGAAGAAATGAAACTTCTATTGTTTTAATATAATCCCGAATGTAGTTTGCATATTCTGTCTGGGTAAGCTTTGCTTTAATATATGTTTCAACTCGATAAAATTGACAATCATAACAACCATAAACTTTTTTGATGCCATCAGGAATTAGGCTTACTATGTTTAAATTAGACTCAAAATCCAGTTGTATGATTTCAATACTATCGCTATTGATTATTTCTAAGATTTTATTGATTTTCTGCTTTGAGTTAGGAGGACACAGAAATGTATAGAAATTGAACAAGTTTGCGTCAAAATCCTTACCTGATTCAAGATTGCTACCAATGAAGATACTTTTAATAAAATTTTTAGAGTGAACAGGAAGATTTTTAAGAGTATTCTTTAATTTTTTAAGAATATCAAACAGCTTTAACTTTTTAAGGATATCAAACAACTTCTTAGATCTTGTTTTCTTGACAGAATCTTTTAACGTGTAGAATTTAATATTTGGCAATAATTGCCTTAGTTCATCAAGTTCCTTGTCACTAGGAGTGAAATATTGATTGAATAACACACTGATATTGCACTGCTTGCTCAATGGCTCGAGGACGCCAAACTGGGCTATGCCAGCTCCACTATTGGGAGGATAAACTTGAAAATCTGAAACTATTAGTACATTCATAAGTCTGCAGAGGGTAGGTATCAATTTAGGGTAGGCAGAATGAAGTTCACAATATAAGTGTGAGTGAGTGGCGACCCCACCATTTTTAAGCTATATATCCGCATCAGTAAAAGTGAGCATGAGTCATAACTGGTTGCATCTCACTTCAAGAGTTTTTTGTAAATATGAAACCGTTTCTCAGCTACAAAGGCTTGAGAATAACGTGTACGCATCAGTTCTTGAGCGTTTTTACACAGGTTAAATGTACGGTCTAAATCAGCAAGTAAATATTCTGCTGCAAAGCAAAAAGAGGCGGTATCGTCAGCAACCATAACGCTTTCCATATGCTTGGCACTATTTCCAATTAAAGACTGGGAATGAGCGATTACTGGCATTCCTTGAGCCATCGCCGTCAGAATCTTTGCTCTCAACCCTCCACACAGTCTCATTGGAGATATATAAATACTGCTTTTAATTAGCGAGCTTAAATCATCAACAAAGCCAGTAAAAATTACTTGGCTGGGGTGATCTTTATACCGTTGTTTAGTTTCCTGACTCCAAGAGCCAACCACATGAAGTCGCAAACCAAATTTCTCAAAAATCGTCGGAGCAATTTCTTCTAGGAACCAGTTAACCCCATCTTTATTTGGGAAATGATATTCAGTGCCAACAAAGAGCAGCTTATCTGGACGTTTGAACTTATCTCGATCGAGTTCAATAAAATCCTTATCAAGCACAGGATAAGGGGCTAAAACAACCTTAGATCTTTCACCTTGCGCAGTCAAAGCATGGCCAACCACAGCAGTTTCAGGTTCAGTATTTGCAATGACAACGTCATACTGTCGCAGAAATGAAATTTCTAAAGTTTTAACATAATCACGAATATAGCTCGCATATTCTGACTGTGTGAGCTTCGCTTTAATAAAGGAATCAACTCGATAAAATTGACAATCGTAACAGCCATAAACCTTCTTAACATGATGAGGAATCAGGCTGACGATGTTGAGATTAGATTCAAAATCTAACTGTATGATATCAATGTCATCGTTATGGATAATTTCTAAAATCTTATCGATTTTCTGCTTCGAGTTAGGAGGATACAAAAATGTATGAAATTTAACCAGGTTTCCATCAAAATCATTCCTTGATTCAAACTTGTTATCAATGAAGCTATTCTTGACAAAACTTTTGGTATCAGTAGCAAGCTTTTTAAGAACATTTACTGATTTTTTAAGACTATTCAATAGCGTTTTAGAGCTTGACTTTTTGTCTGAGCCATTCAATGTGTAAAATTTAACATCTGGTAATAGTTGCCTTAGCTCATCAAGCTCCTTGTCACTCGGAGTGAAATGTTGATGGAATAGCACACTGATATTGCACTGCTTGCTCAATGGCTCAAGAATGCCAAATTGGGCTATGCCAGCCCCATTAATGGGAGGATAGACTTGAAAATCTGAAACGATTAGTACATTCATATATTTAGAGGACAATATTTTTAACGTACTTAACACTACCTAGCCGACTGTCTCTGCCGTGCATAATTAGACCGATGTGTATGGCTTGTTCATATCCCTACCAACTCTGCTCTACACCAATTTGCAAATGTACGAACTCCCTGTTTCAGTCTCACTTCTGGCTGAAAGCCTAAGGCTTGAACTTTAGTTATTTCTGCTTGCCAGTTCAGTGGGTTGCCCACAGAGACTTTTCCATCAAACTTCAAGCTCCCCTGATAATCTAAAGCTTCTAAAAGTAGTTCAGCAAGCTCAGCAATGCTTACCTCTACACCTGTTCCTAAGTTATAGGCTTCACCCTGCATCGGTGCTTTGTTAGCGATGACAAATAATGCTTTAGCAATTTCAAGAGCATGGATGAAATCACGGCTTTCCTGCCCAGTGCCTTGCAAGGTAATTGAGTCTTGAAAAATCGCTTTATGACAGATATCCCACATGACTTGGCGACGAATGCCAGGTCCATAGGCAGAAAAAATTCGAGCACTTGCGGTTGCCATGCCATAAACCTTACTGAACTCAAGACAAAGCTGTTCACCTTGCAGTTTATGGAACCCATAAGGAGATATAGGAAACGGCGAATGTTCTTCGCTTACTGGAAGTGATTGAGGATTTCCATAGACAGCTGCACTAGAGAGATAGATAAATTTGCATTGGGGGGCACTGGAACGCAGTGCATTCAGAACATCAAACGTTAATAGGGTATTTCCATAAAAATCGGATGCAGGGTCAGCAATCGATGCACCGACTGAAGCCCTCCCAGCACAATGAATGCATACTTGTGGAGAATATGATGCAATCAGGGTAGCCAGGGTGGGATCAGGAAGTTGTAAACGATGGTAAGCTTTCAAATTCGCAAGAGGTGCATTTTCGGGAGGCGAATTATCTATACCAATCACAGACCAACCCTGTTCTATAAAGTAGCGGGCTACATAGCGACCGATAAAACCTGCGACACCAGTTACCAGCACTGAATTTGACATTCTTAATAAACCTCAATTGGGTAATTTAGTATAAGTAATTTATTTCCGCTAAAAATCTGAAGTGCAAGAAGTGATGGTAGATTGTATGAAACTTTCGTTCTACTTCTCAGTATGAGAGCTTTAAGGAAGATTGAAGCGTATTCCAAATTTTGAGCCAACTCCGATAAGGCTTAAAATATAGGCGATATTCTTTAGGCAATAGAGCAGCATGCTTAGATGCTAAGTAGCGGTAAACCACTTTATTCCTCTCGTCACTGCGTGAAGCGGTGCTTAATGATGTAGGTCTAACTCTGTATTCGAATAGAATTTCTGGAATGTGATAGAAGCGATATCCTTTCTTAGCAATGCTTAACCACAGATCCCAGTCGTCATAGCATCCAAAGGGCATATTGACATCGTAGGGACCACATTCATCCCAAACTGACTTCCGATAAACTGCACACATATCAATATAGTTGTGATTGATCAACCATGACAAATTAAAGTCCGGGATTCTCTGAACTGCTCTGAACCCATTTTCAAAACTGATCGCTTCGTAGGGATTGCTGAAAGTTGGAAGTTCATCTAAAGCATTAATCTCTTCACCAAAATGCTCCACATCACCATAGACAACCGCAACATCGGGATATCGATCGAGAATCTCAATTCCTTTATAAATATAAGCTGTACGAATTCGATTATCTGCATCTAATGGTAATATATACTCCCCTTTTGCCAGTCGGATACCAGTATTTCTAGCGGATGGGGCCCCCTGATTTTGTTGATCAATAACTTGATAGCCATTATTTCTAAGTTCATTCAAAACCTGATGGGTTAGTGGGTCTGTAGAACCATCATTTACAATAATGATTTCGTAAATCTGTTCTGGACAAGCCGTTACGCTTGCTACCGCTTCTTTAATAAATTGACCATCGTTAAAACAAGGAATGATGATTGACAACCGAATGTTTTTAAAGCTGTTCATTCCATTTTCCGTAAATTGCTAAACTAAATTAGTAAAATAAATGTCCTACTTAGAAGTTTTAGAAGGTAAAAATTTTTGACCTAGCCAATTTAGATCTCTTGCAAATTCATTAAATAGAGCGCCCACAAATTGTTGCTTTGTCGTCGGAAATTGCTGTTCATAGGGATGAAAAATTCTGGCGCCGATCTCTATGCTTAAGTGGCGATAAATTGGTATTAGTGAAATCTCTCGTTTAGCTGGATTTAGTGGATTTGGATTAAGCCTTAAATGGATGGAGTTCCACATCCGTTGTATCAGTCTTTTTTCCTGGAAAACTAGATCGGTATCCACCCACCAAGCTTGAAATGGATGGTCTTGGCAAAATGGAGTTCCAAATATTTGGGCGTAAATTGGAATCCTGTACTCCAAAAATCCCAATTCTGGTTCTTCGACTTTTGAGTATTGTTCTAAAAAAACTCTGGGAAAGCCTACAACAATGAATAAACATCCCAATGGGTCTTGGTTATAATCATAGGTCTTGCGGACATGCGCTAAAAAATCGAGATACCGCTGTCTAAGGTCTGGAATTTTAGGTGTAACCCACTGCCAATTATGCTCAACTTCTGCAACCGGTCGAAGCCCAGATAGCAAAATTTCGTCTGGCTTGAGCATCGAGAAAAGTTTCTCAATGGCTCCAAATACTAACATATCCCACTGAACAACCACGATCGTGTCCCACTCCAGATGCTGACCGCGATCGCGAAACCATTGGGTAATCATCAAGTCGCCCTGAATCCACTTCCAGTAGGAGTCTTTCGGTTCTGAAAATGCGTAAAAGTCATCCAGATAAAGACTTAGTGCCGATTTGTACTGGTCTGCTAATGCCAAATCCCCGCCATATAGCCCATAAATTGCGATATCGGGGTTATGCTGGCGTAAAATTTCCAAGCGATTTTGGCAGACTTCTAATTCTTTATAAAACCAAAATAAAACAGCTATTTTCATAGAGATGGCATTCTTCATCCTTTTTTTTGGGGTTTGACCGCCTGGTGGGCATCTAGCAGGATAGGAGGTGTGAGTTTTTTAATCCACCACTTTGTATCTTTTTTAACAACTACTCGTCCATTTCTAACTTTGTAGTCGGTGCTTTTCTTACTTGCCCCTTGGACAGTTTCACCGGGTCGGCTCAAAAAAAGTGCCCCATACCGTTCTCCACCATCCATGACTTCTCCCTTCGGTCTTCCAGCCGTGAAATAGTAGAGAGCGATTGACTTACGAGTCCAACCCTCTGGACAGGTGAGGGGTTCAGGGTGCCCATGAAATGCCCAATCCGTAATATTGAAGACAACCATACGGTTGTAAATAGGCAGAATCTTTTGGACACATTCAGCCATAGAAGAATCCCATAATTCCAAATACCCACCATACTCTTCCTTCCAATCCTTATTCAAATAGATAATGACATTAAGGCGACGATCTAGGTCTAGCTTCCCATGCCTACTGTAGTCAGCATGGATACCTAACTTACCGCCTTGAGGAATTTGATGAAGACCTCCGCCAAAAAAATAAGGGTCAGGGATCAATCCATCAATGCCTGTGAGCGTTTCTAAGAACTTTAGAAAAGGAGGTGAGTTGAACTGATATAGAAGCAGGTTGGTAAAAGCTCCCAGTTTATCTTCCCCTTGAGTTTCTAACTTGGCTTCAAAGGGAGTTTTATATTGCTTCCAGGCTGGGCTTTCAACCCCAGGAAATTCCTCTAAGACGCCATCTAGAGCTTCTTCCGGCAAAATATTATCTAAGACGATATGAGGAAAAGGAAGGGCAGACTGGTACTTTTTAGAACTAGCAAGAGCTATATTCTGGAGGTACTCAGCATCAAGGTAAAGTTTCATAGGTTGTATCAATTAGCTTTAATTAGATGTTGCGAATTCCATTGCCGAAAGACCCAGAACCTTGAGATACTTCTGGGTAGCTGTTTCCAAACCAAACTGATGCAACCAGTCTGGCTCAACAAGCTTTGGATGCCCCGATAGCACATCTAGGATTGCCTCGGCAAGTGCATCACTATCACCGACGGGGGTAAGATGGCCGTACTGTCCATTTGCCAAAATTTCTGATGGTCCACTCTTGCAATTTGTGGAGATAACAGGTGTTCCCATAGCCATCGCTTCAATTAGTACGTTGCCTAACCCTTCCCACACAGAGGACAGAACAAAGACAGATGATTGAGCCATATACTTGTATGGGTTTTGCACATGCCCCAGTAAAGCAACATTCTCTTCTAAACCTAATTCGTGAATGAGTTCTTCAAGTTGAGCACGATCAGGTCCTGAACCCAGAATGACTAAACGAGAGGTATACAGCTTTAATGTTTTGGCGAACCCCTGAATCAGGGTAGGGAAGTCTTTTTGCGGCACCAACCTGCCAACCGAAAGAATTACTGGTATCTCCTTATCAGCAAACCAAGGATGCTCAATGGGCTCGCTTGCTTTGCCAATTAAATCGGGAGTAATCACAGGGTTATAAATCACTTGAATATCCTTCAAGGACAGATTGCCAACATGAGCAAGGTCCTCTGCCGCCCCCTGCGAAACTGCCACGATTCCATCAGCCCATGGATAAAAGTATTTAACTAAAGAGGTTGGACGATCGGGCGTTAATCCCAGAAATGCTAATGGATTATTAATGGGTACACGCATTTTCTGTAAAGGACCTAGTGAACCCTGCTCACACACCACAATCTTAGTAGAAGATTTAGCCCAGTATTTTGCAAGAATGGCAATCTCCGTACTGTAATGGATGGATGCAAGCATCGCTTTGGGTTGTGCCTGACGCAGATAATCGGCTAATACACCAACACTGGCCCGTAGCCGAGGGGATCTGAGATCGACAATTTTGACGCTAGGCGGAACCTGTTTGATAAAAGGACCTTCAGCGCGTTGCAAAACAATATCTACCTTTAATCCTTGAGCAAGGAAACCACGGGCTAAATTGACAATTGCCCGTTGGACACCACCCTCCTCTAGATTGTCAAGGAACAAACTTATGTCAGGAGAGGAAAGCTGATTGTGTTGCCTTATCTTTAGCAAAACCTTTGGCTCCTAAAACATCTAAATATTTGCGAGTTGCCATTTCTAGCCCAAATTGCTCAAGCCAACTCGACTCAATCAACTTTTGCTCACCCGCCAAAACTTCTAGAATTGAATTGGCAAGGGCATTGCTATCACCCACTGGAGTCAGATAGCCATATTTCCCACCCGCTAAAATCTCCGAAGGACCACTCTCACAGTCAGTCGAAACCACGGGAACCCCCAACGCCATTGCTTCAATTAAAACAGTGGGCAACCCTTCCCAAGCGGAGGATAGAACGAAGACAGACGATCGCGCCATGTAGGCATAGGGATTTTGGGCATATCCTGGCATATCCACATCGTCTTGAAGTCCCAGGTCTTGAATTAAGGTTTCTAACTGGGGGCGATCGGGGCCCCATCCAAGAATGACCAGGCGACAGGGGCGGTTACGACGAACCTTAGCAAATGCACGGATCAAATTTGGGAAATCTTTTTGCCCTTCCAACTTCCCGACTCCGAGAAGTACAGGAATCTCTTTATCCTGAAACCAGGGATGTTCTAGAGGTTCTTGTGCACTGGCAAATATATCGGGAGTAATAACTGGGTTGTAGATGGTTTGAATCCGCTCTGGGGATAATGATGCAGTATAGGCTAGATCCCTAGCTACTCCCTGGGAAACCGCAACAATTCCATCTGCGCAGGGATAGAGCACCCGTGCCAGCAGTGGCGCGATACGGGCTTTAAACTTGCCGCCCTGACGACTAGTTTTCGAGAGCTGGTTGTGTTCGGCGACGATGATGCGGGTGGAAACACCAGGAATTCGTCCGGCGAGCAACGCCATTTCATTTAAGTAGTGATCAGCGGCCAGGAGGGCTAGTGGACGTTCTTGATGCAGGTATTGAACCAATCCGGGCAAACTCAGGGACAGCTTCGGCTGCTTCAGATCGATGATGCGGGTCTCAGGTGGCATTCGCCACAGGTGTGGGCTTTCACCACGGTTGAGTACCAGGTCGATATTCAAGCCTCGCTCGACAAAGCCATGGGCCAGGTGTGCGGTAATACGCTCAATCCCTCCTCCCCCAAAGGAACCAATGAATAAGGCAATATGTGGACTGTTTGAAGACATCGCCAATAATTTCCTAAAACCTTGCCACTTATTGCTCAGCTAAAGAATTACGTTAAAGGTTTCCCTGCAATGCATTCTTCGAGCTTGTGACGCACAAAGAATCCATCGTTCGGAGAAATTTTCCCGCAGTACCCACCTCAAGTCTAAATAGACAAAACGTGAGAAATTGCCTTAGACAGCTAACCTAATGCACAGTTGAGTGCTCAGTACAAGCGTCAGTCAACCTTTTTTCAACTAGTACGATACTATCTTCTCAGGGTTTATCTGCAAATAGCCAAAAGGAGATTCACCAAGATTTCACAAAGGTGCCAAATCATACCCCTTTACTTAAAGATTGAGCATAATGTATTGTATACAGCTTTTCCTCTCACTGCTATTGCTATGAAGATAAGGTTTCAGCATACCGCTGTTTAGGGCATAGACCTATGAACGATCTTCGCATTGCATGGCTTTTGCCTGTAGCCTGGTTCTACTGGCAACCCGCCCTAAGCAAATTCACTCGGCTGTTTCCCGATACGGTTATTTTCACGGGGCTGTTTCCTGGATTTTCAAAAGGTTTAGAAGGTACGTTGCACGTTGAGATCGTTGGTAAGTTTCGCGTCATTGAGGTAAATCGTGACGATAGTAGCTATGGGGACAACTTTACCTATCTTTCCCCAGCTATTGTTGGTCATTTACTCGCATATAGACCGCAGGTCATCTTCACCAGTTCCTTTGGCGTCTGGTCTATTTTGGCTTTGGCTCTCAAGGTGGTGATGGGATGGCGTGTGGTGATTGCCTATGAAGGAAGTTCTCCTGGTGTCGATTATCGCCATTCCGCTTTGCGATTGTTTGTGCGCCGGTTGATGGTACGGCTATCTGACGCTTGCATTACTAACAGTCAGGCGGGGAAAGATTATCTCGTCAATATTCTCTATGCCAAGCCAGATTGGGTGTTTTTGCAGCCCTATGAGATTCCTGATGAGCAAACCTTGCCGGGTTCAGGAGAAATTGGCGATCGCCTTTCCACGCTGCAACGCCCCATCTTTTTATTCGTCGGTCACCTCATTCCAAGAAAAGGGTTACCCTTACTGCTCCAAGCCTGTGCTATTTTGCGGCAACGTGGTTATGACCAGTACACACTGCTAGTGGTGGGTGATGGCTCGCAAAAGGAAGAGCTTCAGGCGTTTTGCGCAGAGCAAAATTTGAGCGATCGTATTCAATGGGCTGGACGAGTTAGCTATGACGAAATCGGCAGCTATTTCAAACAATCCGATGTGTTTGTTTTCCCAACACTAGAAGATACCTGGGGAGTTGTTACCCTGGAAGCTATGCTGTTGGGCAAGCCCGTTTTATGTTCCAAGGGAGCAGGAACTTCCGAGTTAGTTGTTTCTGGGAAAAATGGCTTTGTGTTTCCTCCCGACGACGCGAACGCGCTAGCCGATTTAATGCAGAAGTTTTTAGATTACCCCGAGATGATTCCAGCTATGGGGGCACAATCGCAACAAATCATGGCTCAATATACCCCTGAAGCTGCGGCAGAGTGTTTATCCCAGGTCACTAAGCTGGTGATGCAGCAATGAACCCTGATCATATGTCTGATCCATCAAAGCTCGAGCAACGCCCATGACACCACCCAAGCTTGCCATCCTGACCCATGACATTAGTGGGGGAACCTTCACAAACCTCTGTACGGCTCTAGTTCGTGGTTTCCAGGAACTTGGGGCCGAGTGCCAGTTGGTGGTGCTCGATGCCAGCGACGAGGAATTAGCCAGGTACCCGGACATTCCCATCGTCACACTGAAGGTAAAGCGCACTGCCCTTTCCCTGGGTGCTACTGTAGGCTACTTACGGCACTATCAACCGGATGTGCTGTTTCCCATGCCCTGGTATTTCAATATTGTGGCCGTTTTAGCTCGGTTCCTGGCAGGGGTTCCCACAAAGGTAATTCTGGGGGAACACAACATCATTAGCCTGGAAGCAGGGGTTGAGCACCGCAGTAAACCGCACTTGCGGTTCCTGCCTTTGGTAATGCGCTATGTCTATCCTTACAGCGACGGTCTCATTGGGGTTTCTGGAGATACCCTTGTGGATCTGGTGGAGACGTTGAATATTTCCGCCAACATCCCCATGCGGGTAGTGCTCAATCCTATTAATCGCGATCGCGTTCAACAATTGGCCCAGGAACCCATTGACCATCCCTGGTTCCAGAGCCATGACCGACCTGTAATCGTGACCGCTGCACGGCTAGCCAAGCAGAAGCAACTCGATGGCTTGCTGCGAGCGTTTGCCCAGATCAAGCAGCAAATACCCGTAAGGTTACTCATTTTGGGAGAAGGTCCACTGCGAGCTGAGTTGGAACAGAACTGTCAAGATTTAGGTATTGAGGATGCGGTGTGGATGCCCGGGTACGACACCAATCCTTACCGATATATGGCAGCGGCAGATGTTTTTGTGCTGGCATCGGCCTGGGAAGGATGCCCGATCGCCCTGCAAGAAGCTATGGCCTGCGGTGCAGCGGTAGTTGTTACCGATGCACCGGGGGGAATGAAGGACATCATTGAATACGGTAAACATGGATTACTGGTCCCCACAGGCAACCCAGATGCCCTAGCGGAGGAACTGTTGAAAATTCTAGCGGATCCTGAGTTAAAGCAGCATTATCAGGAACAGGCGCGGTTGCGATCGCTGGATTTTCACTACCGTAATACCAGTCAGCAGTACCTTGATTTTGGTTGTTCTGTGATGGCATCTTCCATGAAAACCAAGGAGGCAATTACCCCATGAAGGTTTTGATCTCTGCCTATGCCTGCGAACCGGGACGAGGTACGGAGTTGGGAGTAGGGTGGAACACTGTACGAGAAGTGGCGCGTTACCACGACGTGTGGGTTTTAACCCGCCCCGATGATGGTCGAGAAGCGATCGAAGCTGAGCTAACGCGCGATCCAGTTCCAAACCTGCAATTCGTTTACTTTACCTTACCCCTTTGGGGGGGAGGCTGGAAGTGGGGACAAGGAGCTTTTCAAATCCACTACTACCTTTGGCAAGTTCAAGCCTACTTTGTAGCCCGCAAGCTCCATCGAGAAATAGGCTTTGATATCGCCCACCACGTTACTTTTGTCAAATATTCGACTCCAAGTTTTCTATCCCTTTTGCCAGTCCCCTTCATTTTGGGTCCCGTTGGCGGTGGCGAAATGGCTCCCAAACCATTCTGGAAAGATTTTAGCCGCAAGGCAAAGCTCTACGAAATTTTGCGGAATGTCATGCGTTGGGTGGGTGAGATTGATCCCTTTACCCGCATGACCGTGCGCCGGAGTACCTTGGTCTGGGCTACGACGGACGACACAGCAAAGTGCTTGGTGGCCATAGGTGGCAAAAATGTACAGCTGCTTTCCCAGGTCGGGCTACTGCCAGAGGAAGTGGAGCAGTTAGCCCAGTTTTCTCCCTCCACCCCAGTGCCGTTGCGTTTTATTAGCATCGGGCGTTTGCTGCATTGGAAAGGCTTTCACCTTGGGTTGCACGCGTTTGCCAAGGCGGAACTTCCTCCAGAGGCCGAATACTGGATTGTAGGCAAAGGGCCGGAAGCCGAATCCCTGCAAAGGTTGGCAACAGAACTGTGCATTGTCAGTCAGGTTAAGTTCCTCGATGAAATGCCCCGTACTGACTTAATACAGAAGTTGGGAACTTGTCTGGCCCTGGTTCATCCTAGCCTTCACGATTCAGGAGCGTTTGTGTGTCTGGAGGCAATGGCAGCCGGGCGTCCGGTGATTTGTCTGGATTTGGGAGGGCCAGCAGTGCAGGTAATTGAGGAGACGGGCTTTAAGATTCCAGCCCAGAACCCAGAGCAGGCGATCGCCGGTATGGCGCAGGCGATGAAACGGCTGGCTACCGAACCCGAACTGCGGGTACAGCTGGGAATGGCAGGACAGGAGCGGGTTTATCAATCCTTCAACTGGGCAACAAAAGGGCAGTTTTTATCGACCGTTTATGAAAAACTTTGGTTGCAGCAGGACAAATAAATGAAAGTTTTAGCCGTTCACAACTATTACCAACAACCCGGTGGAGAAGAACAGATTTTCAACACCGAAGCGACTCTACTACAGTCCTATGGCCATGAGGTTATACGCTATACCCTCACCAACGATCAGATCAACGGGATGAACCCCTTGGTGCTGGCGAAAAATACCCTCTGGAACAGTTCCGTGTATCAGGAGTTGCGATCGCTCGCTCGTCAAGAAAAACCTGATATAGCTCACTTCCACAATACTTTTCCACTCATTTCTCCGGCAGCCTACTATGCCCTTAAGGAAGAGGGTATACCCGTTGTGCAAACCCTACACAACTATCGTCTGCTCTGCCCTAATGCCTTGTTTTTCCGGAATGGCAAGATCTGCGAAGACTGCCTCGGTAAATCATTACCCTTACCAGGGGTTGTTCACGGTTGTTATCGAGAGAGTCGCAGTGCCAGCGCTATGGTGGCATCCACTGTCAGCTTTCACACCTGGCTGAATACCTGGAATAAGGCGGTTGATCGGTTCATTGTCTACAGCCAATTTGCCATGGATAAGTTTGTTCAGGGGGGCTTGCCGGCAGAAAAGCTCGTCTTTAAAACTAACTTTCTTCACCCCGATCCTGGAATTGGTCAGGGAAAAGGGGGCTACGGCCTGTTTGTCGGACGCTTGTCGGTCGAAAAAGGGCTTGGGGTGATGCTGGATGCGTGGCGGCAGTTAGATGGTAAGATACCACTCAAAATTCTGGGTGATGGCCCAATGTCAGACTTGGTGGTTGAGGCCATGCAGACAATGCCTGAGATTGAATGGCTGGGGCGCAGACCGCTAGAAGAGGTCTATGAAGTGGTTGGCAATGCCGCTTTTCTGGTCTTTCCTTCAGAGTGGTATGAAACCTTTGGACGGGTCGCGATTGAAGCCTTTGCCAAGGGTACACCTGTAGTTGCGTCAAATATTGGGGCGATCGCTGAACTCGTAGACCATGAACGCACTGGACTCCTTTTTCGACCTGGCGACTCTACCGACTTAGCAACCCAAATCCATTGGTTGTTGGCCCATCCCGAAAAGCTACGTCAAATGCGGCAGGGTGCTCGCGCTGAATTCGAGGCAAAGTATACGGCTGGTAAAAATTGCAAGCGGCTTATGGAAATTTATCAAACTGTACTCACCTAATCATTGAAACAAAGCAGCTAAGAGAGTTAATTAGTGCACAGTGTATGTATTCCTAATGTTGTTCCGAATTTTGTTTTGATCGTACCCCTCATCAGAATTATGCGTATTAATTACTTGTACCCACTTTACCACCTACGTCCCAATAATCTCCTACCCCTCTATCATTTGGGGATCCGAGTAATTAATAAACTCTTAAGCCTTCCCTCCGATATAGCCGCCAAGATTCACAGTACTGATTGGGTTGAGCAATCAATCCTTTTACCCCAATATCAGCAGTACTTAACTCACTATCAAAACCACCTACCAAAACTTGATACGAGCGATCTCACTATTGCTGAACAAATTGAGCAGGAGGGAGTTTCTATTACCTCTTTAGAGGCATTAGCGATTCCACAGACTGAACTACTCCTGGAAGCGGCTCAACAGATTATGACTGAACTTGCCCAACGATCTCGCTCACCAAGTCACGCTCATAAACACACTTTAATGGCAACCGCCAATCAATTGATGGCGCATCCGGAAATCTTTTTTTGGGGTTTGTCAGAACGAATTCTTAAAATTGTGGAATACTATCTAGGGCTACCGGTTGCTTATGACGGCTTGGCCTTTTACTACAGTGTGGCGGATGGCAGAAACGCCGGACCTCGAATATGGCACCGCGACAAGGAAGATTGGAAGATGGTCAAGGTCGCTGTTTATCTAAACGATGTGGATGAGCTTGGTGGCCCTTTCCAGTCCGTCAAATCTACCGTAAATACCTGGTTAATTGAAACACTTCCTAAGTACAGAGGGCTAACACACACAGAATTACAACAGTTGTTCGATGCAGATTCAGGAAAGGCAGATTCCTGCCATTGGCTAAATTCCTGTGTTGGCAAGGCTGGAACGGTAATTTTTACCGATACTGCCCGATTTTACCATCGCGGTAAGCCACCTATTAAGACTGATCGCTCGGCAATTTTTTTCCACTACTTCAGCCAGCGTCCTAAAAACCCCTTTTTCTGTGAGCGATCGCTCCTCTCGCGCAAACAAACTGCTGATCTTACCAATCAGCTCCCACCTAATCTTCAAAATCACCTCCTCTGGAGAAATTGCTATCCAGGAATTGGGCGCTATATTCCTAAGAACTACATGCGGGTTGACAATTGGTAAATCTTTAAATTTGCTCTGTTATAGCCCCATAAGCTTTCAGGAAAAAACAGAAGCCGATTCAAACAGATTTATATAATAATTTTCAATTTGTAGAATTCTATCCTACCTCGAAATAATACCATGGAGTTTACTAGGGAAAAAACTTATATTACTAAGGGATCTGCAATATGCTTGATGTTCTTCAATCATTTATATGCCTTCCACGATCGTCTTATAAACGGGAACTATTACATTCCTTGCCAGTTGTACTCACCCTCCTTTGTTGATTTAATTCTCCCCACTGCCACCGCAACGGCAGCAAATCTCACAACCGCACGTGCAGGGGGCACTACCTACGACTTCATCGTCACTTACACAGACAACGTGGCGGTCAATACTTCGACCCTCGATAGTAGTGATGTGCAGGTCACTGGCCCCAATGAATTTAACCAATTTGCTAGTCTGGTGAGTGTCAATACCAGTGGCAATGGCACACCTCGCACGGCGACCTATCGTATTACCGCACCGGGTAGTACCTGGGACACCACTGATAACGGCACCTACACCTTAGCCTTACAAAAGAATCAGGTGAGTGACAACAGCAACAACTTTATTGCAGCCAGCACCCTGGGTACTTTCTCGGTGGATCTTCCAGCTTTTCCACCCAGCACGAGCGAAAATATCGTCTTTCCCGCCGGTGCAGGGGTTCTCAATGTCAAGGACTTTGGAGCCAAGGGAGATGGCGTTACAGATGATACGGCAGCGATTCAGGCTGCTCTCAATGCTTACCCGAATGGCAAGCGAATCATTTACTTGCCTAATGGCACCTACTTGATTTCAAACACTTTAACTTGGCCGGCCGGCACTCCCGGAACAGGAAACGAATATAAGAATACTATTCTACAAGGGCAGAGTGAGAACGGTGCAGTTATTAAATTGAATAATAACTCAGCAATTTTCTCAGATCAAAATAATCCAAAAGCGGTGATCTTTACAGGCCCTGCCCCAGCGCAGCGGTTTGGAAACTCGATCCGCAACCTAACAGTTGATACAGGAACGGGCAATCCAGGAGCAATTGGAGTTCAGTTTAATGCTAGTAACCAAGGCTCGATGCGCCAAATTACGATCCGGTCAGGTGACGGGCAAGGCGTACATGGACTGGATATGAGCTTTGCTAATGAAATTGGTCCCTTATTAATTAAGGGAGTCACTGTTGATGGTTTTCAGTATGGCATTCGCACAGGTTTTTCGGTTAATAGCCAAACACTTGAGGACATAACGCTGCAAAATCAAAGCGTCTATGGTTTTTACAACACTGGACAAATTATCAATATTCGTGGTTTGACGAGCAACAATGATGTAACAGCAATTTACAATGCAGGCGGACGAGTAACAGTGCTTGACTCAACCTTAAATGGCTTGGGTCAAGCATCAACTCAGCCTGCAATCAGAAGTGATTTCCCGCTGGATCTCGTTGTTCGAAACATTGCAACTTCAGGATATGGTGCAGCAATTCAAAATGCAGGTACAACCATTGCAGGACCGGTAATCTTAGAATTTGTTTCAGGTGGTATTCAAAATTTATTTCAATCCCCTGGGCAAACTTTGAATTTGCCCATCAAAGAGACTCCCGATGTTCCCTGGGATGATCCAACTACGAATCCTTGGGCTAATGTCATTTCTTATGGAGCGATTCCAAACGATGGTTTGGATGATACAGCCGCAATTCAAGCAGCGATAGACTCAGGTAAAACGACTGTTTATTTGCCAGTTGGCAACTATGATCTTCAAAATACAGTGTTTGTTCGCAACAATACCCGCCGGATTATTGGAACTGAAGCTTACATTGAAATTAACAACACCGTGAATCCAGGCTTTAAAGTAATTGACGGGACAAACCCTGTTGTTGTTATAGAACGTATTCAAACGGGTTTTAATTCAACCCCAACTTTTGAGAATGCCTCCTCCCGTACGTTGGTAGTACGTGATAGTACGAATGTCTCCGGCAATATGACAGGCTCAGGGGATGTTTTCCTTGAAAATGTTGTTTCTAATCCCTTACAAAACTGGACGTTTGATAAACAAAACGTATGGGCACGCCAGTTTAACGTTGAGAATCAAGGCACCCACATTATCAATAATGGTGGCAACCTTTGGATTTTTGGATTGAAAACCGAGAGAGGAGGGACATTGATTGATACCAGAGATGGAGGAAAAACAGAACTATTAGGAGGCTTAGCCTACACTACAACGTCCGCTCCAAATGGGATGCAAGACAATCCTATGTTTATTAACCATGAGTCTTCTATCTCTATCACTCTGGGCGAAGTCAGTTTTCTGGATGACGATTTAGAGTACACAACCTACGTTAGGGAAACACGAGACGGAGTCACACGCTATCTTTCTGGCGACAGTTTGACGTATTACGTGGGAGGCGGTAAGCACGTACCACTTTATGTAGGGTATTAGTGACCTGAAGTATAAGTTCAACATGGAATTTTTGAAGAATTGAACAGATTTGGAAGGATAGCCTGACAAACTTTACTGGCTTAAAGGAGAATTAGTGGATTATGAATAGCCTGTCAGGACAATCCGATGGTTGTATGCATAGCAGAAGATCTTATCAGCGAAGAAAGTGCCGTCAGACTTCTCCTGCTGAGTTTGGCAAAGCGTTTTGATGTTCCAATCGTCCTTTATTCCCCCCCCCCACAACCCAAGCTTTCAAAACCTGGTCAGGACAGTTCTCCCAAGCGGAGCTACGGTGCATACCGTTCTCGAAAGTTTCAGGATGGAGTGTCAAACCTTCAGCATTGTTAGCATCACTGGAAGAAGGACAAGAAGAAGTTTGGTGGATCGATTCTGACATTACCTTGAGCTTTGATTTCCGTCCCTCCAACGGCAATCTTGATGATTCAGTGTTAGTCATTGCAGAAGATGCTTTATTTGGCTTTTATCAAAACAATTGTTATTGGGACAAAAAGACTGGTGATTTGAGGTCCGCCGAGTGTTACCCTTCTCCCTCAATACTGGCGTGGTCCGGGTCACACTGACTGAAAGATCAGGATCGATAGCACTTACTTAAAACTTGTATGGATACCCCACTTTATCTCTCAAGCTCTCAGGCATCCACCCTGACAAAAAAGCAGGAAAAGTACCGTTTGGGAACTTCTGTCCTGATCGCGATCGCTTTTAGCAGTGTCTTCTTTTCCAGAGTGCTCGATACCCTAGGTGCTCCTTCAATCATCAACTTTGCTCACTTTGCTCTTGTCCCCTTAGCTACTTGGGTAGCCTTGACCAAAACTCGAATTCGCGATCGAGAGCAGCGGGAAATGGTCTACACTATTCTATGCTTTATATTTATATTTCTGAGTGTTGTTTTAATCAGCACACTTGTTAATAATGCCGGTATCATCAACGCAATTTTAGCCTTTTTGCTATGGGTGGAGCCGTTTTTCTTGCTTGTCGCTATTCTGTGCCTTCCCAGTCAGTTAAATCTGATTAGCCGACTGCAAAAATGGATTCTCTACGCATTTGTATTTCACACTCTATTAGCCTTTGTTCAGCATTATGTGCTTCACCTTTATCGTCTTCCCGGTCTAGAGGATAATATCCAAGGCGTCTTTTACCGCTCAGGTTCTGGGCATGTAGTTGGTGCATCAGTTGCCCTAGACTTTGGTGTCTACTGGTTATTCACGGGCAAGCAGTACCCACTCTGGTTACGTAGCGTATTTTTGCTGGCGGCCTTCTGGCACATGCTGCTCTCTGATGCTAAGCAAGTTTTACTTTATATGCTAGTAGGAGGAGTATTACTTCTATTGTCAAAGCTTAAAAATTTAGTAGAAACTATCAAATGTCTTGCAGTTGGAGCTGTAGTAGGCTTAACGTTGCATTGGTGCATTCAGAATCTTGCTGCCTTCAGCGCCTTCAATACCTGGATGCGTCCAGAAATCTATGGTTCTGATGGGGAGGCTACCCTTCTTAAGTTCTCTGCCTTTCGAATTGTCCCATCCTTCTATCAATCCAGCTGGAACTTTCTTTTTGGGTTGGGACCTGGGCACACCGTTGATCGACTTGGGGGTTGGATGTTGTTTGAATACTGGAACTTACTGGGCCCACTAGGAGCAACAACCCATCCCGCCAGTATCTCGGTCTGGCAAGCTGTAGGCGCTAGTTGGCTTGGAGATCAATCAAGCATGTTTTCTCCCCTCTTTGGCTGGGCTGCTATTTGGGGAGATTTTGGGTGGATTGGCTTAGTCAGCTTTTTCGGCCTTTGCACAGTAGTTTACCTTAAAGTCTGCAATGATGACGTTTCTAAGTATCTTATGTTTACTGCCCTAGCTGTAGGGCTTATCTTTTCTCAGCTACAAGAACCAGGTTATACAATGGCAATTGCTCTATTTATTGGTTTCAGATGGCATGAGAAAAGGCTGTTTGAGGCGGCAGAGAGCAGCCAAGCTAATAATTTATAAAGAAAAAAATAAGCTTCTATGGCTCTTTGCGGCAAGAATTTGCGCTAATAGCTTTTAGAGCTATTTTCTAAACTAAACTTTGGGTCACTATTCACCGAGTGTGGGCCGAATAAAAGCCCTTTAAATCATGACTTTTGGTTGAAGTGTAGGCCTTATAGTCCTTGCTCAGACGCCGATAGCAACTATACAACGTGTGTTCTACAATTCGGCGCTTAGACAGCAATTCAATCGCCTTTTGAATTTGCTTGATAACTTTAACACGTACCGCATTTCCACAGATTCTTTAAGCAGCCTCCGCAAAATTTCCCCTAAAATATCCTTGGTTTATGAAAATTTAGAAAAGTATTTCAAGTTTGTTATATAAACAGACTCGACTTGCTATACTGAGCCTAAGCCATATGTGATATTGCCATGAGTATTAATATCAATGTCTCTAGCAAAATAGACGAAGTTATTTGTATTAGTCCCAAGGTCTTTAAAGATGATCGCGGTTTTTTCTATGAAAGTTTTAATCAGAAGAAGCTCATAGAGAATTTTGAGATAAACTACCAGTTTGTTCAGGACAATCATTCTTGCTCTTGTCTAGGAGTTTTGCGCGGTCTCCATTACCAAATTCAGCAACCTCAGGGCAAGCTTGTTCGTGCCGTCACTGGCGAGATCTTCGACGTCGCTGTAGATCTCCGCAAAGGCTCAAAAACTTTTGGCCAGTGGGTCGGCTATCATCTCTCCGCAGAAAATAAAAAACAGCTCTGGATACCACCCGGTTTTGCCCACGGTTTTGTGGTTCTTTCTGAAGTCGCAGACGTTTTGTATAAAGCTACGGATTACTACGCTCCTCAACATGAGCGAACTATCCTTTGGAATGACCCTAATTTGGCCATTGATTGGCCACTTTCCGGGAATCCTATTTTATCACCCAAGGATCAGGCGGGGCAGTCCTTTGAGCGGGCAGAAGTATATCCATGACGCAAATTTTGCTCATTGGTTCAACCGGGCAACTCGGCCAGGAGTTACTACAAATGTTGTCCCCTCACTACGAAGTTACTGCCAGCAATCGCAACCAAATCGACTTGACGGCTCCTGAAACTATACGAGATATTATTACTCGTCAACGTCCAAAAGTGATTATTAATGCAGCGGCCTATACGGCCGTGGACAAAGCCGAGACAGAACCTGATTTGGCCTTTGCTATCAATGCAACCGCACCACAAATTATTGCCGAAACGGCTCAACGAGTGGGAGCGAGTTTTATTCATGTCTCAACCGACTATGTCTTTAGCGGTCAACATCACCTGCCCTATCAAGAAATTGATCCCCCTCAGGCGCTTGGAGTGTACGGACGTTCTAAGTTGGCTGGGGAAAATCTGGTACAGCAGGCCTGCGATCGCGCCATTATCCTTCGCACCGCTTGGGTTTACAGTGCCTACGGTAAAGGTAATTTTGTTAAAACTATGCTGAGATTAGGCCGTGATCGCGAAGAACTGAAGGTGGTAATGGATCAAGTTGGAACTCCCACTTGGGCACAACAGATTTCTGAAGTGATCAGCCAGCTGTTGCCTATGTTTAACACCCCTGCCCTTGATTTGGAAAAGATGGGTGTTTACAACTGCACCAATAGTGGCGTAGCCAGCTGGTACGACTTTGCGATCGCGATTTTTGAAGAGGCACAAGAGTTAGGTTTTCCCCTTAAGATTAAACATGTTCATCCCATTACCACCGATGAGTTTCCGACTCTAGCTCAACGCCCGGCTTATTCTGTCTTATCCAATCAAAAACTTATCTCCATATTGGGTGCGTCTGCGCCTCACTGGCGTAGTAGTTTGCGGCAAATGCTCAGTCAACTTTACAAAAATACCTATGAAAGCACTTATCCTCTCCGGCGGTAAAGGTACACGATTACGTCCCCTAACTTATACTGGAGCCAAGCAGCTGGTGCCAGTGTGTAACAAACCGATTCTTTGGTACGGCATCGAGGCCATCGTTGCTGCGGGTATTACCGATATTGGTATTGTCGTCAGCCCCGAAACCGGTGAGGAAGTCAAAGGCAAAACTGGCGATGGGGAACGGTTTGGTGCTCGTATTACCTATCTAGTTCAAGACCAACCGGCAGGGCTTGCTCACGCGGTCAAAATTGCTCAACCTTTTCTGGGCGATGTCCCTTTTGTGATGTACCTAGGGGACAACCTGATCCAGGACAGTTTACATCGATTTTGTCATACCTTCAAATCTCGGCAACTCGAAGCCCTTACCCTGTTAAAGTCAGTTCCTAATCCTAAGGCATTTGGAGTCGCTGAAGTTGACGCCAGCGGCAAGATTCTTCGCTTGGTTGAAAAACCTGAACTCCCCCCCTCTGACTTAGCCCTGGTTGGAGTTTACTTTTTTTCTCCAATTATCCATGAAGTTATCGCTGACCTGAAGCCGTCGGAACGTGGCGAATTGGAAATTACCGATGCGATTCAAACCTTAATCGATCTACAAAAAGCTGTTGAAGCTCAGCAGCTAGAAGGCTGGTGGCTCGATACAGGTAAAAAAGATGACCTACTAGAGGCAAACCGCATCATTCTCGACGCTTACACAAACTGCTCCGTGAGCGGAGATGTAGATACCCAAAGCCGAGTAATTGGCCGAGTTGATGTTGGAGTTGGTACTCGCATCATCAACTGCACCATTCGCGGTCCTGTGATTATTGGAGATAACTGCCATCTCGAAAACTGTTTCATTGGTCCTTACAGTAGCATTGCTGACAACGTAACCTTGGTAGATATGGACCTTGAGCACAGTGTTATTCTGCAAGGGGCCCGCCTTGAAAATATTCACCATCGCATCGTTGATAGCTTAATTGGTCAGAAAGCCTCGCTCAAGCCAGCCTCCTACCGTCCTAAAGCTGTTCGGCTGATGATCGGTGATGACTGCCAAATTGAACTGGTGTGAGGGTTAATTCATGACATTTACTAATACTCATTCATCTTTCTCTGGCCGACGCCTGCTAATTACAGGTGGAGCGGGCTTTATTGGATCCAATTTTGTTCACCATTGGATGCAACTCTATCCCCAAGACCGTATTGTGGTGCTCGACGCTCTAACCTACGCTGGCAACCATAGCAGTTTGGTTAGCTTGGAAGCCCAGCCAAACTTTCAATTTGTGCAGGGAGATATTTGCGATCGCCCTCTGATCGAACATCTGCTCCAGGAAGAGATGATTGACACTGTCGCCCATTTCGCAGCAGAATCCCACGTTGATCGGTCGATCCTGGGACCAGAAACTTTTGTTCAAACCAATGTTGTCGGAACCTTTACTTTACTAGAGGCGGTTCGTCAGTGCTGGTCTCAAGGCCAACCTTCGGCTAAGTTTTCCGACCATTACCGTTTTCTTCATGTCTCTACCGACGAGGTCTTTGGCAGCCTAGGGCCTGAAGACCCGGCCTTTTGCGAAACCACTCCCTATGCCCCCAATAGCCCTTACTCCGCTTCCAAGGCTGGCAGCGATCATTTAGTACGAGCATACTATCACACCTACGGCCTCCCTACACTGATCACCAACTGTTCCAATAACTACGGACCTTACCACTTTCCCGAAAAGTTAATTCCGCTGATGTGCATCAACATTCTGCTGGGCAAGCCTCTGCCGATTTATGGCGATGGCCAAAACATTCGCGATTGGCTCTACGTCAAAGACCACTGCCGGGCATTAGATTTGGTCATCCGCAAAGGTGTCCCCGGTGAGACCTATACCGTTGGCGGCAATAACGAAGTTAAAAATTTGGATCTGATTCATGCCCTGTGCGATCTGATGGATGAAATGGTGCCTGATTTACCAGTTTATCCATCCCGTAACTTAATTACCTTTGTGAAAGATCGCCCTGGTCACGATCGACGCTACGCTATTGACGCCACTAAACTGAAAACCGAATTAGGTTGGTCTCCAACCGTCAACGTTCAGGAAGGGTTGCGCCAAACGATTGAGTGGTATCTGGAAAACCAACAATGGTGGAAGCCCTTACTATCCGAGGAATACCAGACCTATTACCAGCAAGTTTATGACAATTCCTCCTATACAGCCTTATCATAAAAGCACTTTTTTTGGTGACAATTGGTTTTACCGTAAACTTAGAGCCTATACTAATCCCGTATGAATTGGGAAATTGAACCGGTAGTATGATTACGGCTTATCGCAATACGGTAGACCTAGCCGGAACCCCCTGACGTGGCTGTAAGACGACCTTAGTCAACGCCATTGACTCCGACCAAAACGCAACAATATCAGTATTGTTCGTGGGTATGGGATAGAGGTTTTTGGCGGGGCGAAGTGTTATGACCGACATTCCGCAGGTTGACAAAAGGGATATTTGGAGGTGCTGAGGTAAGCTCAGAATCAGCCATGGGATTGCGTCTTGGAGATAGAGAATCTGGATCACCTAGGGTTGGTAGCCGCCTTAGTCGATGAGATCGGGCTGGTAGAGCTAACTGACGAGCTTCTGGCTCCCCATCCGTTGAACCACATCAGCCCAGGGCAAGTGGTGAAAGCGATGATCCTCAATGGGTTAGGGTTTGTCAGCGCACCGCTGTACCTGTTTAGCGAGTTTTTCGACGGGAAACCGGTCGAGCACCTGCTGGGCGCGGGGATTACGGCGGCACATCTCAACGATGACCGTTTGGGACGGGTGCTAGATCAGCTGTTTGAGTGCGGGACGACGTTGTTTTTTCTCAAAGTAGCGATGCAGGCCGTGATCCGTTTTGGGGTGAGCGTCTCCCAGTGCCATCTGGACTCGACCTCCTTCACCCTGGATGGGGAGTATCCCAGTGTCAGCGGGTCTAAGACTGCACTGGAGACTGGAGAACCCCAGACGATTGAGATTTGTCGGGGCTATTCGCGAGACCATCGGCCTGAGTTGAAGCAGTTCTTGGTCAACTTGATCTGTAGTGCTGACGGCGGTATACCGGTGTGGTTCAAGGTGGGCAGCGGCAATGAGACCGATAGCCAAACCTTTGCGGGACTGATGCGGGCGTTTGCCGAGCAGTGGCAGACGCCCGCACTGATGGTGGCTGATGCGGCGTTCTACAGTGAGCCTAACCTCCAGCAGGTGGGGAGTTTGCCATGGCTGAGCCGGGTCCCACAGACCCTCAAAGCGGCTCAAACCTGGATAGATAGCACCCTCGACTCACCGACCGAGATGCTCTGTGAGGTGGAGGGGTATCGGCTGTGGGAACAACGGCAGCGCTACGGCGGAGTAGACCAGCGCTGGATCCTGGTGGAGAGCCCGCATCGAACGCAGTCACAGGATTGGCTCAAACCCCTGGAAAAGCAGGAAAAGGGTCTGCAACGGTCTCTGCGGCAGCTCTGGAGCCAGGTCTTTGCTTGCAAGCCTGATGCCATGGACGCGCTGATGCGCTTTCAGGACTCCCTAACCGGCTATACCCTGACTCAGGTGGCACTGGTCTCGGTTGCCGCTAAGCGTCCCCCCGGTCGGCCCAAGCGCGCTAGGCCCTCAAACTCACCGGCTCTGGGCTATCAATGGCAGGCCACCCTGGAGCGCACTGCTGAGTATGAGGCTCAGTGCCAACAGCGCCATCGTCGATTTATTCTGGCCACCAATGTCCTGGATGAAGACGCCTACCCTGCCGAGCGTCTGCTGCGCGAGTATAAAGCCCAGCAGCACGTCGAGCGGGGCTTTTGCTTCCTCAAAGACCCCCTCTTCTTCACCAGCAGCGTCTTTGTCAAAAAGCCTCAGCGGGTCGAGGCCCTGGCCCTCGTGATGGCCTTGACGCTGCTGGTCTACAGTCTCGGCCAACGGAAACTCAAAGCACAACTCGCTCAAGCCGACGACACGGTGCTTGACCAAAAGCAGCGCCCCACTCGCAATCCGACCTTTCGCTGGATTTTGCAGAAGTTTCAGGCGATTCACCTGGTCTCAATCGCTTCCTCTCAGCAGGTCAGCAACCTCTCAGAAGAACGCAGCAAAATCATTCGCCTCATGGGCTTTCCAGCCTGCCGCTACTATCTCTTAAATTAACCTCTGTCAACCTGCGGAATGTCGGTTATGAGTCTTCCTACGGGCATCTCAAACTGAGATTTCGCAAGTTGACAAATAACTTCCGGCATCCATCATCTTTATGTTACCCAAAAGCCTTGGAAAGCGGCGAATGTAGTTTTCAGAGCGCCCCGCCTAGAGATTGTGGTTAGTTGAGGATTCTTTGGTTTAGACAGTCAGTTGCTCTGTCATTTAACCCTATGAACAGAAAGGCTTGCAGCTATCGTATCGAACAGCCCACAAGAAAAATTAATAGTCAACCTGCGGAATGTTGAACTCGAAATTGGTTTGTTAGGTATTAACCCCTTTGCCAGCATAGCAGAGTGCTAAGCAGTTAGTTGCTAACCTCAATGTTTACTTGCTCAAAAAGCTAAAGAAAGAATTTGCCAAAGATGACACCTTATCTTTTTTTGTCCAAGCGGTTTTGTGATTACTTTTCCCATTGACCGGGGTAGATTGATGGTAATAATGATAATAGCCATACCCGGAATCAATTTGCTCCTGAGAGTAATTGGCCACCATACCTATTACAGAGGTCTGAGCAATCTGAAGTTCATCGAGAGCTGCCTGTAACTGAGAATATTTAACTTCTCCTAGGTGAACTGCTAGCAGCATTCCCTGAGTTTTCTCTGCAATCATTGGAGTGTCTGCAAATCCCAATAAAGGAGGAGTATCAAAAATGATGAAATCAAATTCTTGATTAATTTTGTCATAAAATTCCTGCATTCTAGGGGCTGCCAGAATTTTAAGAGGGCTCGGCGGTATAGGACCTGCGGTAACAATAAATAATTTTTCATCTAAGGGGAGATTGACCACAATATCTTCGAAGTCATATTCCCCTATCACATAATTAGACAATCCTTTTTCGTTGGGTAAATGACACAGTGTATGGAGGCTAGGGCGCCGAAAATCATTGTCTACCACCAAGGTTCGATATCCAAGCAAAGCCATTGTGTAAGCAAGATGAAAGCTTACAGTAGTTTTGCCTGAGTTCGGGACAGCTGAACTGACAGTTATGGATTTAAGCGGCTGTTCAGGATTACTAAGCCGAATATTAGTCGCTAATATCCTAAAAGCTTCCAGAAAAGGCATTGCAACTTGATCTGTCCTGAGTTCATAACTCAAAGGGGGTAAAGAAAAGTCTGAAGTTAATCCAATACTGTTTATTTCTCGGACGGCAAAAAGTACAGAGCCACCGCTATTTAACAAAGAACTGATAGGGATATTGCCCAACACTGGCAGTCGAACTGCTGCTTTGAGCTCGTCGATGGTGTAAATTTTACCGCTGAATCGATCTACAACAATAGCAGCTCCGGCCCCCAAAAGTAGTCCCAGCAGGGTTCCCAGCAAGAGGTTTCGTTTGGCACTAGCTGCAGATGCCCTAGGCTGAGAAGGGGGAGTAAGCACCTCCCAGGGAGTCTGTCGTTGGGCTGCGTCAATCCGTAAGGCTTCCCGCTTCGTCAAAAACTGATTGAGGTTAGTAGTAGCAATTTCCAATTCCCGTTGTAGTGCGTTGTACTGTCGAGTTACCGTCGATAGACGATTGGTGGTTTGGTTAAGGGTCACTATAGTCTCGCTGAGTGCGCGATCGCGATTTTCTAGCTCACGAATATAGCTGGCCAATTCCCTCTGCACCCGCAGCCCCTCTCGTTCTATCAAGGGCTGCAGGTTCTCGCGACGAGATTCCACTACTTCGATTTCAGGGCTATTTTCTAGATACAGGGTCAAGTCTGCCGCTAGCTGGCTATCAACTTCCAAAAGTTGATTGAGCAATGCTTGGTAACGATTGCTATTGAGCAGAGCGGAGTTGGCAGCCAATTCACCATCATTATTTAGAGTCTGCTGCAGTTCTTGGTAAAGCTGCTGAGATTGTTCTAGCTGCAATCGTAAATCAAACTGCTCCGCAGTAAATTTGGCGGTTTGAGTGGATAGCTGTTCGCCCTGCTTGAGTGGATCGATTAAGTTAGAACGCTGCCGTAAATCTTCCAGTTCCGCTTCCAGGCTACTGACCCGCTCTCGTACTTCCGGAAGCTGCTCGTCGAGGAAATCAAGACCTCGAAAGATGTCATTCTGTCGATCCTCGAGGCTGTAGCGGAGATACCCCGCCATAACCACCTCTAAAACATCTGTTACCTGTTCTGGATCTTCGCTGCTGTAGGTAACCGTCAGAATTTCACCGTCCTGATTGGGAACAATCTTCAGGTTGGTGATGAGTTGACCGTAGGAAACGCTAGGTTGACTTTTCTGAAGTTCCTTGAGAATCGGCTCTATTACCCTTGGGCTGGTAAGAATTCTCAAGCGAGTTTCATCTATGGTCGAATTACCAAATTCCGTCTGATTACTTAAGGCATTCGGATTTAGAGTGGAAATAATTTGGGTTTCCAGGGTTGAGGATGGGGTTAGGATATCAAAGCTAGACTGATAGGTTGGAGCATCGGTAATGGCTTTGAGAACGGCAGCCGAGGCAGTTAGGGTAGTAATGCCAGCGATCAGCAATAGGTGTCGTCGTAGAGCAGCAACGAACCGATCTAGCCTGAGTCCCCCCTCTTGATCTCCCTCGGGGTGAAGGGCTCCTTTTGAGGAAAGCTGGAGTTCAGAGGCCATCAGGGTTACTCTCTCAAAATAGTAGGCAGGCTATAGTTAGGCTAGCGCGCACTCGTCAACAGGGCAGCTTTGCTTGATGAACTTAACCAATTGATCAAAATAGGTGTGATCAAAATTGATTAAACAGATTAAACGGCAGAGTAAACAGAGACAATGCTCGGCCAAGAGGGACGATAAGATTGTCTAAGCCGTCAGCCAAAGCAGCCGTGGCTGAACGCTGCACAATCACAATATCGTTATTACGTAGCAGCGGGTTCATAGTTTCGTCAATGCCCTCAGCAAAGTCAACCGGTAATGTACTGCGGGTCGCAGTGCCATTGGGATTTAGACGAATCAGCTCCACAGTCCCATTATTGGCTCGATTGTTGAAGCCTCCCGCAGCGAGCACCCCCTGGCTCAAAGGAGTGTTGGGGGGAACCTCAATCATTCCAGGGCTCACAACCTCCCCAACCACGTTAATGCGGATGGTGTCAGGGGAAAAGCTCGCAGCAGCGATCGCGGTGATTTCCTCCGGTGGTAGACCTGCCGCCAGGGGAATATGCACTGTATCCCCCTCCTGTAAAATAATGTCTTCTGTAATGTCTCCTGCTACCAGTAGCTCCCACAGATCCACTGCGATTACCTGTTCTTGACCATTGCGAGTGCGCCGGCGGACTTCTATGTTGCGAATGTTGGCCTCAGGCTTAATGCCACCGGCTACCTGAATGGCCCGGGTAACAGTCGGAGGCACGTTGCTACCTGCACTGCCTCCTGGAACCCCAGCTTCACCAGTGCGGGCCGTGCCAGTAACGGTGTAGGGACCCGGCCGAAATACCTCGCCAACTACTGCTATGTTGAGGGGGCGCCCCTCATCTGCCGAAAAGCTCGCTGCGGCCAGTTGCAAAGCCTCCCGAGAATTAAAGCTCGTCTGTGTCGGGATAAAAACCGTATCTCCATCCCGCAGTGCCATATTATATTGCAGGTCTCCTGTCTCTAGGAACTGCCATAGATTGGCCACGATGGTCTGCCGACCGCCTCCTACTAATGGTCTTTGAATAGAGACCTGACGTAAATCCGCCGACTGAGTGACTCCACCGGCGGCTTCCAGAGCCGTAATCAAGGACGGAAACTGAGTACCCTCCCGCGAAAGAATGTAAGCCCCCGGCTTGGACACTTCTCCTGCTATGCCAATCCTCAAGGGGCGCGGACTGGTCAGAAAAAGATTCACAATAGGGCGGCGCAGTCGCTGGGCGTAGGCTTGGGAGATAGCTAGTTCTGCCTGCTCTAGTGTTAACCCCACTACAGATACCTGCCCTATCATTGGCAAGCTCAAAGAGCCATTTATTAGTACTTCATAGCTGCCACTGTATTCACTGATTCGAAACACCTCCATGCGCACCTGATCCCCAGGGCCTAGCGTATAGTCATCACTATTAGCCGTTGGCACGGAAGACGAGGTTGGCCTAGGCAAAGGAGTTAGAGGGACTAGCGGAGATGTAATGTCCCCCTGCAGCAGAGGAACTTGGGCTGCAGCCGTTGTTGCCAAACTACCAGCTAGCAATAAGGACAGATAGCTAGCTACAGGAAGAGACTTACAGAATTGGCTCGTCATCTTGCTTCCCACGCAAGCCTCCTAAATATAATAGTATTTGATGCAAATCCGGAATAAAGATTTCTAAGCATTGATTTAGAGCAAAGAACCTTAACAAGAAAATATAGAGTATAATTCGGTTGCTTAAGATAACCAGGCATAATCACGTGTATAGAACCAACTTACAGCAGTCGGTTCATTTATAACAATAGCAAAAGTAGAGCAGCCGTCACCTTCTTTAAAGATTTGGTGAAGATGGTTGGTTGAATTGGTGCTTGAAACCGATGCCTATCTTATTACATTTAGAGATCCTGTATCACTTTGAAGGTTATGGCGGATTTCCTTGATTTCTCTAACTACGGATATCGCATAGAGAGTGAGTTAGGTGCCAACCGGACAGGAGGACGCATTACCTACTTAGCTACGGATCTTGATCTGAATTGTAAAGTTGTCATTAAGCAGTTTCAGTTTGTCCGTCGGGGAGCTAGTTGGTCGGAGTACGACTCTATAAAGCAAGAAATTCAAGTACTTCGAGATTTGAGAAATCCTGGTATTCCTCGATATTTGAATTCATTTCAGACAGCTAACGGCTTTTGCATCGTTCAAGAATATAAGGCGGCTACCCCCCTTTCATCGACTCGCAGCTTCGACCCTGAGGAACTGCGAGTCATCGCTACTAAATTACTAGAAATCCTAGTATATTTGCAAAACCGCATTCCACCTATCATCCATCGAGACCTAAAACCCGACAATGTCTTGGTAGATGAACATCTGAACGTATTTTTGGTGGATTTTGGCTTTGCCCGGGTTGGGGATGGAGAGGTCGGGGTAAGCAGCGTAGTTAAGGGAACCTTAGGGTTTATGCCGCCAGAGCAGCTGTTTAACCGCCAACTGACGGAGGCATCGGATCTATATGGGCTAGGTATGACGCTAATTTGTTTGCTAACCCATACTAAACCCGACGATATTGGTAGTTTAGTTGACATCAGCTACAAGGTAAAATTCAAGCATTTAACTCCCAAGCTTAATTTCCATTGGGTGAAGTGGCTGGAGAAGCTTTCTGAGCCTCGCCTCAATGATCGCTTTGCTAATGCTAAAGAAGCTCTAAAGGCGATGCCTACATCTCCCATTCACCCCCCTGAGGTGAATCTTAGTGTTGCTAGTTTGATGGTGCAGGCAGACAGGCTTAATCAGCAGCTCAGTTGTAAGGTTGAGATTACCAATGTGGTTCCTGAAATTACCCTAAAGGGAACGTGGGAGGTTCAGGAACATACCCAAGATGGCCAAACCTTGGAGCAGAGACACAATTGGATTGCTATTACCCCTGCTCAGTTTGAAGGCAATCAGATAACCTGCCACATTCACGTGAATACCAGTCGCCTGATGGCGGGTATGCTTTACAACCGAACTTTGCTGCTCCATACCAATGCCTTTCCGACAACCTACGCGATTCCCCTTGAGGTAAGGACGGCTGAGCTACCTGTCCATACCACGAGAATGTCGCTGTATCCCCTACTACTGCAGTTCGCCTGGGTGATCCTGGTGGTGAGGCTAGTCCTGTGGACTTCTATACCCGGAATAACCGAAACGAGCTTGGTGGGAGCAATAAGTATTGGATTATTAGTGGGGACTATTGTTGGTCTTCAAGGGGCAGCCTGGACCCTTCAAGGAGCAAGTACTACAGCCGGTTCTCGACTTACCTCCTTAGCCGCTATTGGGCTTTGTGTGCCCACGCTCATCATAGCTTGGCATTTTCTGGATAGCCTTTTGGGTGCTTGGGAAGCGGTGCTCTCAGGTCTAGTTCCAGGGCTGTTTGGTGGCTGGATGATAGGTTTGGGGATTGGCCTGACCGCTGAAAAGCTGCTGACTTATAATTTGCCGAAATCAGAAACTAGAGCCCTTGTGCTGCTGTCAAGTACTCTGGCGGCTAGTTTAGTGATTGGATTTTCAACAAATTTTAATCAGGGGTTCGTCGTGTTGGCAATTGTTCTTTTGATACTCGCGTTGGCGTCTATGCTGATCCATGCTCCCCTTAATTACGTCAAACGAGTCGCTGACTATCGCAGGCTTGAGGGCGATCGCATTCGTCCCTAAGGGCCTATCAGGGACAGAAGACAGGACTCAAGGTCCAAGTAGGGTTGGTCCAGAATTGGCAATTAAAGCCTCGCTCCATAAGCCTTTCAGGCGTATCAAACTCTTCCTTCGCACGGAAGAGGTCACTGGTTCGAAACCAGTATTACCCATATCATCCGAAAGGCTGTAAACCTATGGGCGTGCCACTAGCTACCAACGCTAGTGGCGGCACGAAATATAGAACTGATTTGAAAAAGGCTTGTAGGCTTGGGCTGTAGCTTGAGGAGTGTAGTTCGTGGGTTAAGTTCTTAGTCAGGTTTGCGAAACTTGCCCCAAAGCTCAATCATTAGCAGTGCGCCACCGCTGGCAAAAGCGCCGCCGACCATACCATTGGCTACCCGCGCCCTAGACGTTTCTGTAAGGCAGTAACCTGGTAGGCCTTCTGACTGGTTACAGGACTGGTTCTCAACCCGTGCCGCGCTGCCGCCTAGGAGAATGCCCGCTGCGATCGCCAGGGTAGCTCTCCACAACATGGTGTTTCTTTCGCGTTGAATAAACATTTCGGTAGTTGACAAAAGGTTCGATTAGAATACCCACCTACATCAACTTCCTTAACGGCAGTTTGCCACTGGCCCTATAAATTTATGTCATCCCCCTCATCGTCTGGCCTAAATAATTCGTGGCTCTTTGATTCTGGCTATCGCCGCCACCGCAGCCAAGTGGCCGCTAATCTTTTAATTAAAGGTGTAAATCGGCTGAGGCTGTACTCGTCAGCCACCTTGCGAATTACCTCTGCCTGGGTGGGGTAGGGATGAATGACTTGGGCGATCGCGCCCAGGCCCAGGCCCTTCTCCATTGCCAGGGTGATCTCATTGATCATCTCCCCCGCGTGGCGAGCAACTACTGTCGCCGCCAAAATTTGGTCTCGATCAGCGGCTAGATGAATCTTGGCAAAGCCCTCGGTTTCCCCATCGGTTACGGCCCGATCGACCTTCGCTAGGGGCAGCGTAAAGGTGCGCACATCCTGCCGCTGGGCTACCTCGCTGGCGGGTATGCCCACGTGGGCCACTTCCGGGTCGGTATAGGTGCACCAGGGCATCGTTAGGCTACTCAGCCTGCGGCGGCCAATGCCAAAGGGAGCAAACAGCGCATTTTGAATCAGAATGCGGGCGGCAGCATCGGCGGCGTGGGTAAATTTCCAGCGCATGCAGCAGTCGCCAACGGCATAGATGCGAGGGTTAGTGGTTTGCAGATAGTCGTTAATGCAGATGCCCTGCTTCGGGTCTGCCTCCACCCCAACCCGCTCTAAACCCAGGCCTTGAATATTGGGCTGCCGCCCTACTCCCACCAAAATTTCGTCTACAACCACGGTGTGAGTTGCATCGCCTTGCTGGTAGTAAATGACTTTCTCCTGGCCGCGCCGCTCTATGCGCTGGGCTTGGGCATCGAGCTTGAGATCAATGCCTTCTTCTTTAAAGAGGCGCTGCATTAGGTTAGAAACATCGGGGTCAGACTTGTCTAGAATGCGATCGCCCCGCTGTAGCTGCGTTACCTGCGCCCCCAAACGCTGAAAAGTCTGAGCCAGTTCGCAGCCAATGTAGCCACCGCCGATGATAGCGAGACGAGGCGGGCACTCGGTTAGCTCGAAGACTGTTTCATTGGTCAGGTAGCCCGCCTCGTCTAGCCCTTCAATAGGCAGCTGCACAGGGCTAGAGCCGGTCGCGATCGCCGCTTTTTGAAAGCGCAGCCGCTGCTCATCCACCATCACCGTGTCTGCGCCAGAAAACTCGGCTTTACCAAAAAAGATATCGACGCCATACGCATCCTGAATATGACGAGCCGAGTCATTTTGGCTAATGGCTGCCCGCACCCGCCGCAGTCGCTCCATCACCTGGGGAAAGTTTACCTGCACTCCTTCGGGAATCTGTACCCCAAACCGATGGGCCTGGCGCACATCCTGCACGGCCCGAGCCGAGCGAATCATTGCTTTGGAGGGAACACAGCCCACGTTGGTGCAATCGCCGCCCATCAAGTGCTGCTCAATCAAAGCGACTTTGGCCCCCAGCATGGCGGCTCCGGCAGCCGTAACCAGCCCTGCTGTACCGGCCCCAATGACTACCAGGTTGTAGCGCTCGGCGGCAACTGGATTTTGCCAATCGGCGGGATGCAGGTTGGACACCAGCGTCTGGTTGTAGGTGTCCATGGGGGGAACGGTAACCGAGTTGGGGGCTGTTTGAGTCACACGAATGCTCTAACCTGCGTAGTGAATTGACAAGAATCCGTCAAAGCCTCTCAAAACCAGAGATGCCTGTCTTCTACCTAGAGGCGGTTGCTGGGAGACTTTGGTCTATATCGTCATTTTCCAAGAGTAATTTGCTACAAATACAGCGACTCAAAGCGCAGAGTGTATCCCAGTTTTGTATTTGTGCTGCGTTGTTAGTTCGGGAAAAGAATTGTGCCTACCATTCCCGCGGAGGCAGGAATCTATTGGTAGCAACTGCTCTAGGTTGGATGCCCGTCTGCACGGGCATAACGGACCAGCCGCCCATTACATCCATGAAGTTGCAAATTTGGGATGTACTCCGAAGCGTAACCCTGGCTCAACAATCCGTCTGTCAGCGCCTGACTGGGCAGAGTAACGCGCTGATCTGCTGCTGGATGAGTTGTAGTCGCGTTCTCCTGCATTGGGTAGAAGCGAATTTGCCAGCTACCGTCTAACCTTAGTGGATTGATTAAGCGGCAAATTACTGTCCTTTAAGATTCACGGTTTGGTTAGTTGTAGCGGCTATAGGACAGCATGAGCACCGCATGATTATTGTCCATCATCTGAACAATTCCCGATCGCAGCGCATTCTTTGGCTACTAGAAGAACTGGGTCTGGAGTACGACATCAAGTACTACGAACGCGACCCCCAAACGCTGCTAGCCCCCGCATCGCTGCGGCAGGTTCATCCCTTAGGCAAGTCCCCCGTCATTACCGATGGCGCGCTGACCTTGGCCGAGTCGGGAGCCATTATTGAGTACCTGGTCGATCGGTATGGCAACGGTCGATTGGCCCCATCTACGGGTACCCCAGAGCGGCTGCGCTACACCTACTGGCTGCACTATGCCGAGGGCTCTGCCATGCCGCCTCTGTTGCTAAAGCTGGTCTTCGATCGCATCGAGCAGCAGCCGATGCCGTTTTTCGTCAAACCGATCGCCAAGTTGATTACGGGCCGCACCAAAGAGACGTTCATCACGCCGCAAATTATGCAGCACCTCAGCTACCTAGAGTCAGAACTGGCCCAAAGCCCCTGGTTCGCAGGCAGCGATTTCACCGCCGCCGATATTCAAATGAGCTTCCCTATTGAAGCAGCGGTGGCCCGAGGTGGGTTAGACGCTGGCTATCCCAGGCTGCTCGATTTCTGCGATCGCATTCACGCTCGCCCGGCTTACCAGCGAGCCCTAGAGCGGGGTGGCCCATACGAGTTTGCCCGCTAGAACGCCAGCGTAGACGCGAATAACCAGCTCTATTGCTGATGGTTACGCCTGGTTTGAAAGGGCGCTTAATTCAGTGTTAACTATCATTTCACCGACGGGGATCGCTGGGAGGAGAGGGTTATATTGAATGTGGAGCTGATGAGGCTCCCCTGGCAGATAAAACAGCCAATTGTCCACACACAAAAAGGAGTGAAAGCGCTGTTAATTTTACATCTGTCTCGTCTAAACAGCAGCACCCAAGATACTGTTCAATCCTTCCTGAAGTAGGCAAAAGGGAGCTTGAGAGGATTGCAATTTATGCTCTTTTGAGAATAAATTGAATTCCCAGTCTCCACATAGGCTCGACGTGATGTAGGAAGTTCTTTGATCGTAGATTGGGTGTTGTTGCGTTTAGAGGTTTTGGATAAGGTTGCGTTTAAGAACTGCGTTTGAGAATCTCTTAAGAATCCTTGAGAAACAATCCGAGAAATAACACGGCTTCTCGTCAATCAGCCTGCTTTCTGGGTCTTCATCCTTTCCGTTTGCCTCTGTTGTTGGGAGCGGGGGTTTGCTAGAGTCGGTGGGGTAACGTTCCGCTAGTGTCTCTATGGCCCCTTCCTCTGAGGCCGGGCTAGCCCCCGGTGACCTCTGGAGCAAAATTCAGCAGCAGACCCACCACGCCCTCGATCGCGGTGCTCTGCAGCCCATCGACACCCGCTACGAGTTTGTCGAACAGGGGGGAATGCGCTTCCTAGTCAGAATTTTGGCCAACCTGACCCGCAAAGAAAAAGCCGACCTGGTGCAGCAAAAGCAGCAGCAGGCCGGTCAGCCTGTAAATCCATTTTTGCCCTACGACCCAGACCTGTTTGTAGCCAATCTGTCGGCTACTCACCTGTGCCTGCTGAATAAGTACAACGTGGTTGATCACCACATTTTGATCGTCACCCGCGCCTTTGAAGACCAGGATACCTGGCTGACCCTGGCCGATTTTGAAGCCCTGGCGATCGCAATGGCCGACATTGACGGGCTGGCTTTTTACAATGGCGGTCGACTGGCGGGGGCCAGCCAGCGCCACAAGCACCTGCAGCTGGTGCCGCCGCCGCTCTGCCCCGATCGCAGCCCCCTGCCCCTGGCTACCATCATTACGGCACTGGGCGATATCGCCGATGTCGACGGCCCGGTGCGATCGCCCATGCTGCCCTTTCACCACGCCATTTTGCCCCTGATCGATTTGCCCCTGACCGAGCCTGGGGCCAGCGGCAAAATGCTGCTGGCCGCCTACCAGTCGCTGCTGACTCACCTCGGCGTCGACTGGCAACAGTCGCCCGAAACCTTCCCCTATAACCTGCTGGTCACTCGCCGCTGGATGGTTGCGGTAGCCCGCCAGCAGGATCGCTACCAGTCGATTCCGGTGAACTCTCTGGGGTTTGCCGGGTCGCTGCTGGTCAAAAATCTCGAGCAGCTGGAGCTACTGAAGTCCCTGGGGCCGATGACGGTGCTGGAGCAGGTGGCTCGCAGGGAAGGGGGGTAAGGATTTAGCTCATTTGGGGAAGAACTCGGTACACTTGGGGGTAGAACAGGTTTACTTAACTTTTAGTCCTGAGGGCTAGCCGTGCCGTCGATTATTGGAATTTTGGCGCTAATCATTATTGGTTACACCGTAGGTTCGGTACGCATCATCAATCAGGGTACTGAGGCTCTGGTTGAACGGCTGGGGCGGTACCACCGCAAGCTCAAGCCGGGGCTAAATTTTATTGTGCCGGTGCTCGACTACATCGTGCTGCGCGACAGCGTGCGCGAACAGATTCTCGATGTCGATAAGCAGGCGGCGATTACAAAAGACAACGTGTTTTTGGATGTCGATGCGGTAGTGTACTGGCGCATTCTAGAGCTGGAGTTGACCTACTACGCGATTGAAAACGTGGAGCAGGGTATCGAAGAGCTGGTGATCACCACCCTGCGATCGGAAATCGGCAAAATGGAGTTTGAAAAGACTTTCTCCTCGCGGGATGAGCTCAACCGGGCGCTGCTGTCTCAGCTCGATGAAGCTACCGAGCCCTGGGGCGTAAAAGTGACCCGCGTGGAGGTACAGGAGATTACCCCGCCCGACGAGGTGCGGCGATCAATGCAGCTGCAGCAGGCGGCAGAGCTAAAAAGCCGGGCTACGGTGCTCGAAGCCCAGGGCGAGCAGGAGGCCGCTATCAAGCGAGCCGAGGCTACAGTGCAGTCGATTCAAATGCTGTCTGGAGCCCTAGCTAATCGTGGCGATACCAGCGAAATTCTCAACTATTTGCTGGCTCAGCGCTATGTCGAAGCCAACGAAAAGCTTGGGGGCAGCGAAAACTCTAAGGTTGTGTTTATGGATCCCAAGTTTTTGAGCGAGGGGTTAGTTGAGCTCATTCAAACCGATACCACTACCCCAAAGTCCAACACTCCCAGGCCTAACGAAAACTCAGGCGACTTCCCTAGTCGCCAGCGGCGCTAGAGGCTGTCCATTACAATAGAAGACTGTGCCTTTCCTGCTGCCATGTCTGTCACTCCCCTTTCCGCTGCTAGCCCATCCGTTGGGGCGTCTCCCTTGGAGGAGGCGCGATCGCCCGCCGAGCCGCTGCTGGGCCAGTCGCTGGAGGCATTGACCGAGTGGGTGCAGGCCCAGGGGCAGCCGAGCTATCGCGGCAAGCAGCTCTACCAGTGGCTCTACCAGCAGGGGGCGCGATCGCTCCAGGATATCACCGTCTTCCCCAAAGCCTGGCGGCAGGCGATGGAGTCGGTCGATCTGGGGCGATCGGCTCTGCACCACCGAGTGGTGGCTAGTGACGGCACGGTGAAGTATCTGCTCAAGCTGGCCGATGGCCAAATTATTGAAACCGTGGGCATTCCTTCTGCTAAGCGGCTGACGGTGTGCGTGTCGTCGCAGGTAGGCTGCCCCATGGCCTGCGATTTTTGTGCCACCGGCAAGGGCGGCTTTGTGCGCAATCTGGCCACCTACGAAATTGTGGATCAGGTGCTGACGGTACAGGAAGACTTTGGCCAGCGAGTCAGCCATATCGTGTTTATGGGCATGGGCGAACCGCTGCTGAATGTGCCCAATGTGGTGGCCGCCATTCGCTGCCTCAACCGCGATGTGGGTATTGGCCAGCGGGCCATGACCCTGTCTACGGTGGGGGTGCCGGGCCGCATTCGCGCCCTGGCGGCAGAGCAGCTCCAGGTGACCCTAGCGGTGAGTCTGCACGCTTCTAACCAGCCCCAGCGGCTGCAGCTGATTCCTAGCGCTGGGGCCTACCCCCTGGCGGTGCTGCTCGACGAGTGCCGCGAGTACGTGCAGATCACCGGGCGGCGAGTGACCTTTGAGTACATTTTGCTGGCCGGGCTCAACGACCAGCCGGCCAACGCCGCCGAGCTGGCCCAGCACCTGCGCGGGTTCCAGAGCCACGTCAACCTGATTCCCTACAACCCCATCAGCGAGGCCGACTACCAGCGCCCCAGTGAGGCCAGTATTCGCAGTTTTGTGGATGAGCTAGAGTCGCGCCGCATTGCTGTGACGGTGCGCTACTCCCGTGGGCTGGACGAAAACGCGGCCTGTGGACAGCTGCGCGCCTCTCAGCCCTAACGGTCTATCGATGGGGAGATCTCGCTGAGAATGGTGGGTTTGCCGCCTTCTGATAACCTGAGATTTTGTTACGTTATGAGAAGCAAGGTTTTGCTACCCATCACTCAGGGTAGCTCAGCCGTCCTTATCTCTGTAGGTTCGAATGGCCCTAGCTCCTGTACCACCGCTGACCTCTCTAAGCACCAATCCGTTAGATCTGTCTAACTGGCTACTGGCTCTGTCGCAGGTGAAAATGTCGGTACACGGGCGCGATCGCCTGCCGCCCCATCAGCCCCTGGTAGTGGTTAGCAACCACCGCAGCATTATGGATGCGCCGCTGCTGATGAGCGCTGTGGGTCGCCCGGTGCGCTTTGCCTGTCACCACTACATGAGCCAGGTGCCGGGGCTACGCAACATTGTCAACGCCCTGGGCTGCCTGCCCCTCGATGCCCCGGATAAGGGCCAGACCGCCTTCTTCCGCCGCGCTATGAATGCCCTGAGCGATGGCGAGGCAGTGGGAATTTTCCCGGAGGGGGCGGCCCCGATGGTCAACAAGACTACCCCAGACAACTTGAACAGCTTTCATCGAGGGTTTGCCCATCTGGCTCTGCGGGCGCGGGTTGACGAACTGGCGATTGTGCCTGTGGCGATCGCGGCCCACCGAGAGACGACCAATTCGGTTGTGCCCCTGCGCTGGCTGAGTATTTTTGACTCCTCGGAACCGCTATTTCAGCAGCCGGGATGGCATCCAGCGGTCTTCTACCAGGAGGTTGACCTGCTGATTGGCCGCCCGGTGCGGGTGGATGCGCGCCTGCGATCGCGCTATCGCTCCAAAGGCCCAAATAACTTGGCCAACGAGCTAACCCAGTGCTGCGAGAATGAAATTGCCGAGCTGTTAAAACAGGGGTGTTATTGATGTCTGGGGGCTGTCCTTTTGGGACATGCCGCCTTGGGAAGCGCACGGGGCTAAGACCGTCTTTGCTAGTCTCAGGGCTGACCCGCTGTCTGCACTAATCAACTATGGCTGAACCAGTTCCCCTCAAGCTCTACGCCCCTACCGGCAAGCACCCCAACCGGCCTATGTTTGTCTATCTGCCAGGCATGGACGGCAGCGGCGAACTCTTTGCGCTGCAAAGCGCTGGCCTCAAATCTCACTTTGATATTCGCTGCCTGGTCATACCCGGCGATGATCTGTCGTCGTGGGAGCGTTTAGCCCACCAGGCCGTGCAGCTGATTCGCCAGGAGGCGGGTACGGCCCCGGTCTATCTCTGCGGCGAGTCGTTTGGGGCCTGTCTGGCGCTGCGGGTCGTGGCGCTGGCCCCAGCCCTGGCCAGCCACCTGATTTTGATCAATTCGGCCTCGTCGTTTCATCGTTTTCCCTGGCTGCACTGGGTGGCCAACCTGACCCCCTGGGTGGTTCCACCGCTATACCAGAGTTCTAACCTGTTCAGCCTGCCGGTACTGGCCAACCTCAGCCGCATTGGCGAGACGAACCGCCAGGCTCTGATCAAAGCCATGGCGGCGGTCACCCAGAGCAGTGCGGCCTGGCGGCTGGCGCTGCTGTCGCAGTTTCGTCTGGAGCCGCTGCAGCTGCACCGAGTTACCGCGCCCACGCTGCTGGTAGCCTCCCTGGGCGATCGCCTGCTGCCCTCCCTCGAAGAAGCCCAGCGCCTGGCCGAGCTGCTGCCCAACCCACGCATTTACCCCCTGCCCCACAGTGGCCACGCCAGCCTGCTCGAAGACGGCGTTAATTTAGGAGCCATTTTACGGGCGGTAGGGTTTTTGCCCGACCCGGCCCGCGATAGCGAAAAGCTGCCCTCCAGCGATCAACCCGCCACCCTCGCCACCTGATTCCCTAGAGAGCCGTTAATTTCAAATCGCGATAGATATTGAAAACACCCATCCACCCCTGCACCTACCCCCCCACCAACTCCACCACGGTCACCTCCGGCGGGCATCCCAACCGCCCCGGCGCGTAGGTGCCCAAGCCCCTGTTGATGTAGAGCTGGTTTTGTCCAACCCTGTGCAGCCCTGATACCCATTCCCAATGGCGCACAATTTTTCGACGGTTACGCTTGCGGTGGGCTAGATCAAGGGGTAACTTCGACAGCACCGATAGCCGCAGCGCCTGGCTGATAGCGGCGGCTGGCCCGATGCCGGGCAGCACGATTTGGCCGCCGTGGGTGTGGCCCGAGAGCTGTAAATCAACTCGCCAGCGGGCTAAGTCTTCGGCGCTGTCGGGGTTGTGGGAGAGCACTAGGCGGGGCTGAGACGCAGGCAGGGCCTTGAGCACCCGATGGGCGGCACAAAACTCGTGTGACCAAAGATCGGCTAGCCCTACCACCGGCAGGTCGTCGCCCAGGGGGTAGGCAATGTCGTTCCACAGGGCACGAACGCCGGCCTGCTGCAGCGATCGCAGAATAGTTCGGCGACCACCCAGACTGCGGTTGTCGTGGTTACCCAGTACCGCCACGGTACCGTAGCGGCTTTCGAGCTGGCTGAGGTAGGTCGCCAGGGTAAAAATGGGGGACGGGTCATGGGTGACGTAATCGCCAGTGAGGGCGATTAGGTCGGGTGATAGGTCATTGACGCGATCGATCGTCTTCCGCAACAGCCCCGGCGCGAGGCGTTCGTCATCGAAGTGGAAGTCAGACAGCTGCACAATGCGGCACCCCTCTAGCCGCCCCGGCAGGTCACGAATCAGGACAGTTACCGTTTCTACGGTGAGAGGGCCAGTGAAAAGGGGGCGCATAGGGAATGAAAACGCATCCTCCGCACGCTAGCCCGTTTAATCAGCGGTTGCCACTGGTTTGAGCAATTCTTCAGCCGTGGTGAACAAAAATTTGTCTAGCCGTAGCAAATCTGTTTAAGCCGTTGTCCTCAGGATGTTCAAACGTTCAAACGTTTCATGAACAATGTGGTCTAGACAGACAGAGCCGTGTAGCCAGCCCAGGCTTTGAAGAAAAAGTATCCGGCCAATAGCGCCAGCAGCGCCCGAAACATAATTGTTACCGCCTGATCGGGCAGTCGAGGCAAGTAGCGGGTGCTGACCTGCACGCCGATCGCCCCCGCTGCGCCTAAAATTAGCCCTGTTGTCAGCAGCACGTTGCCCGCCAATGCGTGCCACAGACAGGCCCACAGCCCGGTAATCACGATCGCCCCCAGGCTGGTCTGCACCGCGACCTTAATCGGCTCGTGCAGCAGCAAAATTTGCAGGGGCACCATCACCACGCCGCCGCCAACCCCAAACAACCCCGCCAGAAACCCAGCCAGCCCGCCAATACCCAGTCGCGCGATCGTGGGCGACACGGGCAGCGGTATGGAATCTGCTGCGGGTAGGCCAGCAGATTCGCTGCGCTGGGCCTTGCGCACCACCTGCTTTTTGAGGCCAATCAGGTAGATGTTGAGCAGCAGAAACAGGCCGAAAATCCCTAATAGCGCATAGTTGGGTAGGGCAGTAGCCAGTTCTTTGCCCAGGTAGGCAGTGACTAGGGCGGGTAGGCCCAGCATGGCCACATGGTTGAGCTTGAGAAAGCCCATGCGCCAGTTTTGCACGCTGCCCACCAGGGCAATCAGGGCGATCGCGAGGGTGCTCGTCCCCACCGCTTGTACCCCCGTCATGCCCAAAGCGACCATCACAGGCACCATCACCGTGCCGCCGCCAATGCCCAAAAACCCTGCCAGCACCCCGGCAAGCAGCCCCACCAGCGCTAAAATTAACGCACTTCCCACAACACCCTCCCCAACGGCTTAGCCGCGACTGTCAATCCGGCGATCGCCTCATCTTACCCGTTGGTGAGGCCGCCGATGGTAGCCATTTGGGGCAATAGAACATTGGTGTCTAGAACCTGTTTGACTAACAAAACTCTTGAAACCTTTATCCTGCCGTAGGTTGGGTGAAATGCAGTGGAACCCAACGAAACCCAATCTATAGGGTTACCTGTAAACGGCAGACGGTAAGTACAGAAAGCGGCTAGTGCAGGTCACGATCGGTCCTTTGCCGCTGATGCGAGTTGTTAGTCTCTAAAATCTGGCTCAGGATTGCGCAGCAGCCACCGGAGCGACAAATTCCTCTGGCCCCAGCAGCGAAATGTAGGGGGTGTGGAAGAATTCCTGGGCGACGGCTTCGGCATCCAGCACCGTGACGGCGGCTACCATGTCTTGAAACTGCTGGTCGTACTCGACCCCCAGACCCAAAATTTCGTACCAGCCCAGTAATTGGGCAATCTGGGCGTTGGTTTGCTTGCCCAGGGCGTATTGGCCCAGCAGCTTGTTTTTGGCCGACTGTAGCTCTTCGTCGGAGAGCACCGTGGTTTGCAGGCGCTCGACCTCGAACCGCAGCCCCTCTAGGGCAGTGGCGGTGTTTTCTGGGGCGGTGCCGATGTAGGCGACAAACTGCGACAGCCCCAGCCGGGTGGGGTAAAAGGCCGACACGTCGTAGGCCAGGCCGCGTTTTTCGCGCAGTTCCACAAACAGGCGGCTGGAGAGTCCGTTGCCCAGGTAGGTGTTGATCAGCTTGAGGGCGGGGTAAGCGGGGTGCTTGACCGAGGCCGCCGGGTAGCCGACCATGACGATCGCCTGGTTAGTTTCCTGCGTGACCACCGAGCAGGCGGGCGCTGCTGTAACGGCGGGTAGGGTGAGGGCCGGGAGCGGTGTGGCTGGAGCCATCCAGTCGCCTAGGGTCTGCTCAACCTGGGCCAGGGCGGCTTCGGGGGCGATACGCCCCACAATGGTGACAACCACGTTGTCAGGGCGCATGTGCTGGCGGTGAAAATCCACCAGATCCTGCTGGGTGATGGCAGAAACTGTGGCCTCGGTGCCAATGCCGGGCAGGGCGTAGGGGTGCTCGCCGTACATGGCTTGGCGCAGCTGGTTGAAGGCTACAGTGAAGGGCTGCTCCTGCATAGAGCGAATTTGCTGCAGGGTGAGCTTGCGCTCCAGGTCAATTTCGTCGAGGGGGAAGCTGGGCTGGCGCAGCACGGTGGCGGCCAGGGCAAAGATTTCGGCAAAGTCGGCGGAGACGGTTTTGAGGCTAATGACACTGTAGTCTGCGGCGGCATCGGTACCCAGGCTGGCCCCGACCGACTCAACGGCTTCTGCGATCGCCATTGACGATAGGGTATCGGTGCCTTTGGTCAGCAGGCCCATTAAAAAGCTCACCAACCCGGCCTGGTGGGGAGCTTCAAAGGTGCTGCCGGCTCGAATAAATAGTCGGGCTGAGACAATGTCGGCAACCGGGTTTTCTAAAACCAGAACCGTTAAGCCATTGGCTAGAACTGTGCGGTGCAGGCGGGGCGCTTGAAGAAGGGAGGCTGTCACAGGGCAAGAAATAGGCTGTTTAGAGTACAAAATCGGCAGGTCAGTCTAACTATAGACCGCCCAGGCTATAGTCTGCCCAGGCGATCGCGCCAGGCAGACTAGGCAGGGTGCAAAATGGTGGAGACATAGCGCAGGGGAGTGAGGTACTGGTCGGCCAGCGATCGCAGGCGATCGCCCGTATAGCTCTGCAGCGTAGGCACGTAGGTGAGACAGCGATCGGCGGCGGCAATGGTGCCGTAGTAGCCGTACAGCCCCGCCAGCTGCCCCGGCGCCTCGGTCGAAAAGGCGTAGTCGTTGCACAGCAGACGTTGGGCGCGGGCTAGCTCGGCCTCGCCGATGGGTTTGGCGGCCAGCTCACTCAGGCGATCGCACACAATCGCCTCCACTCGGTCCACATCGTCACCCTCCAGCCAGGCCTGAATGGTAAACAGGCTGCATTCCCGCTGCAGCGAGAACCCGGCCCCAATATCCTGCACCAGCTGACGGTCTTCACGCAGCTCGCGCACCAGCCGCGACGATCGCCCCTCGGCTAAAATTGCCGCCAGCAGATCCAGCCCGTAGGCGGTTTCGAGCTGGCCGATACCGGGGCCAATCCAGGCCATGGTCAGCCGCGACTGCTCCAGGCGCGGCAGGTGCAAAATCTCGCGCCGCACGCCGGGCAGCGAGGGCACCCGAGCACTCGCCGCCGGGGGGCAGGGGGGCGGTGGGGCAAAGCCGCGAAAGGCGTGCTTGACCAGCTCCACCGTGGGCTCCAGCGGAATGCCGCCGGTAATCACCACCGTCATCTGGTCGGGCTGGTAGTGGGCCTGG